>JAULUH010000331.1:0-13541 GCA_032111745.1 Anaerolineae bacterium | reverse complement strand
CCGCCCGGCCACACCCTGCCACGCCATTCATGCCCCTACGCCGCGGACACATACTGGTCCTGCAAGGGCAGGGCCAACCGGTTTCACAGGTACCCGTGCGGCATCAGTTAGCTACGCTAACCGTCATGAGGGCGGTGGCCAGGCTGCCGTCGAGGCCCTGAACTAGCAGGCGGACGGTATAGGGGCCATTGGCCAACGTCGTGGTATCCCAGACGCCCAAGATGCCAGCGGTTGGGATGGTGACCTCGGGCAGCGCCGGATCGATAGGGAACCAGGTGATCTGGTCAGGGCTGAATTCGAGGCGGTAGCTGGCAAAGCTACTACCGCCCGCCTCACCGGTCAGGGTGACCAGGCCGTTGACTTCGTTCCCCGGCGGGGGGGTCAGAACCGCCACCACCGGCACGATCGGGGTCGGGGGTATCGTAGGCGTGGGCAGCTCCGGGGTGGGTGTGTCGCTGGGCAGGGGAGATGCCGTGGGTGTCGCCGTCGGTGGGACCAGGGTCGCCGTCGGGCTTGGCGTAGGTGTGGGGCTGGCCGTGACCGTGGGCACCTCTGTGGGAGCCGGCGTGTCCGTGGGCAGTGGAGCGCTCTTGACGGCCTCGACGCGCACCGCAGGCGACTCATAGCGGTTGCCCCGGCTATCCACGGCAACCACCCGCAGCACATGAGGGCCGGCATTGGAAAGTTGCTCTACATTCCACAGCGTCAGTTCGCCGTTGGTTACCGGCTGGCTGATTGGGCCTGCCACCACACCCCAGGCACCTGGCTCGTAGGTCTCGCCGTACTCGACCAGGTAATAGGCGAAGTCCGAGACAGTGGCACTGCCGAGGATGCGCACCACACCCTGCACAGGATCACCGTCGCGCGGGATGGCGATGGACACCTCTGCGGGAGGCTGGTCGGGTTTCGCACCGGCCGGTGGCTGGCCCGCCGCGAACACCTCCATGCGGCGCTGGTCCGGAGGGCAGGAGGCATCGGGCACGGCGCCGGTGAGCCGGCAAATCTCGATCTGCTGTATGCCAGCAGGAACGGTGAAATCACGCGGAGGCACGTTGGCCAGGGCATCCTGCATGAAGCCGTTCCAGATCACGGCCGCGCCCTGGGAGCCTGAAAAGCTCTCGTCCATTGGCGACCCATCGCTGTTGCCCATCCAGACGCCGGTGACCAGGTCGGGTGTGTAGCCGATGGTCCAGCCATCCCGTACATCATTGGATGTGCCTGTCTTGGCCGCGGCCGGGCGATCGAGCCGCAGCGCGGAGTTGGCCCCGAAGACTGGGGTGCGGGCGTCGTTATCCTTGAGGATATTGGTTAGCAGGTAGGCGTGGTCAGCCTGGGCCGCCTGCTGCGCCACCGGCTCCTGGATGATGGAATTGGGTGCCAGGGGTGCGTTGGCGCATTCTGGAGGCAGGCCGGGGACACTGAGTCGTTCCACAACCTGGCCTTTTGCGTCCAGCACGCATAGAATCGCTGCGGGGGGCACGCGCACGCCACCGTTGGCCAGGGCACCGTAGGCGCCGGTCAGCTCCAACAGGGTGACTTCACCGCCACCCAGGGTCAGGGAGAGGCCATACGGTGGATGGCCCGGCCGGACCAGGGTGTCGATGCCGAACCGCTCGGCGACGTCCAGCAAGGCCTCCACTCCTATGTGTTCCAGGGCCTTGACGGCGGGGATGTTATAGGAATTGGCCAGGGCGGAGCGCACGCTTACCCAGCCGTGCTCCTTTCCGTCGTAGTTGCGGGGCACATAGGGGGGACGGCCGGGCCCGTCGTCGAACTCGGTGCGCACGTCCTCGATCATGGTGGCGGGCGTCCAGTAATCGGGTTGCGCCTCGAAGGCGGCCAGGTAGGTGAAGGGCTTGATGGAGGACCCGGGCTGGCGGGGTGCCAGCGCCACATTAACCTGGCCGTCGATCTCCTGGTCAAAGAAGTCAGCTGAGCCGACCATGGACAGGATCTCGCCGGACTGTGGCTGTATGGCTACCAAGGCGCTGTTGCTGGCATTGCGGTCTCGAAAGGCGTCGACGCCCAGGCGCACCTCGGTCTCAGCCGAGCGTTGTAGGGTGGGGTCGAGGGTGGTATGGACCTGCAAGCCACCGCGATAGAGCAGCTCAGGTCCATAGCTCTGTTCCAGCTGGCTGCGCACGAACATCACGAAATGGGGTGCGGTAGTAAGTTGCACGGCTTCCAGGCCCTGGCCGTAGTAGCTGAGCTGCTCTTGCCAGGCTGCGCCGGCCTCGGCGGCGGTGATGAAGCCGGCCTCGACCATCAGGCGCAGCACATCGGCCTGGCGGGCCTTGGCGGCATCGGGGTTTTGCAGGGGATCGTAGGTGGCTGGCGACTGGGGCAGCCCGGCCAGCAACGAAGCCTCGGCCAGGGTGAGGTCGCTGGCCGGCTTGGCAAAGTAGAGCTGGGATGCGGCCTCGATACCGTAGGCCAGGTTGCCGTAGTAGATCTCGTTAAGATATAACTCCAGGATGGTGTCCTTGCTGTAGCGGCGAGTGATCTCCGCGGCGAGGATCGCCTCCTTGACCTTACGGGTGACTGTGCGCTCTGGGGATAGAAACACCCACTTGACCAGTTGCTGGCTGATGGTACTGGTGCCTACGACGGGGCCGCGGGTGCGTAGGGCATTGTAGATGGCGCGCGCCAGGGCGACCGGGTCGACCCCGCGATGGTTATAGAAGTTGGCATCTTCGGTGGCGATGGTAGCCTGGATGAGGTAGGGCGAGATGGCGTCCAGGGTCACGCGGCGGCGCAGGCCGGCGGAGGGGTCGTCGGGGGCCAGGGGCTGCTGCAGCAGGGTGCCGTCGCGGGCGTAGATGCGCGTGTTCTGGGCCTGGGCGGAGCGCTGGACCAGCTCGTCGGGCAAGGGCAGGTTGCGGGCCACGGTGGCGTAGGCGACCACGGTGGTTCCCAGGCCGGCCAGCACCAGGAGCAAGAAGGCCAGCAGGCCCATCAAGATACCGGTGCCGCGACTGCTGTCCCCGGCACGGCGAGGGCTCGCGGGTGACTGGGGCGAGGTTGATCTCCCCCGGCCCGAGGGTAGCGGGGGTACACGGCCCGGTGGGCGTGGGGGCAGAGGGCGTTGCGGTGGCGGGGTACCTGTGCCGGAAGGCTGGCCCGGGCTCGGACGCTGGTTACTGGATGTCATAAGGACAGATGACTACGGATTTCCGGTGATAATCAGGTGAAAATCGGGGCATGAGCACACCAATTGGGCGGGCCCACACAGGGCTCTCCATGGTTGACACGCCGCCGGGGGCCGGATTGTTCAGCGGACAACCCTCGGCAGAGCATGGTACCATCTTCAAGGCGGGCAGTAAAATTGCGGGCTGGCACGGTGGTGTAGGTGATGGTCCTGGCGCTGGCGGCAGATCGGAACACGGACTCCGGAGGCTAACCGCAGAGGCGCAAAGAGCGCAGAGGAGAACCATGGAGCGGAGAAGACGGAGCACAGGCCGGAGCAGAGGCCGGAGCGGAGGCCAGAGCAGAGTGGCATAGAGGTGGTGCAAGGGAACAGGAGGCGCTGGTGAGGAGTCCTGAGCCATCTGGCAATTCTCTTTGCTCCGGAGCTGGAAGTGGGTTATAATGTGACAAGAGATGTTTGCATATCAGCCCGGCAGGCCCGCATACCGGGCCTGCCGGGCCGGTTTCGCGAATTAAAGGAGGCACCCATGGGCCCGATAGGTACGCTGTTGGTGATTGGCCTGATCATCGCGCTGATCCTGGTCGTGATCAGCATGGCGGTCAAGATTGTGCAGGAGTATGAGCGCGGTGTGATCTTCCGCCTGGGGCGCCTGGTCGGTGCCAAGGGGCCGGGCCTGTTTTTCATCATTCCCTTCATTGACCGCATGGTCAAGGTCGACCTGCGCACCGTCACCATGGACGTGCCGTCGCAAGAGGCTATCACCCGTGACAACGTGACGGTGAAGGTCAATGCCGTGGTGTACTTTCGGGTGATAGACCCGTCTGCAGCCATCGTCAATGTCGAGGACTATCGCCGGGCGACCTGGAACATCGCGCAGACGACCCTGCGCAACGTGCTGGGCCAGAGCGACCTGGACGAGCTGTTGGCTCATCGCGAGCGCATCAACCAGAAGCTGCAGCAGATCATCGACGAGTCGACGGAGCCCTGGGGCATCAAAGTGAGCGTCGTCGAGGTCAAGGACGTAGAGTTGCCCGAGACCATGAAGCGCTCCATGGCCAAGCAGGCCGAAGCCGAGCGCGAGAAGCGAGCCAAGATCATCCACGCCTCTGGCGAGTACGAGTCGGCGCAGCAACTGCGCGAGGCCGCCAATACCATTGCCCATGAGCCGATAGCCATCCAGCTGCGCTACCTGCAGACGCTGACCGAGATCGCGGTGGAGAGGAACTCGACGATCATCTTCCCTATACCGATGGAGTTCCTCAGAGCTTTTTCGGGCCTGATAGACAGTCGCGAGCCGGCAACCAGCGAAGATGGCAAGCCCCCACAGGCATCGTAGCGGTGCCTGCAGACCGGCACCTAGGCCCAGGAGTCACCCCGGGCTTGGGTGCCTTTAAGAGAAGGGGTGAAGGGAGGCGGCCATGGAGGGTACCGGTTTCGACGGCCGGCTGGATATGGCGGCTTTGGCGGGCACACTGGAGGCGGCCGGTTGGGATGTGATGGCCAGCCCTGAGATCGGGGAAGTGGCAGCACGGCTGGAGCACCCGCTGGCATGGGGGGTGTGGACGCTGGTGATCGACCACAGTGGCCGGGTGCGCTTCACGGCGGTGCGGGAGACCAGAATCGCCGATGGCCGGCTGGTTTGGCGAGGCCAGCGACAGTTCAGGCTGTTGAAGGAGGCCCAGGAGGTCCTGACCCTGGCCAGCGAGCTCACCACTGAGGAGGAGCTCCCGGAGCTGCTGAGAGGGCTGGCCGCGGTCATCCAGGCAGAAGTAGGGCTCATCGAGGGAGAAGCGAATCCATGGGAAGAGGCATCGGGGGAGCAGGAGGCGACCAGCGGTTTCTAAACAGGGGGCGGGAGAAGACTACGAGTGGGAGTCCACGCCGGCCGATTTGGTTGGCCGTTCTGTTCACATCGCTGGTCTGGGTCGTACTGGGTGGTGCGGCGCTGGTGATGTGGCGCCGGCCGGTGCCGGTGTCGTTCGAGATCCAGCCGCCGCCGGCCACGGCGACACCTCAACCGACGGCAACACCAGAACCGTTGCTGGTGGAGGTTACCGGCGCTGTGCGCGCGGCGGGAGTCTATGCGCTACCCCGCAACAGCCGGGTGCAGGATGCCATCGCCGCGGCGGGTGGGTTGGCCGCAGACGCCGACGCCAGCGCCGTGCACCAGGCTCGGGAGCTGGTGGACGGGGAGAGGGTGCTGGTTCCTGCGCGGGCTGACCCAAAGCTGACGCCGGCAGGCCAGGGTGGACCTGGTACTGCAGGCGAGGCCAGGGCCGTTGCGGGGTTCCCGATTCCCATCAACACTGCGAGCATGGCTGAGCTGGAGGAGCTTCCTGGGATAGGCCCCAAGACTGCGCAAGCCATCGTCGACTATCGCAGCGCGCACGGGCCCTTTGTCTCCCTCGAGGACATCCTTCAGGTCAAGGGCATTGGGGAGGTCACCCTGGGGCGGATACGTGGCCTGATCACCCTGGACTAAACTGATTCCACGATGAAATCCGCAGTCGCCAAACAGGGAACCATGTAGATTTCACCCTGGACTCAGATTAGGAGCCACTTCCAGGCCTTAACTGGCGGCGCTGGACCAGGGAGGCGGCCAGGTGTGCGCCGACCAGGATCACCAGCACGTTGAGGTAGATCCAGAACAGGAGCACGATGATGGTGGTGAGGGGACCGTACAGCGTCTCATAGCGGGCGAAGCCGCTGCTGAGAAACCATGTGAAGCCGGCGTTGAGGATTTGCGTAGCCAGGGAGACCAGAATACCGCTGGCGATGGCGACAGGCCAGGGCACATAGACACTGGGTATCCAACGATAGAGCCCAGTGTAGATTATGGCGGCGACGATGAAAACCATCCCGCGGGCATTCCAGAATTGGGCCACAGGACCTCGCATGCCTAGTTCCTGGAAGATCAGGGAGGGGATGGCAACCACGATCCCCAGGAATGCCGAGAAGAACAAAAGCATCACCAGAAGGACGCCCAGGATGGCGACAAAGGCGACGCCAATCAGGCGCGCCTTGACCGGGCTGGGACGCCGCTCCATGGAGAAGGCCAGGTCTACATTGTAAGTCAGCGTGGTAAAGACTCCGGATGCCGACCAGAGCAACGCCACCAGGCCGATGAGTCCGGCCTCGCGCAGTCCGAACACGGTGTCATAGGTGTCGGCGATCAGCTCCTCGACCCCCTTGCCAGCCGGCAAAAACTGGCCAACGACGCGAAGCACCAGGTTCTGGGCCTCCGCCTGATCCACGAAGAGGCTGAGACCGGCGCCCATCACCAGGAGGGCTGGAAAGAGCGAGAATAGGCCGTAATAGGCAATGGCCGCCGACGCCTGGGCGCCGTTCATCATCGTAAAACGCTCAACAGTCATTCGGAGAATTCCCAGCCGGCCGCCGGCGGCCGCGTCGGCCCGGCCGTACAGGGCTTCGAGCTGACTACTTAGCGCGTGTTTCTCGTTCTCGCTGGCCATGGATGGAGTGGTCCTGAGATAGCGGTCTGGCCTTCATAGTCTACCCGATGGATCCCCCGCTGACAAATAGGCCTGGCTGACCTGCAAACTGGGGCGAGCAGCCACAGGTCTGCCGCGGCATGACAAAACAGACCAGGGTAAGTATAATTTGATGCGATGAGTTGTCACGCCTCGAGAGCGCGCCGCTAGCGGCAGTGCTCAACCACAGAGCAGCCGGTCCAGCACCAGCACAGGATCTGCAGCCATGCCCCTCTCAATCGTTGCTCAGGATGTGGCTGAGCCGACTCTGATTCAGCAGGAGATCGTCTTCGTACTTCTGTTGCTGATCATCAGTGGCGTAGCGATTCTGGTGCGCAAGGTGCGCATCCCCTATACCGTGGCTCTGGTCTTGGCCGGGCTAGCGCTGGCCCTGCTGCCTACGGAGGGCATCGTGCGCCTGCCCTTCGCGGCACCGCTGGCTGGCGGCGATGACGAGGTCACCAGTGAGCTGATCCTGGCCCTGCTTGTTCCCCCCTTGATCTTCGAAGCCGCGCTGCGTCTGAACCTGCGGACTCTCAGGAAAGAGGCGCTACCGATCTTCCTGCTGGCCGTGCCGGGCGTGCTGATCTCTACCCTCATCGTGGGCAATGTCGTCAGCCTCGGGACCCAAATTCCCATGACGTACGCGTTGGCCTTCGGCGCGCTGATCTCAGCTACCGACCCGGTGGCCGTCATCGCCTTCTTTCGCAGCCTGGGCGTGGACAAACGGCTATCGGTTTTGATGGAAGGTGAGAGCCTGGTAAACGACGGCGTGGCGGTGGTCCTATTCACCATGGCGCTGACGGCTGCGGGCAGTATCGAGGCCGGAGTGCCGGCTGCGTCCCCGACCTTGCTGCGGGGGGTGATGGAATTCGTACGGGTGGCTGGGGGCGGCATCCTCGTCGGCTTGGTGACTGGCTTCATTGCAGCTCAGATCATGGGGCGGCTCGACGAGCGGCTGGTTGAGACCACGTTGAGCTTGGCAGTAGCGGTGGGTTCCTTCGTGATCGCCGAGATCTTGGGCGAGAGCGGCATTCTGGCGGTGTTGTCCGCCGGGCTGGTGATCGGCAGCCTGGATCTGGACAAGATGTCTCCCACTACCCGGATCACTCTATACAACTTTTGGGAGCTACTGGCCTTTGTGGCTAACTCGGCCGTGTTCCTAATCCTTGGCCTGCAGATCAGCATCGGCAGGCTAGTGGAGAACGCCAACGCGGTGGCCATTGCAGTAGCGGCCATCCTGATCAGCCGCGCCATCGTCGTCTACTTCATGACGTGGCTGAGTTCGCGCTTCAGCGATCCGATCTCCATGAAGTATCGCCATGTCATGTTCTGGGGTGGGTTGCGGGGTGCAGTCAGCCTGGCGCTGGCCTTGAGCGTGCAGGGCCCCATGTCTGAGGATTTGCAGTTGATGACCTTTGGCGTCGTGCTGTTCACACTGGTGGTGCAAGGCCTCACCATAGAGCCGCTGATCAAGCGCCTGGGCATCTCCAACCTGGCACGCACGCGATCCCAGCAGGAACAATTGGCCCGGCTACTCATGCTCCGTGCCAGCCGGCGAGAGGTGGACGCCCTGCGTTCAGAGGGCCTGATTGCCCAGCCCACCTGGAAAGTGATCGGTGATATGACCGAAGAGGATATGCAGGCCATTCTGCACGATCATCCGGAACTGGAACGGACGATCTTGATTGAGACCAGGCAGGATATGCTCCGGGCCAAGCGCAATGCGCTGGCCGAAGCGCTGCATCGCGGCTTCATTACCGAAGACGTCTATCGCAGCGAACTGGACGACCTGGACCGTCGCATCCTGGTGTGGGACCGGTTTGACGAGACAACGGGGCGATTGGCACCACCAGCGACGATTAGGTCCTTTCCTGAAACTTACGAGCAACCAGGTAGGTAGAGTGCTGGCCATGGCCAACATCGTTTGTGCAACCGGCAATGGCAGCCAGAGCCGCGCCGTCCAGTCCGAGGCTGTGGAAGTAGCCCGAAGACAACAGAAGCCCCTGGTTTTCCTGCACGTCGTCGATTTGGGCCAATTGGGCGACTTGGACGAGTCGTTGATTCCCGCGGCCAGGGCGGAACTGGCCTGGCTGGGCAACGCGATCATGCGCCTGGCCGAAGACCGCGCCCGTCGTCGCGGCGTCCATGCTGAGAGCGTCGTATTGTACGGCGATGTCACTACCTCCTTGGAGACCTTTCTCCGGGAGCATCCCGTCGACCTGTTGTTGATGGGACAAGCTACCAACAAGGCCATCGCGGCCTTTGCAGAGAGGGTGCGTGACGAGTTGGGGGTACCGGTGGAGTTCGTGGCAACAGGGGGCTAGAGGCGTCGCATCGATCAGCGTGCTACGTATCCCTCCCGGGCGGCCATGATGCCTACCAATAGCGCAGCGCGATGTAGATGTTGGCTAGAATTAAGGCGACGAGGGTGACGGGAATACCGTAACGCAGCCACTGGCGAAACTCGATGGGATGGCCACTGCGCTCCGCAAGGCTGGCCACGATGATATTGGCCGACGCGCCCACCAGGGTCAGATTGCCGCCCAGGTCAGCCCCCAGGGTCAGCGACCACCAGAGCGGCTGGACTGGCATGGTATTCCCTACGCTTTCCACGATAGGGATCATGGCTGCGGTGTATGGGATGTTGTCCACAATGCCTGAGATTACAGCCGAAAGCCAGAGGATGAGGGTCGAGGTAAGGGGCAGGCTGCCTCCGGTGAGCTGCACAGCTCTTCGGGCAATCTGATCGATCAGGCCAACGGCAACGACCGCCTCCACCACGATGAACAGGCCGATGAAAAAGAACAGGGTGGTCCATTCGACGTCCCGCAACACTGTGTGGGGATCGCTGCCTGACCAAAGCAGGAGGACCGTTGCGCCGGTCATGGCAATGGTGGCTGGTTCCAGGTCGAGCATGCCTTGGAAGAGGAAGCCTACGAGCACGCCGGCTAGCACAACCAGCGATTTTCGCAACTTGATCGGGTCGGTAATCAGTTCGCTGGTATCCAGGGCCTGAACATCCGGGCGTGGTTTCTTCGAGCCATCAATGTCTTGCCGGAAGAGCCAGAAGCAGAGACCGCAGAATGCAACCAGGATTACCAGCATAATGGGCGCCATGTTGACTGCGAAGGTCACGAAATCCAGGTCGGCGGCGCTGGCGATCAGGATATTCGGCGGGTCGCCGATGAGCGTGGCGATTCCGCCAATGTTTGACGCCATCGCCTCAGCTATCAGGAAGGGTAGAGGATTGACTCCGAGGCTGGATGCCACAAATAGCGTCACAGGTGCGATCAGCACGACCACGGTGACATTGTCCAGGAGGGCTGAGCCAAAGGCCGTGATCAGGACCAGCAGGATTAGAATGGCCATGGGATTGCCGCGACCGAGCTTCACGGCCTGAACGGCAATCCATTGGAACAAACCGGTCTCGCTGAGGATGCTGGCGATGATCATCATCCCCGCTAGCAGAAAGATCACGTTCCAGTCGATGGCAGCAAAGGCCTCATGCTGGGGAACAATGCCCAGGACGATCACTGCCAGGCCACCCAGCAAGGCGGCGATAGTGCGGTGGATGCGGTCAACGACGATCAGGGCGTAGGTAACTAGAAAAACACCGGCCGCGAGCAAGACCTGGTTCACGGAGATGAGGTCCCCTGATCCGTTGCTGCCAGGTCCTGAGAGCAGATCGCCAGCAGCTCAAGCAGATTGACATAGCCCACGACATGATAGCGATCGTCTACCATTGGAAGACCAGGGAGCTGTTGCTCATGCATACGCCGGAAGGCGTCGCTAACCCGGTCGCTAGCCTTGACCCATACAGGCGGCTGCATGGCATCAGCGGCGGTGCGCAGGCGGCTCTTGTCGGCGTATTCGATGGCGCGTTGTAGATTTGAGGCCTCGCTGATAAACTCCTCAGGCAAGATGTGAAAGAACAGATCGTCGGCCAAACTGCGCAAGGGGAGCAAACCGATCAGTTGATCGTCCTGGTTGACGACACAAGCCACGTGGACGTTGGGATGCGCCTGCATAGCTAAGGCTACCTGATCCAGAGTGGCATCTGCCTGGACGATGGTGGGCTCCAGATTCGTGATGGCGACCACAACGTGAACAGGAGTGTCTCGCTGGACAATCCAGTCAGGCCTTACGGCCGGGGGGAGCGTTTCGCGGGACCCGGGCCGCGTTCTCTTTTGCAGTCCTTTCACCAGTATCAAGGGGATGACGGCCAGCAGGCCGGTGTTGGGCTGGCTGAAATCGCCAACCACACGTTCGGCTTCTGCGATGGCGATTTGGAGCAGATCGTCGTCCTCGATTACGGCAAGTAGCGTGCGCTGGCGCACCTCTTCGGCCTCGAAAAGCCTATCCAGGGCACCTAGTCCCACGCGACTGAGCCAGGTGACAGTGCGATAGGCACCAGCACTGGGTACGATGGTGACCCCCGGTACACCGGCCTGCTGCCAGGCGCTCAGGAGCCTCGGCAAGGTCTTCAGGTCGTCCACTATGACCATCAATAATTGGGCCATTGTCGCTCTCCAGTCAAAGGTGTAGGGATTCGCGTGGCACCACAGAATTCAAATGTGCACTTGAGCACAAGTCTACCCTAGTTTGCCGAATCGGACCAGAGGAGTAGATTGGCAACCTGCCCAGCCGATGGCCGGTCCTGCCCATAGCAGCCTGGCTGCCCTTTACGGGTTATTCCCAGCCGTCCAGCGGGCGAACAGGGCGTTGGGGATTATCCGGCCGGCGCTGCGCTCGAGCGTAGCCAGCTGCCCCACGGCCAGTGTGCCCCCGTGGCCGGCCATCATCTCGGCCATGGCCTGATACAGAGCCTCCGGTGAGAAGTCCCTGGTGTAGACAGTAGCTACGACTAGAAGCGGGGCTGGGCTGAGCACAGCCCGGCAGAGCTGGCACAGCTCTGGAAAGAGCCGCTGCAGGCTCCAGATCTCGCCTGCCGGGCCCCGGCCGAACGCCGGCGGGTCGAGGATAATGGCGTCGTAACGCACGCCGCGGCGCTGTTCCCGGCGCAGGTATTTCATCGCATCCTCCACGATCCAACGGATGGGCCGGTCCGAGAGACCGGAGAGGGACTGGTTGTCGCGAGCCCAGGTTACGGCCTTGCGGGAGGCGTCGACGTGGGTCATGCGGGCGCTGGCCTGAGCCGCGGCCAGCGTAGCCAGCCCGGTGTAGCCAAAGAGATTGATCCCGTGCACGGGCCGGCCGGCGGTGGAGATTTGCGCGGCGATCCAGTCCCAGTGGGCGGCGTTCTCCGGGAAGACGCCAACCTGGCGCGACTCGGCCACCTGCAGGCGGAAGCGCAGGTGCTGGAAGGCGATGACCCAGGACGGGGGCATGGCATGGTGGGGCTCCCAGCGCTGGCCGTCCTCGTGAAACACGGCATGTGCCGCAGCCCAGGAGGTGGCCGGCAGCGCCCGGGGCCAGGCGGCCTGAGCCTCCGGACGGTCCAACACATAGGGCCCGAAGCGCTCGAGCTTGCGGCCGGCGCCGCTGTCCAGCAGGTCGTAGTCCGGCCAGGTTGGCGCGGTGATCGTAGCAGGTCTCATGATCCTGGCCTGTGGCGAAGCCGTCACGGGTTTGAAGTTGTCATCGACTCACCGCTGTGCTTTGAGGAGATCGCGAATCTCAGTGAGCAGTTCTACCTCGGGCGACGGTGAGGCGGGGGCAGCCTCTTTGCGCTTGTAGACGGCGTTGGCGGCTTTGACGGCCAGGAAGAGCGCCAGCCCGATAATCAGGAAGTTGACGATAGCCTGGATGAACTTGCCGTAGGCGACCGTGGCCTGGCCCACCTGAAGTGCCAGCCCATTGAAGTCGAGGCCGCCGAGAAGGATGCCGACCAGGGGCATGATGATATCCTCGACCAGGGAGGTGACGATGGCGCCAAAAGCACCTCCGATGATGACGGCGACAGCCAGATCGAGCACGTTGCCGCGCATGAGGAAGTCACGGAACTCCTTGAGCATGGGCCTTGTCTCCTTCTATCGATTTCGGGGAGTCGGCGGTCGATCTGCCTGGATTATAGCCTCATTCCCCAAAAATACCCCATGCTGGGGGTTGCATTTTTCCTCTCTTTGGGTTAAAATGTTACCATAAAGCTGAGTTTCGCCGGCGGATCTTCGTGTTACGCCGGGGTCCCCAGCCAGTGATTGTCAACTTGGTGTCATTTCAGAAAGGAGACTCATCCATGACGACTTCGACTGCACTTGCGCCACCCCAGCCGGTGAGCAAGTGGCTGCTGATAGTCTACGGGATCCTGGCGATCATCGTCGGACTATTGTTCCTGCTGCGGCCGGTGGCCACAACCGCTACTGCCGTGCTGGTGCTGGGCATCTACTGGATTATCGTCGGCATTCTCGACATCATCCGGATCTTCCAGGACAGCAGAGGATGGGGTTGGAAGCTATTTACCGGCATCATCGCCATCATCGCCGGTGGCCTGATCGTGTCGGGGTACATCGGCGACACGAGAGCCCCCCTGGCCACGACGCTGGCGGTAGGCTCGGCCCTGGTGTTGGTGGTGGCCATTTTGGGCATCATCTATGCCATCGTCAGCGTGATCGCTGCCTTCAGGGGTGGTGGTTGGGGCGTGGGCCTGATGGGCGTCCTGCTGGGCGTCCTCTCCATCATCCTGCTGTTGAATCCGGTGGCCGCCACGTTGGGTCTGCCGCTGGTGCTCGGCATCTGGTTGATCATCGACGGCATCATCAAGCTGATTGCGGCCTTCGTGCGGTAGCAGGGGCCATCAACCCCTAGCGCAGCGTTGGTTGCAGCGGTCCCTGAGGCCGTGACGGCCAGTGGAGCGCAGCTGAGAGAGTTGCCCTTTAGGGCGACTCTCTTTTTTTGTTTTGCTGTCATGAACACAAGGGCATGAACGGCGTGGCGTGTGG
>JAULUH010000330.1:0-3253 GCA_032111745.1 Anaerolineae bacterium | reverse complement strand
CCGCATCCCGCGCAGGCCGGCCAGGCCACTGCCGCGCAACAGGTGCATCAGCACCGTCTCCGCCTGGTCGTCCGCATTGTGCCCGACGGCCACGGCAGCAGCGCCAAGGTCCCCGGCCAGCCGGCCCAGGAACGCATAGCGGGCCCGGCGCGCAGCCTCCTCCACCGATAGCCCGGGCCGCTCAGCCATGGCCCGCACATCGGCCCGTTCCACCGTGCAGGGCAGTCCCCACGCCGCCGCCGTCTCCGCCACAAACGCCGCGTCCGCCTCAGACTCCGCGCCCCGCAGCCCATGCTCCAGGTGCGCCACATGCAGGTCCATTGCCATCCCCGCCGCCACGCGCTGCAACACATGCAGCAGGCACAGCGAATCCGGCCCCCCTGACACGCCAACCACCACCCGGTCGCCTGGTGCTATCAGTTCATGTCGCTGGATGGTGTCCAGCACAGCCTCGTAGACTTCCACGCCCGGATTATACCACAACGCCCTCGCGCCAGCCTGTCCCCGTTCGTAGTGGCGGCTTCAGCCGCTGCGGGGGCGGAGTCGAGGCTTTAGATGGGTGCGCGTTAGCCACCCCGGCCGAGGCTGGTAGGATGGTTACTGATGAGCGGCGACGCGATCCCACATAATTCATTTCCCGGATAAACGGTTAGTGGTACATGGGAGAGGCGCAGCACAAGAGGTGCTGCAGGGTGGATCCAGTGCAGCGGTACTGTCAATCTGGCTTGCTGGCTCGAAGTGCTTGTGCTGCTTCGTACTCGCGTGAGAGGTCGCGGCCAAGCTAGGGCACGGAGGAGTCTGGTTGCCCGACGAGGCGGTGTCGCCGGATATCGCCGCACCTCGCGTGATCACAGCCCCCTGCCCCGGCCGGCCTCGTGGATGGGAGGATGACTGGGCTTCAGAACAGGTCGATCTGCTGGGCCGGGATCCCATGGAGGTATATGCTGAATGGCTCGACCTGATGCCCCGGGAACGGCGGACAAGACTCAAAGATCCTCTCAACTCGTTCAGAAATGCTCTGTCCTTTCGACGCCGGAAACGAGACTTCGACCCGCCTTTGCGACCACCCGTGAAGTAAGTCCATAAGATAACTCAGAAAACTATTGCGGTAGGCCAGCAATCTCTGATAACATAGAGCCTGGGTCACCTACCCGGGCTCTTATCTTGATGCCAGGGTCAGACCAACGGCAGCCGTCCGGCGGCGTTTCCTGGAATCCCTGCAGGGGGGGAACACTTCAACTGACGTCCCCTGCCAGGCAGCGCTGCCGGCTGGCGCAAGAAATCAACAGTGCCATCAGGCACCATTCCCCAGAAGGAGGTTCGACGATGACGCGGAGTACCAGGCCACAGCAGGACGTGGTAAGTGTGCGCTTCCAACTGTTTGGAGAAGAAGCACGGGAACTGAAGGAGTGGGCAGCGAATGAATTGCGCGTGCCTTCCAACCACGTGCGCTTCCTGCTGCGGCGGGAGATGGCCCAGCACCGGCAGGTGCAGGCTGATCACAGCAGGCTGCCAGAGGTGGTCAAGCCCCATCCTGCGAACGGCATCAGGCCGGAATGGTGAGTTCGCCGGCGAGGCCCCGGAAGGGCCTCGCCTCCCGCAATCTCTGAAAAAGAAGCAAGGCAATGCAGCAATCATCTCTCCCCAGCGTGCAGGACCTGGTCGACCGTGCCATCGTGCCGATGCCGGCCCCCAGCACTCCCCTGAGCAACGAACCCCGAGACGTTGCGGTCTGTCCACCCCTGCCGGCCAAGGCCCAGCTGGACCCCAGCCTGGCCGAGGGCGCGTGCCCCTGGCTGGACGACTATATCGCGTTCAGCCGCTACTGGTCACCCCAGGCCTACGACCATTTCCACGAGGCCGTGGGCCTGTGGATCCTCTCCACCGTGGCCGCCGGCCGGGTGGTCATGTACTTTGGCGGCAAGCGCTACCCCTCCCTCTACATTGCGCTATGTGCCCGCACCAGCCTCTACACCAAGACTACCACGGCCGGCATCGGTCTGGACACCCTGGAGGCAGCCGGCCTGGACTGGCTGCTGCTGGGCGACAACATGACGCCGCAGAAGTTCATCCATGACCTGGCTGGCGTCGTACCAGAGGAATACGACAACCTGTCACCTACCCAGCAGCAGCAGGTGCAGGCCCGATTGGCCCTCAGCGGCCAGCGGGGGTGGTTCTACGACGAGTTTGGCCAGCATCTGTCGTCTATGATGCGCCAGAATGGCTACATGGCCGACTTCCGCAGCCTCTTGCGCCGGCTGGCCGATCAGCAGAAGTCCTACGCCTATGGAACCATCAGCCGGGGCGAGGACACCGTCGACAAGCCTTACCTATCGTTGCTAGCCATTCTGACTCCTGCCGACCTGGCCTACTACGCGCGGCCAGGGGGGGCGCTCTGGCAGGATGGCTTCTATGCCCGCTTTGCTTTTGTAGCACCACCCCCTCACGATCGGGGCCAGCGGGGCCTGTTTCCCAAAGGGGATCGGGTGGTGCCAAAGCAGGTGGTTGAGCCGCTGGTGGCCTGGCACCGGCGCCTGGGCATGCCCGAGGTGCGCATCAGTCGGGGCAGGAATATGGGGAACCCGCCAATCTCGATCGGGTGGAAGGTTCAGCGGGAAGAGCTACAGCGCACGGTTTGCACCGTAGCGGAGGGCGTGCAGGATGCCTACTACGCCTACCACTTCGCATTGCTGGACATCATTGCCGGCAGCCAGCAGAGCGACCTGGACGGGAACTACGCCCGCCTGCCCGAGAAGGCGCTGCGTATCGCCATGCTCATGGCCAGTCTGGATCCCAGCTGCGACAATCGCGTGGAGATGCGGCACTGGGCGCGGGCGCAGCAGATCGTCGAGCGCTGGCGCGTGGACTTGCATCACCTGGTCAACACCCTGGACGTCCCGTTGCCCAGCCGAGGGGAGCGCGACGAGGACCGGGTGTTGCGCACCCTGGAGCGGCTGAGCGCGGCCGGGCAATCGCCCACGGCTCGTGAGCTCCGGGTGCGCATGCGCGGGCTCACCACCCCGGACGTGGAGCGCATCCTGGCGGCGTTGGTGCGCAACGGCCTGGCCACCGTGAGCAACACGGGCAGGGCCAACCGTTACCGGGCCACACGCGAGCCCGCGGACTTCGCCGAGTGCGGCTCGCCGGATCTGGCGGAGCTGTAATCGACCCATGCTCGAGCCGCAAGCAGAGACGCGAATGCACCTATACGTAGAGACAGAAATCGAACGTATTCGGTTTGCGCATGGGGGGC
>JAULUH010000329.1:0-19999 GCA_032111745.1 Anaerolineae bacterium | reverse complement strand
GACCGCCGGGGTCCCGTGCACAAGATGGCAGGCTACGTGTTGCGCGGCCTGGAGAATCTGCTGGCAGCCTCCGGCCGGCGCCTGCAAGCACCGGCGTTGCTGCAAACCATCCCATCCCCCGAGGTCGTCGTGGCCTGGCCGAGAGATTCCTGATAACACACTTGGATCCCGCATCCCCGTACCCCTAGAGGGCGCGGAGCGATCGTCACGCAGAGGCGGCACCTTGACGTCGTCCCCATACAAAAACAGGAGATGTCCCGTAAAAACC
The DNA here is from genome assembly GCA_032111745.1 of Anaerolineae bacterium. GTDB lineage: Bacteria > Chloroflexota > Anaerolineae > JAAEKA01 > JAAEKA01 > JAULUH01. The sequence continues at coordinate 19,731 of JAULUH010000329.1, read as the reverse complement.
CTAGTCTTTGCTCTTACTTTCGTCGTGCTACTGCTGGTATCGGTCGTGCCCGCACTGGCCAGTAACGCTGGGTCACATATTTCCAGTGAGGCTGCCTTCCTGGCCGCCAATCCCGAGATCAGCGCTGCTCGCCAGTACATGGCTGGCAGGGCTGCCGAAATGAGCGCGAAAGCGCTGGCCGAAGCTACCTTTGTGGCGTCCAACCCTGAGCTCAGCGCCGCACGCCAGTACATTACTGGTAGGGCTACCCAAGCGCGAGCACACGCACAGGCAGAAGTAGCCTTCCTGGCCACCAACCCTGAGGTCGGCACTGCTCGCCAGCACAGCGGCAACGCCGCTGCCAGCCAGCGCAGCCGCGACGCCGCTACCGCTCGCTACAACGCCCTGGCTGCGAACTACGCCGCTCTCGGCGCCACCAGCAGCCAGCAGACCCGCGACGCCATGGCCGCTCGCTACAACGCCCTGGCTGAGAACTACGCCGTTCTCAGCGCCACCACCAGCCAGCGCAGCCGCGACGCCATGGCCGCTCGCTACAACGCCCTGGCTGAGAACTAAACCGCACTCAGCACCGCTGCTACTACCGGCTAGCAGCCCAAACCTTTCAACAATAGGGACCGCATTCCTGGCCGGAATGCGATCCCTATTGCTTTACCCTGGCGCCAGCCAGCCGGTGCGACACATTTGACCCCGCCAGGGCCAGTCCAGGGGAGGGGGAAATCTCTTTCGGCACGGCGCCGGTGGGCAGCTACTCACCTGCCAGCGACAGCCCCTACGGAGTGGCTGGCATGATGCCAGCTACTATGGGCGCTCGCCGGCCGACAATCCCCAGGGGCCGGACAGTGGCGATTTGCGTGTCTTGCGGGGCGGCTGCGTCAAGCGGCGCGACCCGTGTGCCCGCTGCGCGCTGCGCAGTGGCGAGAATCCAAATTTACGCAGGAACTACAATGGTCTTCGGGTGTGCGTATCGCCGTGAAGCGCTGCTGAAGTACAGGGGCGTTTGCTCGTAGGGGCGAGGTGACCTCGCCCCTACGAGCGCATGGCTGGTATGCGCGGGGGCATCAGGCGCCGGCGTTGGTGCGACGACTGGCGTAGGTGATGTCAGGGGCGAGGTCGTAGCCGGCCTGGCGGAAGAGGGCCAGGGAAGCGGTGTTCCAGTCCTCGATGAGCGCGGCCCAGATGTCGATGCCCTGGGACTGAAAGTACTCCTCGCAGAGGCGGATCACGCGCAGGGCAAGGCCGCGGTGGCGATAGGCGGGGAGCACCGCCAGGCGGTTGATCCACCCCTTGCGGCTGTCGTGGGTGGCGATGGCGACGGCTACCAGGGCGGAGCCATGGCGCAGCCCGATGGGGGTTTGCACGCCGGTGGCCATCTGGCGGGTGAACGCGGCCAGGGAGTCGCGTCCTTCGGGGCGGATGTGCAGGCCGGCCTGTTGCCAGAAATCCATGATCTCGGCGTGGTGCGCGACGCCCAGGTAGACAACTTGAAACTCGTCAGTCATGGTGGTCATGGCTCTGGCAGGGAGAGGAATTGTACGATCAGCATGCATGATAGCGCGTTCTGGCCCCATGCCAAATGAAGGGTGGCGATCCCCTGACTGCAGACCCGGGCGCCTGGCGGCGCTGCTGTATGCTAGAGAAGCTCGGCTTGAGAACCAATCTCCATAGAATCTCCACGGATTCCCCGTAAGGTCTGCATCATTGCCGGCTATACTAAGGGCAGGCTTAGGGATGGCAAGAACGTGCCAGCAAGACCGCAGATGGAAGGTCGTGACCCAAGCCAAACCGATGCAAGCAACCGGCAGCCACTGCGCTGCCAACTCACTCGAACTAGCAAGGAAACGGATAGAACAATGAAGAAGCTAACGAACACCCTCATGGCCAGTGCCATTTCCCTCAGTATCGTGGTCACCGGTACCGTACTGGCACCGGCAGCCAGTGCCGCGGCCCCCAACGGGAACGAGCCACCGGGAGCGTCGGTGGCCCTGGCAAACGTGGGCACGCCGCTGACCGCCGCCGAGATCGACGGCCTGAAGTATATGCGTGAAGAGGAGAAGCTGGCCCGCGATGTATACCTGACCATGGATGAGCTGTGGGGCCAGCGGGTCTTTAGCAACATCGCCCGCAGCGAGCAGACCCACATGGACGCCGTAGGCACCCTGTTGGACCGCTATGATATCGCCGATCCGGCAGCCGGCAACGCCCCGGGTGAGTTCACCAACCCGGACCTGCAGGCCCTGTACGATCAGCTGGTGGATACGGGAAGCCAGTCCCTGGCCGATGCCCTAAAGGTGGGGCTGGCCATTGAGGAAATCGACATCGCGGACCTGGTGGAGGAGCTCGAGTCGGTGACCCACAGCGACATCCAGCGGGTCTACCAGAGCCTCAAACAGGGATCAGAGAACCACCTGCGCGCCTTCGCCACAGCTCTGGAACGGCAGACCGGCGAGAGCTACACACCCCAATACCTTGACCAGGAGGCCTACGACGCCATCCTCAGCACCGGCATGGGCCGCGGCCGCGGCCGCGGCCCGCGCGGGTAAGCACGCACTGGAATAACCACGCCATCGCCTTGGGGCGGGATGCACCTGCAACTCACCCCAAGGAGGTGGCGTGGTTATTCCAGTGCGTGCAACGAACATGAAGACGTAGATATTGACCCCATACCCATTCCTGGTATTCACTCTCCCCATCAGGCACCAGTGCATCATAGGACAACTCCTATCTATACTCTATATATATCTATACTAATACAGTACAAATAGATATATTATGGTACGTGTTAAGTAAGTAGATGATAGATCCCTGCTGTGCCAGGGCCGCACTCGCATCGCCCAGCGCTCCCTGCACCGCACCTCGTCCGCTTTCCCATGTACCGCTAACCGTTTATCCGGGAAATTAATTATGTGGGATCGCGTCGCCGCTCAATCGCCGGCCGGCAGCAGCGCCTCCAGCATCTCGATCTGCGCCACCACCGCCGCCCGTGCCGTGCCGCCAGCACTCGCCCGCTGCTCTACCGACCGCTCGAAGTCGAACACCTCCACCACATCCGCTCCAAACCGCGGGCTGATTGCCTGGTACTCCGCTAACGGCAGCTCCCGCAGCCCCATCCCCCTCGCCTCCGCCCGCTTCACCGCCTGCCCCACCAATTCGTGGCTCTCCCGGAACGGCACCCCCCGCCGCACCAGGTAGTCCGCCAGGTCCGTCGCCAGCAGCTCGTCCCCCAGCGCCGATCGCATCCGCTCCGGCCGCACCGCCAGCGTCGCCAGCACTCCCGCCGCCACCGGCAGCGCCACCCGCAGCGTATCCACGCTGTCGAACAAGGGCTCCTTGTCCTCCTGCAGGTCCTTGTTGTAGGCCGCCGGCAGCCCCTTCAACACCACCAGCAGCCCTGTCAAATTCCCCGCCAGCCGGCCACTCTTCCCCCGCAGCAGCTCCAGAGCGTCCGGGTTGCGCTTCTGCGGCATCAGGCTGCTCCCCGTGCTGAAGCGCTCCGCCACCTGCACGAAGCCGAACTCCCGGCTGTTCCACAGGATCAGGTCCTCCGCCAGTTGGCTCAGGTGCACCCCCAACAGCGCCGCGAAGCTCAGGAACTCCACCACGTAATCCCGGTCCCGCACCGCGTCGATAGAGTTGGGGATCGGGCCGTCGAAGCCCAGGTCCGCCGCCAGAAGCGCCCGGTCCACCCCCAACGGGTTCCCCGCCAGCGCGCCCGCGCCCAACGGGCACCAGTTCAGCCGTCGCCGCAGGTCCGCCAGCCGCTCCCGGTCTCGCTGCCAGGCCCAGGCGTGACTTAGCACCCACTGCGACCACCGCACCGGCTGCGCTGGCTGCAGGTGCGTGTACCCCGGCATCAGGACCCCGATCTCATCCCGCGCCCGCCCCACGGCCACCCGGATCAGCGCCACCAGCAGGCCGTCCAACTCGTCCACCCGGTTGCGCAGCCACCAGCGCAGGTCCGTGGCGACCTGGTCGTTGCGGCTGCGACCGGTGTGCAACTTGCCTGCCACCGGGCCTGCCAGCTCGGCCAGCCGGCGCTCCACCGCGGTGTGAATGTCCTCGTCCCCGGGCTGCAGGCTAAACGTGCCGGCCTGCCACTCCCGGGCCACCTGCTCCAATCCCTCCACCAGCGTCGCCCGCTCCGCCTCGTCGATCAGCCCCGCCCGGGCCAGGGCCTCGGCGTAGGCCATGCTGCCGAAGATGTCCTCCAGCCACAGGCGCTGGTCGAAGCCGATAGAGTCGTTGAACTCGCGCAGTAATGGGCTGGTTGCTTCGTCAAAGCGACCGCCCCAGAGTTGGGCCATGGGGAAGCTCCCTTCATCAGGTTTAGGGGCGTATTATACCTGTCTGCAACGCCCTGGCTAGCTCTGGCTAACCCATACCCCGGCCAAAGCCTCGACTCCACCCCCTGATCACTCCCCCTCCGGTCTCCTCCGGCCCTGCCTCCCCTTTGCGTCCTCTGCGCCTTTGCGGTGAGCCTCCGGAATCCGTGCTACCACCCTAATAGCGAAAGATCAGCCCCCCGCCGCTGGCGCCGGCGCCGTGGGCCATGAAGAGCACGGTCATGCCCCGCTGCAGGCGGCCGGTCTCGATCATCTGGTGCAGGTTGATGGGGCTAAGGGCGGCCACGGTGTTGCCGTACTGGCAGAACAGGCTCGTGCTCTTCTCCGCCGGCACCCCCAGCCGCTGCAGCTGCGCCTGCCAGGTGAAGGTGGTCTGGTCGCTGGTGATCACCACGTCCACGTCCTCCAGCCCCAGCCCGGCCTGGGCCAGCAGCTTCTCCGCCACCAGCGCACAGGAATCCACCACCGACTCGTGCACCACCATCCCATCCGGCATCTGCATGTTGAACATCTGGTCGTCGAAGGCATGGGTCTTGTTCAGCAGCTCCGTGCCAAAGGGGATGTAGGAGTAGTCGAAATAGGTGTTGTCGGTGTAGAGATAGGAGGCCAGGACGTGCTGGGTGTCGCACACCCCCAGCAGCATGCCCACCACCGCGTCGCCCTGCAGGAAGATGGTGCGGGTGTCCTTCTTGTTCTTGGCCCCGGCCAGCCGGCTGGAGATGTCGCCGCCCAGGATCAGCACCAGGTCGTCCCCGGTGTCGATGTAGCGGATGGCCATGTCCATCAGGTGCACGAAGCCGCTGCAGGCCGCCAGCACGTCGAACGCCGGGATCCCTCTCTGCACCCCCAGCTCGGCCAGCACCTTGATCGCCGTGGCCGGCACCATCTGGTCGCCCAGCAGCTTGGTGTAAATCACCCGATCTAATCGCTCCGCAGAGATGCCCGCCCGATCAAGGCACTGCCGGGCGGCCTCCGCCAGCAGCCCCGCCACCGAGGCATCCTCCTCGGCATAGCGGCGCTCCTTGATGCCGATCGAATACTGCACCGCGCGGTCGGTGGCGATCAGGTCGTAGCGCCGGATGATGTCGTCGTTGGTCACCACCCGCTCGGGCACCACCACGCTGGTGGCCAGGATCCGGGCGTAGCGGCGGATCTGCGGCGGCTGGCTCTCCGGGTAGGCCATGGTCGACAGCATAGGTCGTCAGCTCCCTTCGGCGCCGGCCAGGGGTTGGCCGGCGGGCATGGTCTCTACAATGTACGCCACCAGGCGCTTGAACACGAGCTTGTTGCCGCTGGTGTCCAACATGGGCACGCCGAAGGCCTCGGAGATCTGAAAGCCCAGCTCTACCAGCGCCAGAGAGTCCGCGCCGATATCGTCCACCATGTGTGAGTCCGGCTGCAGCTCCCCCGGTGCCAGCCGCAGGTAGCTGCTGATGAGATCCCTGGCGGTGCTGTAGACATAGTCGTACTGGCTTGCGCTGGCGTCCATACCCTTGGTTCCCTTCTACACCCGATAGATCAGCCCGCCCCCGCTGGCGCCCTCGCCATGGGAGATGAGCATGACGTGCTGGCCCGCCTGCAGCCGGCCCTCCTGGAACCCCTTGTGGAGCAGCAGGGGCAGCATGGCGGACATGGTGTTGCCGTAGTCCTGGATGACGGTGAGGCTGCGCTCCTCGGGCACCCCAAGCGCGGCCAGGGTCAGGTCGCGCAGGCGGCGATTGTTCTCGGTGACCAGGACCAGATCGACGTCGTCCATGGCCAGCCCGCTCTCCTCCAGCAGCCGGTCCCGGGTGACCTCCGCAGCCTGCACGTAGAAGTCCGCGGTATCCTTCCAGTTGCCCATGGTGTAGAGGTCGTACAGCAGGCCGACCTCCCCCTGCTCATAGAGCCTTTCCGAGATGCCCTGGTCGACCTTCAGCGTCCTGGTGCCGGCGGCCGCAAAATAGGCGTGGTTGGTGTAGGCGTAGCTGGCCAGAAAGTGCGGCTCAGCCGCCACCCCCAGCAACACCGCCGCCGCCCCGTCGCCGAACAGGAAGGCCAGCCGGGGGTCGGTCTTGCTGACCGGCAGGTTGTGCAGGCCGCCCGAAAGCACCAGGACACATCCGTTGTTCCATTCGTTGTGGGTGGTGCTGATGTAGCGGGTGGCCAGGTCCACGGCCTGCAGAAAGGCGCTAGTGCCGCCCTCGATGTCGACCGCATGCATGGCCACCGTGCACCGGAGCTGGCGCTGCACCAGGGCGGCGGTCATGGGCAACACCCGGTCACCCAGGAGCTTGGTGACCAGGATGCGCGACAACTGGTCGGGCGCGAGGCCAGCCGCGGCGAGGCAGCGGCGGGCAGCCTCCGCCAGCAGGTCCGAGTCGGCCACACCCGCGGGGGCTACGCGGCGGTTTGCCATGCCCAGGGTCTTGCGCACCACGCCATCGGTCACCGGCAGCTGGCCGGCGTCGATGATGTCCTGGTTGCTGATCACGCGGTCCGGCAGACAGGCGGCCGTGGCCAGGATGCGGCTGTGCTGGCGCATGAGCCGCGGGCGATAGGCCGGAAAGTCAAAGACGGTGGGTGGGAGTGAGCCAGTCATCTCAGGCCACCACCTGGTCGCGCAGGGCGTTCTTGTCGATCTTGCCCATGGTGTTGCGCGGGAAGTCCTCCACGAAGACGATGGACTTGGGCACCTGGAAGCTCATCAGCCGCGTTTGCAGGAAGCGCATCAGCTCCCGCTCGCCAGCGCCGGCCTCGGGGCGGGGCGCGACAAAGGCCACGACCACCTCCCCATACATGTCGTCGGGCACGCCGAGTACGGCCGACTCGCTCACCGCGGGGTGCTCGTTCAGCGCGGCCTCGATCTCCACCGGCGCCACCTTGATACCGGCCACGTTCACCACGTCCTTGATGCGGCCGGCGAGGATGATCTCGTCCTGCGCGGTCTTGTAGCCCAGGTCCCCGGTGCGGAACCAGCCGTCGTGCAGGGCCCGGGCGGTCTCCTCCGGCTTGTTGAGGTAGCCCAGCATGACGCTGGGGCCGCGCACCACGATCTCGCCGCGCTCGCCCGGAGGGAGGAAGCGAAAGTCGTCGTCCACGATGGCGATATCCACCAGGTCAGCCGGGTAGGTGCCGATATCCCCCAGCCGGCTGGGCAGCCGGCCGCGACGGAAGGCGACGCCGGTGCACGTCTCGATCAGGCCGTAGCCCTCGTCCAGGTGGTAGCCCGCCTGCGCCTGCCACTCCCGGGCCGTCTCCAGCTTGAGCAGGGCCGCGGCACAGAATGCGGCCTTCAATTGGCGCATGGGCTGCATCAGTTCGTCGCGGCGCAGGAGCTGCTGGTAGTGCGAGGGCACGCCGAAGAGATGGGTAATGCCCTCCGCGGCCACCACCTCGGCCACCTTGAAGGGCTGGAAGGAGCGCATGATGACCATGGCCGCGCCGGCGTTGAGGCAAGGCAGGAAGATGGACTTGGAGCCGTAGCCATGGGAGAAGGGCACGAAACAGAGCAATCGATCCTCTGGCGCATAGGTGTAGCAGGCCCGGGTGAAGATGCGGAAGTGGGAGGTGAAGCTGCGGGGCGGCAGCATCACCCCCTTGGGCTGGCTGGTGGTGCCAGAGGTGTAGAAGATGGCGGCCACGGCCTCAGGGTCGCAGGGGTAGGGCGGAACCGCCGCAGCTGGCGGCTCCCGGTCGCTGAGTTCCGCCACCTCAGCTGCCTCCAGGATGGGCAGGCCCGCAGGCAAGTGGCCGGCCGCGGCGGATCGGGGCAGGTGGGTCAGCAGGCCACGAGCCCCGCTGTCGACCACGTAATAGGCCAGGCTGTGGGCCGGGATTAGGGGGTCCAGCAGGCAGCTGACGCCACCGGTGTATTGGATCGCCAAATGAGCTACCACCGCCTCGGCGCCGTTGTAGAGATGGGTGGCGATGACGTCCCGCGGGCGAAAACCCAGGCCCTGCAGCTGGTGGCTGAGGGCCCGCACTGCGTCCTGCAGCTGGCGATAGGTGTAGCGGCGGCCGGACTCCACGTCCACCAGGGCGGTGTTGTCCCGCCAGGCCTCTCGCACGCCAAAGAGGAAATCACAGGTGTTCATCGGCCGCAGCCTCCATGGTGAAGCTGGCCAGGTCCATGGGCAGCCTGGGAACGCGCAGAATGTTGAGATGCCCGGCCTTGTAGCTCAGCACCCGCGTTAGCTGCCAGCGCCGCGCCAACAGGTCGTAATTGGCGGGATCGTTGATCTGGTCGTACAGACTGTGGGCCAGCACGATGTGCTGCGGGCCGGTCGCGATGGGGCCGGCATTGAGGGGCTCGAGCTGGCTGTAGTGGCCGCGCAGGGCTTGCAGGCTGACCCCGTGGGTTTCCAGGTCCTGCCGGATGGGTGCGAACAAGGCGCTATCCCACACTAGCTCGCTCATGTTGCACACGGGGTTGATGGCGAAGACGCGGTCGAGCGGGATGCGAGCAGCCAGGGAGAGGACGATGCCGCCGCCCATGCTGAAGCCGGCGATGGCAACGGGCCGGCCGGTGTGATGTTGCACGAAAGAAGTAAGTTGAAACAAATCATAGACGGCCTGTTGATAGGCCAGGGCACTGCGGTGGATGTCGGCGCTCCAGAACAGCTCGCCGCTAAAGTGGCTGGACAGCGGCGTGCGGCCGTAGTGGTAGGGCAGCAGCAGCAAATAGACGTCCAGGGCCTGCTCGTTCAGGAGGGAGATGAAGAAGTCGTAGAGCTGGAGGTTGTCCTCGTAGAGGCCATGGACGAAGACCACGTTGCCCCTGGGATTGGCGGCATAGTGGCAGCGGCATTGCACCAGGTCGTTGTTAGGGTGCCCGGTAGCGATGGCGGAGGGGAAGCAGAGCCGGCCGCGGCGGCCCTCCCGGGTCTCCTCCACGCCCGCAGGCCAGGCAGGCAACTGCGCCAGGCTGGCGAGGCTCGCGTCCAGACGGGTGCCCCGGGGGTCGGGAGCATGGTGCACCAGGCTGAGCTTCTCCTTGATCAGGCGCTCGGTGGCGAAGCGGTCCACGTAGCGGGAGCTGGCCTCGTTCATGCCGGTAATCTCTGGGTCAAAAAAGTCCTACAGGGCGAGGGAAATCCAATAGCCGTCATAGGGTGCGGACAACAGGCGCACGCCGGCCTGGGCCAAGCCGGGGAGGCAGGCCAGGTCGCCGGCCGTGTTGATGCAACGAAAATCCAATGACCCGCCCAGGTGCAGGAATTTGGCCACGGCCTCCTTGCGGGACCAGAAGCGAGTGACCATGGCGTCCACCTCCGCAGGGCAACCGCAGACATGCTCGAGGAGCCGCTCCTCGTCGGGGCACAGGATAGCCCGGGCCAGGACGGCCGGCCGGGCCTCGGTCCTCTCGACGTCGACGCCGATGTCGAAGGCCGCGACCACGGCCACGGCGTAGTCCTGGCAATGGCTGATGGACAACCGCAGGCCGGGAGCCTCGACGATGAACGGGGCCCGGCTCGGCCGGCTGAGAATCGAGACCTCGGCAGGCGCGGTGCCAGCGGCGGCGTGGCGGGCGAAGGCGGCCTTGGCAGCCAAGCGGCCGGCCAGCCATTCGGCACGGCGCTTGGGGACCCGCAGGGTGGCAAAGCGGGCCCGTTCGGCGGGCGTGAGCCGGGCGCAGGCGAAGGCATCGCCAGCCGCGTCGAGCTCAGCGGCCAAATCGGGGATCGATTGGATGGCGTAGCTGAAGCCGAAGGTACGGGCGGCCTCAGCCAGGAAAGCTTCCATGGACGGCGATCCTGGATCACAGGTTGATCAGGCGAAAAGCCGCATTGCGGGCGACGTAGCAAGCCCGGCCGTCACCGTCGACCATGACCACGTCGTAGGCCACGGTGTTGGCGGTCTCGGCGACCACACGGGTGTAGCAGCGGTACAGGCCCTCCTCCCGCGGCACCCGCAGGATGCCCAGCTCGCCGATATCCCACGGCAGGTAAACCCGCTGGCGATGCACCAGCAGGTGCGCGGCGCAGGCCTGGTAGATCGAGTCCAGGAAACAGGGATTGACCAGCAGGCGGGCCAGGGGGTAGCGCGGGTTGGTGAGCTGCTCCCTGGGGAAATAGGTGGGATAGATCGCGCCCTGGGGATAGATCAGCACCGGCTCCTTGGCCTGGGGGTCTCGCAGGACATCGTTGTAGAGAGGCCCCAAGATGATGCGCTGCTCCGGGCCAGCACCGACGAGTAGCTGCAGCGACTCCTCCGCCGGCAGGCTGATAGGCTCGTCCCAATGGTTGGCCCACTGCTGCGGATCCAGATCGTGCTCCTTGGGCCGGCCGCCGGAGACCTCCACCTCGGAGTGCAGGACGACCTGGGCCTGCTCGCCGGTGGCTGGCTTGAAGATGGACTTGACGGCAATGGCCCAGGTGTCATCGGCGCCGCTAGGCTGGCCCTCGACAAAAAGCTCGCGCGGCTGCTCGCGGAAGAGCTTGAAGGCGTTGGGGAAGGTCATGTGCTGCAGCAGGTAATGGCCCTGGCGACCGGCCTGCATGGCATAGTATTCCACGGCCAGCTCGGCATAGGCCACGGCGGCCAGGATGGGCACTTTGCCCAGGCGATGCTGGTCGATCAGCGCATCCCGTTCCACGGAGAACATGCGGTAGGCCCGGTGGTTGGCGCCGTCCTGCAGGGTGACGCGGTCGATCAGCGGATAGTCGGGCAGGTAGAGGGAGGCAAGGCCCGGCTCCAGGAAGCCGTCGAGGCCCCGGTGGCGGATCACCTCCCGCTCGCCCGTGGCATTCACGATCTCCTCCATGAACGCCGCCACGCCCTGGTCTACGTCGATCAGGTTGAGCCCGGTCTCCAGGGAGCGCTGGCGCACCAGCTCGTTGCGCCAGGCCATGCCGGTATCGCTCCAGCCCGACCACACCAGGCTGAGGGCATGCAGGTCGGGATGGACGTGGCCCAGGAAGCGGATCCAGTAGCTGAGGAAGTTGTTGGCGGCGCAGTAGTCGAGCTGGGCAGCGTTGCCAAAGCGGCCGGAGATGGAGGCGAAGGCCACCACCAGGCGCAGGGGGTCCTCACGGCACAGGTCCATCAGGTTACAGGCGCCCTCCGCCTTCACCGCAAAGACCTGCTGGAACTCCTCCACGCTCTTCTGATCCAGGAGATGGCTGCGGTCCAGGCCGGCGGCATGAATGATAGCCGTGATGGGGCCGACGGTCGCTCTGGCCTGTTCCAGCAGTGGCCGTAGGGCGGCATGATCCCTGACGTCGCAGGCGATGTAGTGGACCTGACGATCGAGCCGTCTCACCGCTTGCAGGTTCTGGTAGATGGCGATGGCCCGGGTCACCTGCTCGAACTCCCGGTTGAGCATGACCGGGGTGATCCGGTCATGCTCCTGCTGCAGCCGCTGGTGGATATCCTGTTTGACCTGGGCCAGGCCTGCCTCGCCCAGCCCTGCCAGATCCGCGATGTTCTCGGGCAGGGGCACCTGGTCCAGAACCACAAGGCGAGCCGGATACGCCTCCGCCAGGGCCAACAGGATGCACGCGGCGATACCACTGCCACCGCCGGTGACCAGGAAGGTATCGCGTTCTGAGAACGACAACGTTTCAACCGGCGGGAGCTCCCGGTCGACCACCCTGGCAACCATGCGCCTGCCCTCGGGATAGGCGATCTCCACGCCCACGGCTGCGTGCTCGATCTCGTCCAGCATATGGCTGAGGCAGGCATCGAACGCCTGGGTGATGGCCTCGGGGGCAAAGTCGACGATACGGACACTGGTCTCCGGCCACTCCTTGCGCAGCCCCTTGTAGAACCCGGCCAGCGCGCCGTAGGATGGATCGGCGACGTGGCCGTGCTGGGGATCCAGCCCGAGATACCCGTCGACGGCGGTCAGGCACACGATGCGGCTGGGTCGCCGGCCCTCCCCGGAGAGCACCTTGGTGACCACAAAGCGCGCCGTGCTGCTGCGGAACAGCAGCTGGCCGGCCTCAGCCAGCGACAGGCTTTCAAATTGCACTGCCTCACCAACATGGGTGCAGTCCACGATCACGTCCAACGCCCTGCCATGGGCGAAGCCGGCGAAGGCCTCCTCCACCGCTGCAGGTGAGATGGTGGCGGGAAATACGAAGGTGTGGACGCTGGCCTCTCGGCCGGCAAAGGCTGCCGCTGCCTGTTCCACGATCCCGGCGTCGTCACCCATGACCCACACGGACTTGCCCTTGAGATCGAGCTCCATCGCGCCCAGCTCCTCGGCCGCCAGCTCGACCACCAGCCGGCTGAGCGGGCTACGCAGGCCTGCCGCGGGCGGCACGAGTGCCGGCTCGGCCGCGAGGGCAACGGGAGGCTCCAGTATGGTTTGGGGGACCGCTGGCATGGGCTCGGCAGCAGGCGCAGCGGCGGGTGCCGGTGCCTCCAGGGGAGCCGGCACGGCAACCGTAGCAGCGGTCGCACAGATCAGGTCGACGATGTGGCGGATGGTCGGATAGGTCGACAGCTGCATGCCCTCCTGGCGCTCCAGGCCGTACTTCTCGCCCAGGATGGCCAGGATCGTGGCCTGCTTGACGGTGTCGATGCCCAGGTCTGCCTCCATCTCCATGTCCAGGTCCAGCATGTCGTCGGCGTACTTGGTAACCTCGGCGAACACCTTGAGGGTATCGGCGATGATCGCTTCCCGGTCGATACCGCCAGGCGCTGCAGGGCCAGCTGGCTGGGGGCTGGCGGGCACGGCGGCGGCCGGGCCGGTGCGTGCAGCCTGGGCTTGCGTGACCTGGCCGATGGCGTTCCCGATGGTCGTGGCACCGGACAGTTGCAGCGCGTCCGCCGGCAGCCCGAAGTGCCCGGCCAGCCCGGCCGCAATAGCCCCCTGCTGCTCCGCGCCAAAGCCCAGGTCCGCGTGGAACTCCATCTCCGGCTCCAGCATCTCAGGGGGATAACCCGAGAGCCCCGAGATCAATGCCACCACCTGCGCGGCCAGGTCTTTGGAGTCCAGCGCTGGTGGCGCGGCAGGATGGGCGAGCTCGACGGCGGGCTGGGCCGGCGCTGGCTCGCCAGGAAGCACCGCGGCGCCATCGCGGACGACCAGGACGCGACCCTGCAGCCCGGTGGCAGCTGCGCTCTCCGGGGCAATGGACTTCAGCCAGGCCGCATGGCGGGCAGGATCGACGATGCGCCGATCGCCGGTCGCGGCCTTGCACAGCAGCACGAAATGGCCCTGGGAGCCGAAGCCGGCCGACATCTTGAGGGCCAGGGTGCGATCGTGGCCGCCGCCGTGCCAGAGGTTGAGGCCATCCAGCATGGGGTCGGGCTCGGCCAGGTTCACCACCGGCGGGCACTGCCCATATTGCAGGGCCTTGGCGGCAACTGCATCCTCCAACGACGCGCCCATGGTGTGCCCGGTCATGCCCTTGGTGTTGCCGACGAGGATCTGCCGGAAGTGGTCCCCAAATACCGCCTTCAATGCCCCGACCTCGGTCTGGGAGCAGCCGCCCCGGGGGGGCGTGTAGGTCTCGTGGGAGATGTAGATGGCCTGGCGGGCTATCTGGTCGCGGCGCAAGCCATGCTCCCGCTCCATGCGCCCTACGAAGGATTCCAGGTGACGGGAGAAGGTGGGGGTATCGATCTGGGCGATGTGGCCGGCCGTGTTAAAGGAGTGGGTGCCCAGCAGCTGGCAGACCTCGACCACGCCCCGCTCGGCCACCGCCTCCCCGGTCTCCAGGACGATGCCCACCGCCCCCGCCCCCATGATCATGCCGTTGCGCCGCCGGTCGAAGGGCACCGCGGCCTTGTAGAGGTCGGCCTCGTTGGTAGCGGCGCCGGTGCACAGGAAGCCAGCCCCCAGGAGCGGGAGGTTGGTTGCCGAGGAGGGATCGTCGGCACCGACGACGATCATGCGCCGGACCCGACCCGAACGCAGGAAGTCCTCGGCGATGGTGATGGCGTTGGCCGTGGAGGAGCAGGCTGCGTTGAGCTGGAAATTCGGCCCGCGGGCATTGATCAGGGTGGCCAGCACGTTGTTGGCCTGGGCGGAGATCTCGGTCATGAAGCGATGATTGAAGCGGTAGACGTCCTCCTCCCCCGGGTTGTCGCACAGGCGGCTGTAGTGGAGGGCGTACCAGTCGGTGAGCAGCTTGCGGGCCTGATAGTCCTTGACCCGCGCGATGATGGACTCGTAGAACGCCAGCAGCTCCCGCCGGGTCTTGCTGCCGTAGGCATAGGCGACGTAGCGGGAGACCTCCGCGATCACTGGGTCGATGAGAGGGAAGCCGTTGGCGAAGATCACGCCGGTCTCGTCCTGCATGGCGGGAGGCAGGGCCAGCTTCTGGGGCAGGAGGCGGCCGGTGCTGGTGCGAGCGTATTCCTGCACCAGGGGGATATGGGCATCCCGCAGGGCCTCGTAGCCGGCGGCAACCCCGGCGGCGATGCAGGTGGTCATATCCTGCACCATCTTCTCGTCGACGTGATAGTCGCGGACGAGGTCGATGCGGCCGAGCTTGCCGGCGAGCTGGATGACGTCGTCCAGGGTGGTGAGCAGCTGGAAGGTGGGGCCGGCCTGGTCCTTGACCAGGCGGGTGATCTGGCGCTCGACCATCTGCTGCTTCTCGGCGTCGGTCAGGCGCTCGATGAGGTTGTGGCCCTGGAACAGCTGTTGGAAATTGTCGTCGCGGAACATCTCCTTGAAGGAGCCGGGCAGGCCGACGGCGACCCCGCTATAGACGACGCTGGCCGCCGCGGAGGGAACGGGAGTGGGGTCCGGCCGTGCGGCAGCGGCCCGGGAGTGCGGCGCCTCACGTAATGAGGGCGGGCCCGGGCTGGCCGCAACGGGCTGCAGGGGCTGGCTGGGGCGGATGCCAGGTGTCGGCAGCGGCTCGACGGGCACGCCCTCGGCGAACAGCGCGCCCCACAGCTTCTGCAGGCTGGCCAGGTCGTCGGCGCCCCGGGGATTAGCCGTCAGGACCCGGGTATCGTCCTCCGGCAGGATATCCCGCACCAGGCTGCTGAGGATCGAGCCCGGCCCCACCTCCACGAACAGCCGCACGCCATCCGCCGCCAACCGGCGCACCCCGTCGACAAAGCCCACTGGCTGCAGTAGCTGGTCGTGCATCAGCTCGGGGATGCCGGCCACGGCTGCCGGGTCGGTGGGATAGTAGGTGCCGCGATGGTTCATCACCACCCGAATAGGGGAGGGGTGGAAGGGGATATCCTTGATCTGGCGGAAGAACCTCTCGGCCACGGGCTCCAGCAGCGAGCTGTGAAAGGCGTGGGAGACATAGAGCAACCGGTTCTTGATGCCCTTCTCCTGCAGGAACTGCTGGAACTGGCCGATGGCCGGGGTGGTGCCGGAGAGGACGACCTGGGACGGGCTATTGATGTTGGCCACGGTGACCGCGCAGCCACTCTCGGCGACCAGCTGGTTGGCCTGCTCCACTGAGCCCACCAGGCTCAGCATTTGCCCGGAGTCGGGCAGGCTGGCGTCGTGGAAGGCATAGCCCCGGCGGTCCACCAGCTGCAGGGCATCGGCAAAGTTGAGCATGCCAGCCGCCGCCAGGGCCGTGATCTCGCCCAGGCTGTGGCCGATCATGAAGCCGGCGGCGAGGCCGTGCTGGCGCAGCAGGTCATAGAGGGCAAAGCTGGAGACGAAGATCGCAGGATGGGCGTTCTGGGTCTGGCGCAGCCGCTCCAACGCGGCGTCCTCCCCCCCATCGCCGGGAAAGACCAGGGAGGATACCGTGTGGCCGTGCTGGCGTAGCCAGAAGGCATCGGCCTTGTGGAACCACGTGCGCACCGCGTCGTAGGCATCGTGCACCGCGGCCAGCATGTACGGGTACTGCGAGGCCTGGCCGGGGAAGAGTAGCGCGGTTTCCGCCGGCGTGACGGGCGGGCCGAGACGGCTGAAAATACCCTTGGCCTTGAGCCGGTCGTAAGCCTGATCCCCAGACCGGTGCTGCCGCCACAGGTCGAGCTTGGCCGAGAGGTCCTCGGGTGAGGCGGCCAGAATGGCCAGCCGGGCAGGCGAGGAAGGTTTCGCGGCGTAGCCATGCAGGAGGCAGAGCTCGGGGAAGGGCAGGTCGCCGTGGGCAGATGCGGCCGTGAGAAAAGCCTGCGCCGCAGCGTCTAGCTCTTCGGCGCTATTGGCCGCCAGGAATACCAGCCCGGAGGTCGCGGGACCAGTAGCCTCACCGCCAGCTTGGGCAGGCCTGGTAGCCGGAGCCGCCGCGGGCTCGGCCGTGAAGCCAGCCACCACTGGCCGCGAGTGCTCGTTGGGCCGATATTCCTCCAGGGCCAGGTGATAGTCGGCGCCGCCGAAGCCGAAGGAGGAGACGTTGGCCCGGCGGGGGTGGTCGGAATTGGCTGCCCATTCCCGCAGCTCGTCCAGGATGTAGAAGGGGGATCCCTCCAGCTCCAGCTTGGGGTTGATCTCCTCAAAGCTGGCGGTGGGGGGCAGCGTCTTGTGGTGGAGGGCGAGGATGGCCTTGATGAGGCCGGCGATGCCAGCGGCGGACTTGAGGTGGCCGATGTTGGACTTGACCGAGGTGAGGCCGCAGTAGCTCTGGCGGGTGGCGCCCAGGTTTTGGAAGGCCTGCTTGAGGCCCATCACCTCCACCACGTCGCCCACCCGGGTGGCGGTGCCATGGGCCTCTACCATCTCGATGGTGTCCACGGGATAGCCGGCCATGCGGCAGGCCAGCTCCACGGCATGGGCCTGCCACTCGGCGTTGGGCGCGGCGATGGATTTGCCCTTGCCATCGCTGGCCTGGCCGTAGCCGGTGATGAGGGCGTATATCGTGTCCCCATCCCGCTCCGCGTCCTCCATGCGCTTGAGCACCACGGTGCCCGAGCCCTGGCTCATGACGAAGCCGTTGGCCCGCTTGTCGAAGGGATAGGAGCCGTCGGGGGATAGCGCGTTGAGGGCCGAGAACATCACAAAGCCCAGCTGCTTGAGCGGCATGTCGGCGCCACCGCAGATCGCGGCATCGTACGTCCCCAGCTGCAAACCCTGGATACCGGCGATCACCGCCGCCAACACCGAGGCGCAGGCCGCATCCACCGTGAACGAGGGGCCGTGGAAGTCATAGACGCTGGCGATGCGGCCGGCGATGATGTTGGGCAGGACGCCGGGCGCGGTGTCCTCGGAGATGGAGATCGTATCCTTGAGGACCTGGGCGGCGACGTCGGCGATGATCTCATCCTGCTGAGCCGGAGGGAGCTGCTGGAAACCGGGGTGCTGGCGCAGGTAGTGCTCCATCAACTGGAACTGCACCCGGAACATGGCGTCGCCATAGCGGGTGCCCACCATGCCGTTGCCCAGGATCACTGCGACCCGCTCGTTCGCCACGCCCTGGAGGGGGTTGGCGTCCAGAGCCTGGCTGGCCGTGTAGAGCGCGGCGTGCTGGTTGACGTCCATGTGCTCCGCCACCGACGGGGGGATGCGGTACCTGCGGACGGTGTCGAAGCTCAGGTCGTCGATCCAGCCGGCGATGTTGGTGATGGACTTGTCTTGCTTGTGGAGGGCGGTCAGGAGGTCCGGCCGGTGGAACACCTCGGCCTCGAAGAGGGACTCGGGCAGCGGCCGGATGGAGACCTTTTTGCTGAGGATATTCTGCCAGAACTGGTCGACGTTGCGGGCGTCGGGGAAGAGAACCCCCAGTCCAACCACTGCGATCTTGGGCGTGGATGATCCATCCATTGTCGCGTGCTCCTGCCGCCATGTATGAGCCAGGGTGCCGGACCTACCTGAACCGGCTGGGCAGCGCGCCCCTGGCAACGTGTACCTCAAAGCCTCCACCACCTGGTACTGAGCCAGTTCGCTGCCCTGTAGTATAGCCCATCCCGCCACGGCTGACTATGATCTAGATCATAGTCAGTACCGCGCCCGGCCCCCGAAGTGAAACATCGCATCATGGGCTGCCTGGAGGTCAGCCTGGAGCTTCTCAGGAAACTCCTCAGCTGGCAGGTCCACAGTCACGCAAGATCTGCGCCAGCAACCCACGGCCAGTGGTTTCACCGCAGTGTACGGGCACCACCGTCCAGCTTGCCTGTGAGAGAAGGCTGGAACAGGGCCAAAAATGCCTATCAACGTGCCACTAATTGACTTACGTGCCACATATCTATATAATGTGGCATAGAGGTAACATCAATGGCAGAAGATCCAACAACTGTTGAGCTGCGACTTGGGCCACAAGGACGCATCGTCATCCCAGCCAGTCTGCGCCAGGTCTGGCAGATCAGCACCGGAGAGGTCCTAATGGCTCGTCTCGAAGACGACCGGCTCATCCTGGAGAAACCAACCGCCGTCGTGCAGAGGACAAAGGGTCGCTTTGCCGCGCTGCGCGGCCAGCCCAGCCTGGCGGATGAGCTGATCGCAGACCGCCGTCGCGAGGCCGGCCAGGAGACCGCCTCATGAAAGCGGTGCTCGATGCCTCAGCTCTGCTAGCCTGGCTGCAAGACGAGCCAGGCGCCGAGGAGATCGAGGGCGAACTCGCGGACAGCGCCATCTCCAGCGTGAACTGGTCGGAAGTGTTGCAGAAGTCATTGGCCTATGGGGTTGATATCACGGGCCTGCGGGCGGACCTGGAGGCCCTGGGATTGGCCATCGTGCCTTTCGACGCCGATAGCGCCGAGCAGGCCGCCAGGCTGAGGACGCCAGGAAGTGGCCTGTCGCTCGCTGATCGCGCTTGCCTGGCCCTGGGCATCCAACAGGATGTGCCGGTCTGGACCGCCGATCGCCTGTGGACGCAGGTTGCCACAGGTGCGACTGTGAAGCTGCTACGGCGATAACGGTAAGACGCAACCGATCCACTCGCAGGAGCGGCAGCCAGAGGCTGGCATGGGGGCTGGCCAGGGATGGCTTCCTCGCTCTATCTCACCCATTCCAGATCACCCATGAACAGGGTGCCACGGCCCGCTCGCAGGCTGAGGGCTATGTAGCTGCTCAGGTCGACGCCACGCTACCCGCCCAGCGGAATGGCAATGATCATCAGGATGAGGCCAAAAGAGACCAGCATCAGGCCGGTCTTCCAGCGGCTGGCCCCCGTATGCACGCCCCAGCGATAGCCCAAGATGAACAGCATGATGAACGATACGATGTTGGAGGCGCGCAGCGCGGGCAGAGGGTCCTGGCGCAGCAGCCACAGAGGCACCAACGAAGGCAGTACCGCGATCATGGCTACCAGTGCCGTGCCCAGCGCTTCCACAATGTCGTCCCGTTGAAACCCGACCGGGCGCGGCTGGCTATCGCGCAGGTGCTCCAATACGTCCCGGTAGAGCAGCTGGCGATTTCCCTCGCCCGCAATCGGCTCCAGCAAGTAGTCAAACTCGTCGGCAATCACCGACAGAGCCTCTTCGTCCGTCTCGGTCGCCTGAAGCTCCTGCAGAAAGCGGTGTTTCTGGCCACGCTCGAGCATCGACAGCAGGGCCAGCATGATGCCATCGATCACGGCCCACGCCAGGGTGGCGC
>JAULUH010000328.1:0-40654 GCA_032111745.1 Anaerolineae bacterium | reverse complement strand
GTGGCGGTGATCGCCGGCTTCGGTGCAATCATCTCTGAGGTCGGCGCCGTCATGATGGTGGGCGGCAATATCGAGCACCGCACCCGGGTGTTAACCACAGCCGTGGTCCTCGAGACCGGCAAGGGCAACTTCGACATCGCTCTCGCCCTGGGGCTCATCCTGATAGGCATCGCCTTCATGACCAATGCCGCCGTGCTCGTGCTGCAGGGAAAGGGGTTGGAGCCGTGAACGCGACCACCTACCAGCTGCGCGGCGTGGCCAAGGCCTATGGCGGGCGCCAGGTACTGCACATCCCCTACCTGGATATCTTCCCCGGTGAGATCCTGGCTGTCGTGGGGCCGAGCGGCTCCGGCAAGAGCACATTGTTGCGGCTGCTCAACTTTCTGGAGCCGCCCACCAGCGGCACCGTGGTCTTCGCTGGCTCGACCTTTGGCTCCGACCACGGCGTGCCGCTGGAGCTGCGTCGCCGGGTCACGACAGTCTTTCAACACCCCATGCTGCTCAACCGCACGGTGTGGGACAACGTGCGCTATGGCCTGCGGCTGCGCGGGGAGCGCGACGGCACTGCGCTGGTCGAATCGGCCCTGGCCCGGGTTGGCCTGCAACAGCTGGCCCGGCAGCCGGCGCGCACGCTATCCGGCGGCGAGGCCCAGCGGGTGGCCCTGGCCCGGGCCATGGTGCTCCAGCCGGAGGTCCTGTTGCTGGACGAGCCCACGGCCAATCTCGATCCCTACAATGTGGCCCTGATCGAGGACACGGTGCAACAGCTCCGGCATGAGCGGGGGACCACCATGGTGCTGGTCACCCACAACATCTTCCAGGCCAGGCGGCTGGCCCAGCGGGTGGTGTTCCTGCTCAACGGAGGTGTCGTCGAGGTAGCCGAGGCGACTGCCTTCTTCAGCATGCCATCGGATCCGCGCACGGCCGCGTTCGTGCGCGGTGACATGGTCTATTGACCTATCGGTACCGGCAGAGAACATCTGCCACAGCTATCCCCTTGAGGATGAAATCCATGTCGAAACGCAACCTTCTTGCCGTCCTGGTCGGGCTGCTGACCCTGGGCTTGGTGGCTGGCTGTGTTCCACCAGCTGGGCCTGTGCCTGCCGCTGCGCCGCCTGCAGCCGGCGCCGAAGCCGAATCCACTGCGAAGCCGGATGCCCTGATCCTGGCCACCACCACCAGCACCCAGGATTCCGGGCTGCTGGACGAGATCCTGCCAGGCTTTGAGCAAGAGGCCGGAATAGACGTCGCCGTAGTCGCCGTGGGTACGGGCCAGGCCCTCAAGCTGGGCGAGGATGGCAACGCCGATGTGGTGTTGGTCCATGCCCGGGCCCGGGAGGACGAGTTCATGGCCGCCGGCCACGGGACCCGTCGCGAGGACGTGATGACTAACGACTTCGTCATCCTCGGCCCGGAGGCCGACCCTGCCGGGATCAAAGGCCTGGACAACGCCGCCGTTGCGTTCCAGAAGATCGCCGGCTCCGGTGCGACCTTCATCTCCCGGGGTGACGACTCTGGCACCCACACCAAGGAAAAGGAGGTCTGGCAGGCCGCCGGCATGGAGCCGGCCGGCGACTGGTATGTCTCCGCCGGCCAGGGCATGGGCGCGGTCCTGACCATGGCCAACGAGCAACAGGCCTACACGCTGAGCGATCGGGGCACCTACCTGGCCCGCACTGCCGCTTCCCAGGGGTTGGATCTGGGTGTCGTGGTCGAGGGCGATCCGGTGCTGTTCAACCCATATGGCGTGATCGTGGTCAATCCGGACAAAGGGCCGCACATCAAGGCCGAACTCGCCAACCAGTTCGTCGACTGGATGGTCTCGGTGCCGGTCCAGGAGCAGATAGGCCAGTTTGGCGTGGCTGAGTTTGGCGAGCCCCTGTTCGTGCCGGACTCCGTGCCCTGGCGTGAGGCCAACCCGAATCCGTAGACGGCGGAACCGGCCGTCCTGTCAGAACATGGACCGAACCCCCCTCTATCAACAGATCGCCGAGTCGGTGCGGCAGGAGATCCTCTACGGCAGCCTGGCCGTGGGCGATTTCCTGCCCCCTGTGCGCGACATGGCCGGGCGCTGGGGATGCACCTCGGGCACCGTGCAGCGCGCCTACGCCGAGCTGGCCCGCGAGGGGTTGATCGCCAGCCGTGCCGGCCAGGGCACGCAGGTGGCCGGCGCACCCCAGAGCTCCACCCCTGACCAGGCCGCCCTACGTCGGGCCAGCCTGGTCAACCAGGCCGAGCGCTTCCTGCTGGAGATGATGGCAGCCGGGCACGACAGCGCAGATGTGACCCGGGCCGTAGAAAGCGCAGTCGAGCGCTGGCACTCCATGGCCTCCCGGCCGGCGCCGGCCGCGCAGGGCATTGTGCGCTTTGCGGGCAGCCATGACCCGGCCATCGAACAGCTGGCTCGTCGCTTTGACGGCATCGCCGCCGGCTACACACTGAAGGTGAGCTACACCGGCAGCCTGGGCGGGCTGATCGCCCTGGCCCAGGGGGAGGCCGAGCTGGCCGGCTGCCATCTGTGGGACGAGGAGAGCGACTGCTACAACGTGCCCTTTGTGCGCAGGCTGTTGCCGGGCCGGGCCGTCATCTTGCTGACCCTGGCCCAGCGCCACCTGGGCCTCATCGTGGCTCCCGGCAATCCCACCGCCATCGGCGGCCTGGAGTCCCTGGCTTCCGGCAAGGTGCGGCTTGTCAACCGCGACCAAGGATCCGGTACCCGGGTCTGGCTCGATGCCCAGCTGGCCCGACTGGGCATCGAGCCCACCCGGGGTGCCGGCTACCCGCGCGAGGAGACCACGCATACAGCTGTGGCGTCCGCGGTGGTGGAGGGCCAGGCAGACGTGGGGCTCGGCGTGGAGACCGCCGCGTTGGCCCGGGGCCTGGGCTTCGTGCCCCTGGCCCGGGAGCGCTACGACCTGGTGATGCTGGAATCGATGTGGCGCCTGCCGGCCCTGGAGGCCCTGGGAGCCTGGCTGCGCAGCCGGGATGCCGCTACCACGCTGGCCGAGCTGGGGGGGTACGACACCGCAGAAACCGGCTCGGTGATCCGCATCGACCCCTAGTCAATCCATCCAGGCGTTGGCAGGCATGGGGGATGCCTGCGCCGTCTCCGGGGTCGTGATGAGGTAGCGTCCGGCCCAGGCCGCGATTACCTCGCCCACGTACCACGAGTCCCGCTGTTCGGAGAGCAGATGGTTAGCCTGGTCCAGGGACACGAAGCTCTTGGGGTGCCGGGCGGCGGCGAAGATCTCCATGGCATTCTCGATGTCCACGGTGGTATCCTCGGGCGAGTGCATCACCAGGAGGGCCCGATTCAAGGTCTGGATGGCCCGGCGCATGTTGGTGTGCTCCAGCTCCTGGAAGAACTCCCGTTTGAGCCGGAACGTGGTGCCGCCTATGGTGACACGGGCCTCGCCCTGGTGATCGGCCATCTCCTTTGATCCGGCCAATAGCCGCACCAGGTGGGCCGTCTCCGCGGGCGCGGCGATGGTCACCACACCCACCACCGACGGGATCTGGTGCGCCGCCTGGAGGGCCGCCGAGCCGCCCAGGGAGTGGCCGATCAGGATCTGCGGTGGCTCAAACTCGTCCGCCAGGTACCGGGCCACCGCGGTCAGGTCTGAGACGTTCGAGGTGAAGGTGGTCTCGGCGAAGTCGCCCTCGCTCTCGCCCAGGCCCGTGAAGTCGAAGCGCAGCACGGCGATGCGGCGGCGGGTCAACGAGCGGCTGATATGGGCGGCCGCCTTGATGTTCTTGGTGCAGGTGAAGCAGTGGGCGAAGATGGCGTAGGCGATCGGGCGGCCCTCCAGGGGCAGGTCGAGCTGGGCGCCCAGGCGGTCTCCCGATTCATTGTAGATGGCGGGCTTGAGGATGGGCATCGCAGTGCGGCAACCTTTCAGGCTCCAGCTGTCGTAACCACGGCTTCAGGCAGTTTCGCCAGCTGGCCGATCACCTCGGCGGGTTGCAACGCCTCCCGCCCCTGCAAAATGGGCTGCAGGAACTGGCCGGTGTAGCTCTTCTTCATGCTGGCGACGTGCTCCGGGGTACCCTCGGCCACAATCGCCCCACCCTTGGCACCCCCCTCCGGGCCCAGGTCGATGATCCAGTCCGCCGACTTGATGACGTCCAGGTTATGCTCGATCACCACCACTGTATTGCCTTTCTCCACCAGGCTGTGCAGCACGTGCAGTAGCTTCTGGATGTCGGCGAAGTGCAGGCCCGTGGTGGGCTCGTCCAGGATGTAGAGCGTGCGGCCGGTAGCCCGGCGGCTCAACTCCTTGCCCAGCTTGACGCGCTGGGCCTCACCGCCGCTCAGGGTGGTGGCGGGCTGGCCCAGCTTGATGTAGCCCAGGCCCACCTGCCACAGGGTCTTGAGGCGCTGCCGCACCGCCGGAATGCTCTCGAAGAACTCCATGGCCTCTTCCACGGTCATGTCCAGCACGTCGGCAATGGTCTTGCCCTTGTACCTGATCTCCAGGGCCTCCCGGTTGTAGCGCTTGCCGTGGCAGACCTCGCAGGGCACGTAGACGTCCGGCAGGAACTGCATCTCGATGCGGATGATCCCGTCGCCCTGGCAGGCCTCACAGCGCCCGCCCTTGACGTTGAAGCTGAAGCGCCCCGGGCCGTACCCCCGCACCTTGCTCTCCGGCAGCGAAGCGAACAGCTCGCGGATGGGCGTGAACAGGTCCGCATAGGTGGCCGGGTTGGAGCGCGGCGTGCGGCCGATGGGCGACTGGTCGATCTCGATCACCTTGTCGATCTGCTCCAATCCCAGGATAGCCTGGTGTTTGCCCGGCCGGTCCTTGGCCCGGTACATCCTCTGGGCCACCCCCTTGTACAGGATCTCGTTCACCAGCGTCGACTTGCCCGAGCCGCTGACGCCGGTCACGCAGATGAACCGGCCCAGGGGGAAGCGCACGTCGATGCGCTTCAGGTTGTTCTCGGCGGCGCGTTTGACGATGATCTCTTCGCCGTTGCCCGGCCGGCGCTCCCGGGGGACCGGGATCTCCAGCAGGCCGCTCAGATACTGCCCCGTCAGCGAGTCGTGGCAGGCCATGATGCTCTCGATGGGACCACTGCACACCACCTCGCCACCGTGCTGGCCTGCCCCCGGTCCCAGGTCGATGATCCAGTCGGCCGTCCGCATGGTCTCCTCGTCGTGTTCCACCACCATCACCGTGTTCCCCAGGTCCCGCAGGCCCTGGAGGGTGCGCAGCAGCCGGGCATTGTCACGTTGGTGCAGCCCGATGCTGGGCTCGTCCAGGATGTACATCACCCCCATCAGCTGGGAGCCGATCTGGGTCGCCAGCCGGATGCGCTGCGCCTCACCGCCACTCAGGGTGGAGGCCTGGCGGTCCAGGGTCAGGTAGTCCAGGCCCACGTCGTGCAGGAAGCCCAGCCGTGCCCGCAGCTCCTTCAGAATCTGGCGGGCAATGGTCTGCTCCCGCACGCTCAACGGCGTGGGCGGCAGCGCGCCGCTGCGGCCGTTAAGCGAGTCCGTGGCCTTCTGGCGCTCCTCCTCGGTCTGCAGGGTGGCAACCCACAACAGCGCCTCAGCGACAGCCTTGGTGGTGACCGCCACGATGTTCTCGCCGGCGATGGTCACGGCCAGTGCTTCCGGGCGCAAGCGCTGTCCCTCGCAGGTCGGGCAGGGCCGGGCCGACATGAAGCGCTCGTATTCGCTGCGCATGGTCTCGCTGGTGGTCTCTCGGTAGCGCCGCTGCACGCTGGGTATCACCCCCTCGTACACCGTCTGGAACGTCCGCCGCTGGCCCGATGTGTTTACATAATGCAGCATCACGCGCTCGCCGCGCGGCGTGCCGTGGAGGATGATCTCCTTCTGGCGCGCGCTGAGCTCGCCGTACGGCACATGGCTGAAGGGTATGCCGTAGTGCTCGGCGACTGCCTGCAGCAGCTGATGGTAGTAGCCATCCTGCTTCGGGTTCTGGCCTCCCCAGCCGGGAACCAGGATAGCACCCTGTTCCAGGCTCTTATCCGGGGCAGTCATCAGGTCCGGATCGAATTCCGTCTGGGAGCCCAGGCCGGTGCAGGTAGGGCAAGCCCCGTGCGGGCTGTTGAAACTGAAGGTGCGTGGCTCGATCTCGGGCATGCTGAACCCGCACTTCACGCAGGCAAATCGCTCGCTGAAGAAGCGATCCTGCGGCTGCTCCCGGTCGGTCACATCGCTGATCAGCATGACGCCATCGCCCAGCCGCAGCGCCGTCTCCACCGAGTCCGCCAGCCGGATTTGATCGCCGTCGTCGCCGGCTTTGCCGTGCATCACCAGGCGATCGACCACGGCCTCGATGGTGTGCAGCTTGTAGCGGTCCAGCTCGAACTCCTCGTCCAGCTCCCGCAGCTCGCCGTCGACCCGCACGCGCACGAAGCCGGCCTTGCGAATCTCGTCGAACACCCCCTTATGTTCCCCCTTGCGCCCCTGCACCAGGGGGGCCAGGATCAGGATCCTGCTCCCCTCGGCCATCCCCATCAGGGTATCCACAATCTGCTCCACGGTCTGCTGGCTGATCGGCTCGCCACAGTTGGGACAGTGCGGCAGCCCCACCCGGGCATACAACAGGCGCAAATAGTCGTAGATCTCGGTCACCGTGCCCACAGTGGACCGGGGATTGCGGCTGGTGCCCTTTTGGTCGATCGAGATTGCCGGGCTCAGGCCCTCGATCTGGTCCACATCCGGCTTCTCCATCAGCCCCAGGAACTGGCGAGCGTAGGCCGACAGAGACTCGACGTACCGGCGCTGTCCCTCGGCATAGATGGTATCGAAGGCCAGGCTGGACTTGCCGGAGCCCGATAGCCCCGTCAGCACCACCAGCTGGTCGCGCGGGATCTCGACGTCGATGTTCTTCAGATTATGCTCGCGGGCGCCGCGAACGATGAGTTTGTCGTGTGCCATATGTTGACCTATCCCTGCCGGGCCGGCCGGACCTTTGTCACCGAGGTGGCCGCTGCCCGATCGATGGGTTGCGTGCACCACTGGGGAAACTGCAATTGCTTATGATAGCACGGATGTGCTATACCTACAAGCCAGCGTGGCGGCTGTTACCAGGACTATGACCAAGCGGACCAGAACACGGCCGCCAGAAGCGACCTGGGGGGACTTTTGAGCGGTCCTGTGGCCGTACTTCGGGCAACTTTGTTAGTGTACCACAGAGACAGGAGCCGCTCTGTTTTGAACCATCCCGTTAGCTGATCTGGATTGCTCATCCCGGCCGGGGCGGGCCGGGCTTAGAGGTCCTTGCGCAGCCACAGCAGCCGGGAGGAGCCGGCAGGCCCGGCGTTCAGGCGCACGGCCTGGCCGGTATAGACGTAGCCGTGGTGGCGAAAGAAGGCCTGGGCGATGTAATCCTGGGCGCGCACGGTGACCATGATGGCCACGGTGGGGGTGGCCTGGCGCAGCCATTCTTCGAGGATGCGGAGGGCCCAACTCCCCAGGCCCTGGCGCCGGTAGGGCCGGCTGAGCAGGATCAGCCCCAACCTCACCGCCAGGGGTTCGGGCTCGGCCAGGCGGAAGTCCACGACGCCAACCATGCGCTCTTGCAGGAAGATGCCCAGCAGATAGCGGGCATCGTCGCCGCGCGCCTCGGCCAGGTCCCGCTCTGCCTGGCCCGGCCGCACCGGCGCGCCGGTCGTGGCCACAAACACGTCGTCGGCCCCCTGGTAGACCTGCTGCAGTTCGCCGGTCTCGTCCAGATCCAGCGGCCGTAAGGTAATCGGCGGGGGCTCCCCCGGGTCCTGGCGCAATGTATCAACCATGGTTGGGTGGGCCCTGGCCGGCTATCCCGCTCACAGCTCCTTGACTCTGGCCTCCAGGCTGCGCATCTCCTGGCCCGCAGCGTCCAGCTCCGAGGCGATGCCGGTCAGTCTGTCGCGCTCGATGCGCACAAAGCGGGTGTACGGCTCCACCGCCTCCCTGATCTGCTGGATCGAGCGGGCCAGCTCCTCCTCGAACTGCCTGGACAGCGCCTCGTGCAGCCGCGCCTGGAGCTCGCCAACCTTGGTGCGCAGGTCCTCCCGGGCCTTGCGCCTGCGGTTGGGCAGCACGTACAGCCCCACCGCGGCCAGCGTGCCGGCGAACAGCAGGCCCGTGATGTCCGCCACCAACGTGTGCAGGGCCGCAACCAGGATGGCTCCCAGCCCCACGGCGCCAACCTCCAGCAGGGCGGTCTGGGCCACCGCCTGTTGCACCGATTCCGCCAGCTTGGCCGCCTCGGCGCGATGATCGTAGCTGCTGGCTGCCTGTTCTGTGGCCCGCCGCACCGACTCCAGGAGTTGCCGGCGGTTCATTTCGAAGCTGCCGCCTACCTCCCCGATGACGCGGTCCTTGTGCAGCTCCGCGCGCTCCTGCAGGTACTCCATGACCGCCTGCCACTGTTTGTACTCGCGCTCCACCAGCCAGTCGATCATCTCGGTGACCCGGCGCTCGATCTGCAGCGGCGTGCCGGCAATCACCTCCTGCTCGAAGGCCTCCCGTACCTTGGCGCTGTTCATCAGGTCCAGGATATGGTTGAGCCGCATGGTTTCGTCGATGAAACGCATCCCCCGATCCGACATCTGGTAGAGGTCGTTGTCGATGCGCACCAGATGATGCTGAAAATCCCGGCGCATGTCCTCCTCGAAGGCCTGCAGGGTGCTCTCCACCGTATCGAGGGTGGCGAAGTCATCGACCAGCACCGCCAGCCGCTGCGCCGTGATCTCCGCATATTTCTCCCGCAGCCGCTCGGCAATGCCCAGGGGACTGAGCAGCTTCAGGCGCAGGCGTTCCTGCTCGTCCAGGGTCTCCAGGATGTAGCGCTCCAGCGGCTCGAACCGGCTGGGAGCCCAGGCCGTCGGGTCGGCCTTCTGGCCGGCCCCCTTGGCCCGCTGGGCCAGCCGGGCCGACACCAGGAAGATCTCCGGCTGCACTCCCAGCAACTTGACCGCGTTATCGGCCACGAAGGTGCGCACCGCGGCCACGTCGGCCGCGTCGAGAATGTCCACCTTGTTGACTACCAGGACCACCTTCTTGCCCCAGTGCCTGATTCTCTGCAGGAACACCCGCTCGCTCTCGGAGAACGGGCGATCCGCGCTGGTGACGAACAGGACCAGGTCCGAGCGCGGCACGAAATCCTCGGTGATCTCCTGGTGGCGCTGGATCACGGCGTTGGTGCCGGGCGTGTCCACCAGGTTGATCTCCCGCAGCCAGTCGACAGGGCTGGTGATGACCTCGACGTCGGCCTCGGCCAGTTGCCGGGTGACCTGATCGCCGTGGCGCAGGATGTGGACGCGCACCGTGGTGGGCGTGGCCCCTTCCTCCAACAGCCTCTCCCCCAGCAGCGCGTTGATGAAGGCCGATTTGCCGGCATTGAACTCGCCCACGATCACCAAGAGGAACAACTCGTCCAGCTGGCGCCGGGCCTGGTCGAGCCGCGCGACGTCCTCCCGGCTGGCCTCGAGCCGCGCCAGACTGACTCCCAGCTGCTGCAGCACCTCGCGCTCCGCCTGCACCAGGGCCTTTTCATTGTGGTCCAACAAAGGCCTGAGCACTACGTTTGGCTCCTCACTCTATCGGCTGCTGAAACCTCAAACCATGCCTGACTATACCACGATTTCGCGCCCGCGCCAAAGACCTGCCTGGCCCGTAGGGCCACGACGATCAAAGCCCCCTACTTCAATCACACCCTATTCCCACCACCCGCTGGCTGCGAACACGCGCTCCAGGATGGCGGCCCGCTCTTCCTCCGTCGCCCAGCGCGGCTGGGCGAAATCCTCCAGGATGGTGGTCATGAGCTTGGTGCTCAGGTGGCGGCCATCGTAAATGGTATGGCGGGGAATCAGGCCCTCCCGTGTCCACTGGCTCCACATCTGATCGAAGAACAGATTACCCAGGCCATACAGGATCAGGCCCCCGTCCTCAAAGCCCACCGCCTGCGGCACGTGAGACTGCACACCGGTCACCAGGTCGGCCCCTGCCTCCCGCAACTTGGGGAAATCCTCGCGTTGGGTCAGCAGCGGCACCGTGTCGTAGCTCTCTTCCCACTGCAGCTCCACCAGCACCAGGTCGGGATCGAGCTCCTGGCGCGCGCTGGCGATGGCCTCGGTCATGGCCTCCAGCGTGTAGGGGGTCGATCCGGGGTAATCCGGCCCGGCGAGAGCATAGTCGGGTCCAAACGAATTGGCGCCGAGGA
This sequence comes from Anaerolineae bacterium, assembly GCA_032111745.1. GTDB lineage: Bacteria > Chloroflexota > Anaerolineae > JAAEKA01 > JAAEKA01 > JAULUH01. The sequence continues at coordinate 30,473 of JAULUH010000328.1, read as the reverse complement.
AAACCAAGCGGTTGCCGTTGTGCTCCACCAGCAGCGGCTTCCAGGAGTCCTCCAGGTCGGCGCCGCCGCCGTAGATGGGCAGGGCTTCGTCCTGGTAGAATTGCAGCGACCACAGGGTGGCCTCGGGCCCGAAATCGTTCAAGTGGTTGCCGGTCAGCCCCACCAGGTCGACGCCCACATCCCGCATCGACTGCAGGTATTCGGGCCTGGAGCACAGGGTCAGGTTGTTCTCGGTGGCGTCGACCTGGCAATCCGGCGTGAATGGCACCTCGTTGCTGATGTGGGTCAGATCAGCCGCAGCCAGGGTCGAGGAGATGACGGCCGCCGGGTAGTCATAGCCCATCTGCTCCATGCGCAGCGCCGTGGTGCGCGACATGGCCGTCACGCCCGTCATCACGAGGGTCGTGAGCTTGCCAGGATCCCGGTTAGTGTGTTGCCCTTCCCCGACGATGTGATCCTGCAGGTCGCGGGCCAGCGAGTCCAGGCCCGCCGGCACCTCCAGGAATAGCCGCAGCACCAGGGGATAATCGTCGGGCTGAAACTGGTTATCCGTGGGGTCGTTGCCGTTGATGCTCAGGGCCTTGAGCTCCGGCACCAGCTGGTCGAAGGGCACAATTCCCAGGCGACCCGGCGTCTGCCATAGCGCCGTGCCCACCGCAGCCACATCAGGGAACACCTCCACCTGGTCTGATGGCCCCCACAACAGGGCCAGCGCGGCCGCCGTATCCTCGTCGACGGCCAGGCGCGCCTCATCCTCGCCAGGGCCACTGCGCCACAGGGCCAGCAAGCTGGCGGCCGGCACCGCGTCGGCCACCTCGGCAAAACGGGCCACGGGCACATAGACCCGCTCGATCAGGGGCTCACCCGAGCCTTCCATGGCCAGGGCGAGATCGGCCGGTTTCGTGTCTGTGATGATCGCCGTCCCGGGCCCCGGTTGCATCCACGTCTGCAGGCCGGACCGAATGTCGCCAGGCAGGACTCCCGGCACCGCCAGCCGCACGGCGTGGGTGCGGGGCCGGGTGGCTGTAACCACGGCCGTGGGCCGCACGGCTACCAGCGCCGTCGCCGACGCGACGGGGCGAGGGTCCACATCTGGTGATGGTTGGCGGGCCTCGCTGGCCGCCGGACGTACAGCCTGCCACGACCACCAGACCAGCAGGCTACCGAGCAGGATCAAGAGCGCGCTGAGCGCCCACAACAGGCGATGGCGTCGATCTAGCAAGTTCATAGGTGCTGATTATAGCAGATTTTGAGATCGCTGCAAAATACGTGCGGGCCTACCGGCTTGCCAGGTCAGGCCAACTGTGGTACACTCCGTTGGTGCGCAGGCCCCCATAGCTCAGTGGATAGAGCGCCGGCCTCCGGAGCCGGGTGCGCTGGTTCGAGTCCAGCTGGGGGTACCATCAGACAATGGCGGCCGCTGCCCCAACAAAGGCGCTGGGGCGGCGGCCGCCGTGTTTGTTCATCCGGTTTTCCCCTGGAAGAAGGCCTGCCACACGAAGAGACCGATCATCAAGACGGCCAGCCAGATCTCAAGGATGCTGGATAGCAGGAAGCTACCGATGTAGTTACGGCCGGCCGCGAAGGCCTGCTGCCAGTTGCGCTTATCCAGGTATTCGACCACCAGGATTCCGGCCACACCTCCGAGCAGCGCCGCAATGATGGTGCCTACCACGGGTATGAAGCCACCGAACAGGATCCCACCAACGAAGCCCCCGGCGATGGCGCCGGCGATGGCCTTCCAGCTCACACCCGTCCGGCGGCCAATCCAGGTCGTCGTCACCAGGTCCAGGCTCCACGCCACCACGGTCAGAATCCCCAGGATCAGGAGCGTCGGCCAGCTCACCGCCTGGAAGCCGTCCTGCCATGCCCACACCAGGGCTCCGAGCCAGATCAACAGGGGCCCGGGGACCAGCGGCACCACAGCGCCGATAAGGCCCAGGAACATCAGTCCATAGGCCACGATGGCCGCCAGGCTATCCACGGCTCCTCCGGTTCGGGAGACTGGGAACTGGCGCTATCAACGGTACGGACCTGGCGGGCTTAAGGGGAAGCAGATTAACGATAGATCTGCAGCTTGAAGAACCGGTCGCCAAAGTGCACGAAGACGGCGCCAAGACAGATCGTGACCAGGAAGTGATAGACCCAGCCAATCTCGTCTGGATGGCCCATGATCAGGAACCAGAGGGTAATGTTGATGACAAAGGCTACGACCAGGCAACCGACGATGAACGAAATTTGTTTGGCATTGAATCGTTTCATGGACACCTCCACGTCTTAGTTACCTCCGGTGTTAGTACAGGAACATGGGTTTGCCCTGGATGTGGGCAACCTTGGGGCGATAGCTTTCCACATCGTAGAACTCGTCGACGTCGACGCGTTTGACCCCCCTCATGGGCATGTCAGCTGCCACATGGGTATATCGACCCTCTCGCAGCGCAACCATGCGGCCGGTGATGCCACGCACCGCCAGATCTACCGCCAGGGCGCCGAAGTTGGCCGCGACCAGCCGGTCCAGCGAGTCAGGTGAGCCCGAGCGCATGAGATAGGCCAGCTGCTGGTAGAGGGTGTTTTGGCCGGTCAGTTGTTTGATCAGTTCCGCTGTCTTCTGGCCCACACCGCCCAGCTTGCGATGGCCATACGCATCGGGCTCGCCGGTCTCGATCACATCGCCGCCGATGATGGTAGCGCCTTCCGAGATCGTCACAATGGCATAGCCGCTGGGATTGTGGCGCTGATCCTGGGCCAACAGGCGGGCCAGCTTTTCCGGTTCGAAGGGCACCTCGGAGATGATCGCCCGGTCCGCGTAGGCCAGGTAGGAGGCGATCAGAGATGTCTCGCCGGAGTTGCGTCCAAACAGCTCAACCACGGCAATCCGTTCATGGGAACCGGCCGGGGTGCGCAGGGCGGTGATCAGATCCACGGATCGGGTGACCGCCGTGCTAAATCCGATACAGAAGTCGGTGCCAAAGACGTCATTGTCCATGGTCTTGGGAATCGACACCACCGGATAGCCCTCGCGGTGGATGCGCGTCCCGTAGCCCAGGGTATCATCGCCCCCGATGGGGATGAGCACGTCCACTCCCAACTGGTCCAGCGTCTGCAACACCTTCCAGGTTAGATCGAGCTCCTCCTTGGAAGATGTGTAGTCCTTGCCTGTCTCGCGCAGGAACTCCGGTATTTCCCTGGCCTTTACCTTGCTGGGCTGGGTGCGTGAGGTGTGCAAGAAGGTGCCGCCGGTGCGATCAATGGTCCGCACGACCTGGTCTGTCAATTCGATAACCCATCGGTCCTGGCTGTCAGGATCTTTTGGATTGTAGTTTAGAGGCCCTGCCCATCCGCGTCGCAGCCCCAGGACGCGCCAGCCGTGGTCCAATCGCGCGATTGACCACCTGCTTGATGCATGGGTTCAATCCCGGAACATCGCCGCCGCCGGTGAGGACGGCGAGGGTCTTCGGTCGTGACATCCAAAACCTCAGTTTAGTAGACGCCAGCCAATGGCCACCCAGGTCGGGACGCCATTGGAATTGCAGCCACAGGTCGTCAGAGCAAAAGCGCCCGACCTGGACGGTGCAGTTGTCGCAAATCGGGCTAGGGGGTCGAGCATTCTATCACGAGGAGTTTCGCTGACTGGCGCACAGCGTGCCTGCCTCGCATTCACAACGGCATGTTGAAACGCACACGGCAGGCATTGTACCAGAGAGCGCAGGAACGTGCAAGTCATCCAGGGCCAGCTGGACGCAGAATCACAGTCCCCGGCCTGGCCCAGGCCGGGGACTGTTCGCTTGTAGTCCCGAGGTGGCGCGCCGCAGCAAGCTACGGAGTCAGCTGCCTGCTGGCTGTAGTGCCAGTGCCTCCCGGCATGGGCATCATCAGCAGATCGATCTTCTCCGTCTGCCGGTTCTGTTCGGTGATCGCCCGCTGCACGCTGTCGTCAAGGTCGACCAGCAGGTGTAGCACCTTGCCGATCACGAAGAACTGCAGAAAGCCCCAGACGCCGATCAGCAGTGGGGGCAAGGCACCGACCAGGGTCAAGGAACCCGGCAGGCCTACCCCTGCGCTGATGAAGTTGTTCACTATCGACCAGCCGAAGATGGCCCCACCGATTCCCAGTATCAACAGGATTACGGCGAGGACGATAAACAGCCACCCGAGGGTGCGTAGGATTCCGTAACGACTTGTCATGACGGCTACTCCTCCCTCGCCTGGCACTACTGCTCAGGGAACTTCACCGCTAAGTCGATGTCAACGTTCCTCATCTCGGGCAGGAATAGCTTTGCCAACTCGATGTAGGGGCTGTCTGGATTCATCTGAGCATACAGATTGGACGCGCCCTGCAAAGAGGCGCCGTCCCAGCGCAGGTACGGCAATGCCTTGTCGTTGACAAACAGCCTGACGCCATCGGACGAGGTGACGATGCGCATGCCTTCAACGCCGTACTGCTTGAGTGTGGCCAGGGTCTCCGGGGCCAGGCCAGGCACGGCAACGCCGAGCGCCAGCAGATCCTGGGCGCTGAGACCGGCGAACGACGGCACGCCGTTCTCGTCGAAGACGATGTCGGCCTTGGCTACCATGGCCGGGGTCACTTCCTCCTCAGGGGGCGCCACGGGCACCACGGTCGGATCGCGCATCGCTACCGGGGCCGCGCCTTCCTGGGTCGGGAACCGGAGTACGATGTTCAGGCCCGTGCGCTGCAGGATGGGCGCCAGCTTGCCAATGAGCTGGGCGAACGGCAGGTTGAATAGGCCAGCCACCTCACCGGCGTTGGCCAGGGCTTCTCCATCCCAGGCCAGGTAGGGCATAGCCTCGCCGTTCACGTAGATGTGCATGCCATCTGCCGTGTGCACCAACTCCATGTGCTGGACATTGGTGTTCTTCATCCAGTCCACGTAGAACGGATTCACGGCGAACTCCGGCAGCTGCACGCCCAGCACACCGCCCAACTCGTCGAGGGACACACCGCCGAGGTTCGGCTTGCCCTCCTCGTCTACGTCTATAGTCAGGCGGGGCAGCGACAGCAGGAAACGCTGGCCGCTCTCAGTGGTCTCCTCGACAGCCGTGGGGACGGCTGGACCACACGCGCCCAGCACCAACGCCGCAATCAACAACAAGGACACGATCGGCAAGAATCGCATAAGTAGCACCTCCTGTGTGCAGTGGGGAAGAACGCTTTCATAGCGTTGGCTCACATCAAACATCTGCAGACATCTGCCGGAATTGGTCGTGGTGGTTGCTGTTGGGTTGGCGGCTCCTCCAGAGGTACTTTGGTGATTGTGGGATTGGTTCCAGCTCGAGAGAGTACGCCGGCCACGGAATCCTGAGGACGATGGCAATGAGTGCGCTACGGTTCGCGGGTCCAATGCCGGTGCTCTTTCGCCGGACACACGGGGTCCAGGTCAGCTGGTCGATAATCTAGCTCAAGTATACCGCACGCTTGTTGTTTCGTCAAGTGAGATGCAACAAAAAAGGGGACGCGCGGCAAGCTGAAGCCGTGAAGTCACTGAGCATGGGCCGGGCTACGTCCAAGACAGGTAACCTTGCGACCGGCAGCACCCTCGCTTGACTGAATCGCTTCACCAGTGGTAGATTAGAATGCCAAGCTTGATCAGCGCCAGAGCCAGGAAGGCGGCCATGCGAGTGGCCAGAAGTCTCGAAACCTGCTGCGATGTCGATGATCAGGCGGAACCCTTGACCTCAATCCTCTGCGTGGATACACCCTCAGGAGTGGCAGCATGAATCGTCTTGCTTGGGTGCCTGATCCCAGTAATCTCGACAGCCCGAGCCCGGCTCGCATCTATGATTGCCTGCTGGGCGGCTACCACAACGTCGAAAGCGACCGGCGTACGGCGGAGCACCTGCTGCTGGCCTTTCCTGAGCTGCGGGTCGTGGCTGCGGTCAACCGGGCGTTTTTGCGCCGGGCGATGCATTTTCTGCTCGACCAGGGCATCGACCAGTTTCTTGACCTGGGCTCCGGGTTGCCAACCCTCGGCAATGTGCACGAACTGGTATGCGCGCGCAATCCCGCGGCGCGGGTGGTGTACGTCGATATCGATCCGGTATCCGTCGCCCACAGCCAGGCCATGCTCGCCGGTACTCCGAACGTCCTGGCGATCCAGGGCGATCTGTGTCAGCCCGAGCAGATCCTGAACTATCCCGGGCTTAGCAAGCTCCTCGACCTGCAGCGGCCGGTAGCCCTGGTGATGGTGGCCGTGCTCCACTACATCGTGGATGATGGCAGCGCCTACGCTGCCGTCCAGCAGCTGCGCGACGTCGTGAGCCCCGGCAGCTATCTGGTCATCAGCCATACGGCAGAGGAGATGCGTTCACCCTCCCCGGCGGGCCATGATGTAAAGCTGCGGCCGGTCAATCTGACCAAAATGCGCACGCGGGATCAAGTCGCGGCCTTCTTTGGCGACTTCGAGCTCCTTGAGCCCGGCCTGGTCTATACGCCGGCCTGGCGGCCGGAGGGACCGGACGATCTGTGGTTGGACCAACCCGAGCAGGGTCTGACGTGGGCCGGCGTCGCTATCAAGGCGCCATAGGCCGTCCCCTGCGCAGAGGCCCCAGGGCCAGGGAGGTTGGAACATGGACCAACTCAATGTCCGGCGGCTATCCGCAGCGCTCATGGCCCAGCAGGACACGCTGGCAGAGCTCTGGCACAGCGCCGTCGAGGAATCCAGCTTTGTGCCACTGTCCCGGGCGGAGGTGCGACAGCGGTTGGGGCAGCTGATCGCCGAGGTTGTCGCCTGGCTGGCGGAGGATGAGCCGCTACCTGGCCGGCCGCGCCAGATCGGTGCCGGCCTGGCCGATCTGCATTTTCTGCAGAGCGACGCTCTGGAGGGCTCGCTGCTGTTTCTGGGCCAAACCCTGGGGCACGCGCTTTCGACTGATCTGAAGCAGGTTCTCGTGCAGCGTCTCCCACCGTTGCTGGCCGGCGTAGCGGCGGGCTACCATGCCCGTGCTCAAGAGATGGTCTTCGCCGAGCAGGAGTGGATGCGCCTGTCCCTGCTTGACGCCCAGGCCCATGCCCGTCAGGCGGTAGAGGAAACCGAGGCACGCTTCCGGCTCCTGGTGGAACAGGCTGCCGATGCCATCTATTTGCACGACCTGGACGGGAATGTTCTGGACTTCAACCAGCGAGCCCTCGACTGGCTTGGCTATACCCGGGATGAACTCATGGGTATGCACGTGGGCGACGTCGATCCGACAATGCCCAGGGAGTTCATCGCTGAGAGGCTGCACCAGCTCCGCTCCGGGCTTCCCCAAACCCTGGCAACTGAGCATCGCCGCAAGGATGGCACGCTCTTTCCGGTCGAGGTCAGCCTTGGGGTTATTGACTCAGGAGACCAGCCGCTGGTGCTATCTATCGCCCGTGATATCAGCGTGCGCAAGCAAGCTGAGGAGACGCTGCGGCGCAACGAGACGATCTTCCATGCTCTGTCTGAATCGGCCGTGGTTGCCATCGGCATTCTCAGGGACGGCCAGCCGGTGTACGCCAACCACGCCGCCGAGGTGCTCCTGGGCATGACCCGCGACGCCCTCCTGGCCCAACCCTTGGAGAGCCATCAGCTGCCCGAACGCATGCAGGGCTTTCGCCAGCGCGCGGAGGAGGTAGCCGAAGGTCGGGTGCCCTTCGTGCGCTACGAGGGCTTTGTGTCGCGCCTGGACGGCGAGATAGCGTGGGTCGATGCCACCATCAGTGCCATAGAATACGAAGGCGCTCCCGCTCTCCTGGTCACCTCATTCGACATCACTGACCGCAAACGGGCCGAGGCCGCGCTGGCCGAGAGCGAGAGCAAGTTCCGCACGCTGGCCGAATCCACCAATGCCGCCATCTTCATGTATCGCGGGGACCGCAACATCTACGTGAACGCCGCGGCCCAGAGCATCACCGGTTACTCCATGGATGAGCTCGTCGTCATGCCCTTCTGGTCCTTCATCCGCCAGGACTACCAGGACGTGGTGAGGGACAGGGGCCTGGCGCGCCTCCATGGCCAGGAGATCGTGCCGCGCTACGAGGTTCCCATCGTCCACAGGGATGGGCAAGTCCGCTGGGTTGAGTTCACCGGCAGCCTGATTGACTTCGATGGCCAGCCCACGGTGCTCGGTACAGCCTTCGACGTCACGGAGCGCAGGCTGGCCCTCAAGCAACTGCAGCAGGTAGCCCGGCGGCTTGAGGTGTTGAGCGACATCGACCGGGCGGCCCTGGGTGGGGAGCCCCTTGGCGCCGTGGCCCAGCGCGGCCTGGACCTGGCCATAGAGATGGTGTCCGCCCACCGTGGCAGCGTCACCATTCTTGACCAAACAACCGACGAGGCGATTGTTCTGGTAACCCGATCCCTGATCGGACCGGACCAGCTTCCTGGCTGGCGTCATCGAATGCCTCTTGGCGCAGTCGAAGTTCTGCGCCGGCGTGAGATTCATTACGTCGCCGATGTCCGGTCCAGAGCCGCCTGGATGCCCATCGAGACCGTCCTAGACGAGCTGGGAGTCCGGTCCTACATTAACGTGCCGCTGATTGTTCAGGGCGAGCTTATCGGCTCACTCAACCTGAGCTCCACCCAGCCGGGCGCCTTTGGGGCAGAGGCTGCAGGTGTACTGCGCGAGGCGGCCGACCGCCTCGCGTTGGCCATTTATAACGCCCGCCTGTTCGAAGAGGTAGAGTCCAGTCGACAGCGCCTGCAACAGCTCTCGCGGCGGCTGGTGGAGGTGCAGGAGGAGGAGCGTCGCAGCATCGCCCGGGAGCTGCACGACGAGATCGGGCAGACTCTGACCGGGCTTAAGATCACGCTGGAGATGGCAACCGGGCAGCCTGCCGCTGCTGCGCCGGACAGCCTGCTCCGAGCTCTCCAACTGACAGACGAGCTTGTAGCCCGGGCACGCCAGATGTCCATCCAGCTGCGGCCACCCATGCTGGACGACTTGGGGCTGTTGCACACCCTGCTCTGGCACTTCGAGCGCTATGCCGAGCAGACCCACATTGAGGTCCATTTCGAGCATCGGTCGCTGGAACGCCGCTACGCGCCCGAGCTGGAGATGGCCAGTTATCGCATCGTCCAGGAGGCCCTGACCAATGTCGCCCGCCATGCCCGCGTGGACAGGGTGAAGGTGCGACTGTGGAATGGTGAGGACACGCTGAACATCCAGGTCGAGGATGCCGGAGCCGGATTCGACTATGCGTCCGCGTCGCGCCTTGGCCAGTCCAACGGGTTGGTCGGCATGGCCGAGCGCGCCCGGTTGCTCGGTGGACAGTTCGGCGTAGAGTCAGCTCCGGGTGCAGGAACCTGTATCACGGTGACCTTTCCACTGGGCAATGGAGCCAGCTCATGATCACGATCATGCTTGCCGAAGATCACACCATCGTCCGGGAGGGATTAACGACCCTGCTCAACACCGTGCCCGATTTCGATGTCGTGGGCGATGTCGCCGACGGTCTGGAGGCGATCCGGATGGCCGAACAGCTGCGGCCGGACATCCTGGTGGTCGACCTGATGATGCCCGGGCTGTCCGGGTACGAGGTCATACGCCAGGTGAGCCAGCACGTGCCCGGCACCCACGTCGTGGTGCTGTCTATGCATACCACCGAGGCTCACGTTCTGGAGGCGCTGCGCAGTGGCGCGCTGGGCTATGTGCAGAAAGGGGGCAACTCGGCGGAACTGATCAGTGCCATTCGGGCGGCAGCCGCGGGCAAGCGCTATCTTGGCGAGCCTTTCACGGAGCGGGCCATCGAGAGCTACATCCAGCGGGCCACCACCGCCAAGTTCGACAAGTATGAGACCTTGACCCAGCGCGAGCGCCAGGTCTTGCATCTCTCGGCTGAAGGACACAGCAAGGCTGAGATCGCCGAGCGCCTGTGCATCAGCGCGCGCACGGTCGAGACCCACCAGAACAACATCAAGCGCAAGCTAAGCCTCAAGACCCAGGCCGAGATGTTTCGCTACGCGGTCCGGCGGGGCCTGATTGCGGGCGAACCGTAAGGCCACGCGGCACGCCGTTCATGCCCGACTGATGGCTACGTAGATTCTGCGCCGCAAACCCGTAGAATCACGGATAGACGTCGCAGCCGGTCTGGTATAAGATGAAGATGGGCTGGTTGCTGCCTGATCTGAGGCGACATGGGTCATGCAGTCATTCCGGGAGGGGAACCAGCCCCTTGAGCGCACCGAGGGGGATGCGGTGGTAGTGAGGGCGGTGCCAATCTGGTCCGCCCTTACTACTATCCCTCATAACGGTGCCGCTACAGTTGTGTCTTACTGTTTCGAATAAGAGGGTGCCTGGAGATGGTGTCAAAGTCCTTCAGCAACGTTGGCACTGAGAACAACGTGCGCGTGACCTTCACCCTGCCTGCCGGTGTGGCGGCCCAGTCCATCTTTGTCGTAGGGGACTTCAATAGTTGGAATCCCGCGGCCCTGGCTATGCATCGCGAACGGGGCGGCCAATGGGTAGCCGTCGTTGATATGCCCCAGGGACGCGCGTTCCAGTTTCGCTATCTGCGCGACGGCGAGTGGATGGTGGACGACCAGGCTGATGCTTACGCGTTCGCCAGTACTGGCACCCGCAACGGACTGGTGGTCACGGATCCCGATTTTCGGATCTGAGCACGATCAAGAGCGCCAGGGGAAACCATGGAAGGCCTGTGCCTGCGGCCGGTAAGTTGGCCCGCTTGCCCACGGGTGGTATAATGGCGCCATGTTTGACCCCCCTGTGCGGCCTCCGCGCTGGCGAAGCCGGGGGCTGTGGCTGCGCCTGGCGCTGGCGCTGCTGCTGGTGCTCCTGGCCAGCGCTGTTCCCCGCCCGCTGGTGCTCGTCGGCCCCCAGCAGACCGTCCAGTCGGTGAACCCCAAGATGGGTGTGCATACGCGGCTTACCGACGAGGTTGAGGAGTGGAAGATCAAGCGCACCCTCGAGCTGGTGCGCGGCATGGGGGCCAGCTGGATCGTCGAGTACTTCCCCTGGGCCTATGTGGAGCCCAACCGGCCCGGCGAGGGCCAGTGGGAGCACTCGGATATGGTCATGCGCCATGCCACGGCCCAGGGCCTGCAGGTGGTCGCCCGCCTGGGCTTCGTCCCGCAGTGGGCCAGGCCGCCGGAGACCACCCCCCTCTACCTCGACCAGGCCAACTACGCCGATTTCGGCAACTACGTCTACGAGTTCGTCAGCCGCTATCGCGGCCAGCTGCACAGCATCATCATCTGGAACGAGCCCAACCTGAGCCTGGAATGGGGCTTTCGCCCGGTGGCCCCGGCGGCCTACGTGGAGCTCTTGCGGGTCGCCTACACGCGGGCCAGGGAAGCCGATCCCGAAGTGCTGGTGCAGGCTGGGGCCCTGGCGCCGACCCTGGCGCCGCCGGGCAGCGCGTGGGGCATGGACGACCTGGCCTACTTGCAGGCCATGTACGATGCCGGGGCGGCACCTTATTTCGACGTCCTGGCCATTCACGCCTATGGCGCCAAATTCCCCCCGGACGAGCCGGCCGATCCCGGAGCCATCAACTTCGCCCGGGCCGAGCTGCAGCGGGAGATCATGGTAGCCAACGGCGACGGCCATAAGCCGGCCATGATTACCGAGGGCGGCTGGAACGACCACCCGCGCTGGACCCGGGCCGTGCGGCCAGGACAACGCATCCAGTACTCGCTGCAAGCCTATGACAGGGTTCTGGCGGAGTGGGACTGGTGCCTGGCCTACGCACCGTGGGCCTTTCGCTATCCGGCGCCGACGCGGACCTACCAGGACTACTACACGTTCGTCTCCCCCGATTTCCAGCCCAAGGCGATCTACCTGGAGACCCAGCGCTATGCCGCGGGCGGCTGAGGCGATGCGGGCGCGCTGGCCACTGCTGGTAGCCGCGGCGGTGGCGGGGCTGGCGCTCATCATCGTGGCCGGCTTGTGGCGCACGGTGGGCCAGCCCCGCGATCGCTTCTGGGAGGGCATAGAGGACAGCGGGGAGTGGCGCGTGGCCATGGATCCGAGCTTCCCCCCGTTCGAGCAGCTCGATCATGACGGCCAACCCGAGGGATTCGACGTCGACCTGGCCCGGGCCATCGCCGAGCGCTGGGGGGTGCGGCTGCAGATCGAGAGCATGGGCTTCGACGGCCTGATCGACGCCGTCTGGGCCAGCAAGGTGGACAGCGTGATCTCGGCCCTGCCCCTGCAGCCGCAGTTCGGCGAGGATGTCCGCTTCTCGCGGCCCTATTTCGAGGCTGGCCTGGTGGTGGTCGTGCCGCGTGCGGAACCCGGCGTGCGCTCCCTGGCCGACCTGGCCGGCCGCCGCGTCGCCGTGGAGTGGGGCTCGGAAGGGGATGTGCAGGCCCGGACGTTGCGCCGGGAGATGCCGGACCTTAAGATCCTGGCCCTGGAGACGGCGGAGGCTACGTTGCAGGCGGTGGCGGCCGGCGAGGCCAGCGCCGCACTGGTCGATCGCGTCACCGCCCTGGCCGGCCTGGGCCAGGATGGCCAGCTCACGATCCTGCGGCAGGATGAGGCCCCCCTGGTGCTGGTGTCCGAGCCCTACGTGATCGTCATGCCCCGCAAGGCACCGATTCTGCATGAGCAGGTCGACGCAGCCCTGCAGGCCCTGCAGGCCGATGGCACCCTGGACGCGCTGGCGGAGAAGTGGTTTGGCCCGGCGCCGCTGGCCGGAAGCTAGCCCCCGGCCGCACAACCCCGCCACCAGCCTCCCCCATCGGAGGAGTCGAGGCTTTAGCTGGTCCGGAACGCGGAGTCGAGGCTTCAGCCGGCCACCTGGCGCCCTAAGGCAGCCGCGCCTCGACCCAGCTGGTGCGCCCGGGCCGGATGGTCACCTCCTGCCGCACGCTCCGGCCCCCCGCGTTCACCTCCAACAGGTAAGTGTTCGCAGGCAGGTCGGCCAGCAGGAAGTTTTCGCCCCATTCGTCATCCGGGTTGATCAGGCCGGGGCGGTCTTCATAGGTGAAGGTGTAGTAGCGGGGGCTGGCAAAGTCCGGCCCCGGATAGAGCAGGATTTCGACCGTGGGCAGGGCATACCCGGCGGAGTCGAGCACCCGGCCGGCCAGCACGCCATGGCCCGGCAGCGGCTCCAGCCAGAACTCGGCGTTGCGGGTGTGCAGATGGTCGTTCTCCCCGACGCGCACTTCGACATGCACGTGGGGGCCGATGGCGACCCCGGTCATGCCCACCTCCCCGACCACCTGGCCGCTGCGCACCTTTTGGCCAGTCCCGACGGCGATGCTCTGCATGTGGCCCAGCAGCACGTACACCGGTTGGCCCTGGTAGGTGCGGTCCAGCTCGACGATGACCGTGTTGCCGTAGAAGTTGGGCTTGGGACCGATGGCGATCTCGTCGTCGGGGCCGGCGAAGACCACTGTGCCCGCGGCGGGCGCCAGCAGGCGGGTGCCGAAGGGATTCTCGATGTCAGTGCCCTGGTGCAGGTACAGCTTGCCGCCGGCGGTACTGCCGTAGGGATAGTAGGGGCTGCCCCATTGGCGGGCCTCCGGCCCTGTAGGCCGGCCGAGCCAGAAGTGGTCCTCGGCCGCGGCGGCGTCCGGGGTGGGCCACGGCCTGGGCGTCGCCGCGGCCGCCAGTGAGACCTCGGCGGCCGCGGCGTCTGGGCCGGCAGCAGGCGTTACGCTGGGCGTAGCCGTGGCCCGCGGGGTGCTGGTGGGCGTGGCGGTAGGCGTGGAAGTGGCGGTCGCGGTCGGTGTTACGGTCGCCGTGGCCGTGGCCGTGGCCGTGGGGCTGGGCATCTCAGTGGGGACCAGGCTGAGTTGAGGCACCTGACAGCCCGAGCTGAGGAGGCCCAGCAGGGCCAGCACGGCTATCTTTGGCAGAACTGCTCCTGGCCGCGGCCTGAGAGGGTGGAAAATCGACGCTGCGGTGGTGTGGGACATAGCCATCGCTCGCGATTATAGCTGGAAGCCTGGCGAACAAACAAATTGTGGAGAACCCATTATGATGACAGACCTACCGGCGGCCCTGCACTTCGACATCTTCACCCTGTTCCCGGCCATGTTTGCCGGGCCCTTCGACGACAGCATCATCCTGCGCGCGCGGCAGGCCGGCATCATCTCCGTGGCCATCCACAACATCCGAGACTACGCCGAGGGCAAACACCGGGTCACCGACGACTACGCCTACGGCGGCGGGGGCGGGATGGTGATGAAGCCCGAGCCTATCTTCCGAGCGGTGGAGCACGTGCTGGAGCTGCCGCCGGCCCACGCCGAGGGGCAGCCGGCGGGGCCGGACGTGTCGTGGCCTGTCCCCACCATCCTGCTCTCGCCCCAGGGACGGACCTTCGACCAGAGCGTGGCCCTGGAGCTGGCCGCGCACCGCCGTGTGGCCCTAATCTGTGGCCGTTACGAAGGGGTGGACCAGCGGGTGCGGGACCACCTGTGCACCGATGAGATCTCCATCGGCGACTACGTGCTGTCGGGGGGAGAGATCCCGGCCATGGTGCTGGTGGATGCGGTCACGCGGTTGCTGCCGGGGGCGTTGGGGCAGGAGCACGGCGCGGACGAGGATTCCCACGCCACGGGGCTGCTGGAGTACCCGCACTACACGCGGCCGCCGGACTTCCGGGGCTGGCGCGTGCCGGAGGTGTTGCTGTCGGGCCACCACGCCCAGGTGCGCCGCTGGCGGCGCGAGCAGGCGCTACGGCGCACGGGGGAGCGCCGGCCGGACATGCTGGAGACGGCGTGGTTGACCGAGGCGGACCTGAAGTTCCTGGCCACGCTGGAGGGAGGCGGGCAGGGCCATACCGATGACGAGGACACCTCCTAGCGCAGGATTGGCAGGGTCCGTGTCATGGATCAAAGTACTCATGCAGTAGTTGGTGACCAGAATTTGGTGACCCGTGGGGCTTATGTTATACTAAGTTGTCGCGTGAAAAAGAGACAGCATCAGCGCCCTGACCTGATAGGTGTAGGGCGTTTGCGAAAGTCATTAAGGAAGGTATCGAGATGCAACATCCATTGCTTGAATCCCTGGCCCCGAAGCCTCACGCGGGGATCCCACAGCTCCGCATCGGCGACACGGTGCGTGTCCATGCGCGGATTGTCGAGGGCAACCGCGAGCGCATCCAGGTCTTTCAGGGTGTCGTGATTCGGATCAAGGGCCAGCAGGCGTCCGGAGCCAGCTTCACGGTACGCCGCATCGCCTCGCACGGCGTGGGCGTCGAGCGAACTTTCTTGCTCCATTCACCGCGCGTGGAGAAGGTGGAGGTCGTGCGCTCCGGGAAGGTGCGGCAGGCCCGGCTATATTATCTGCGCGATCTCCAGGGCAAGAAGGCGCGCTTGCGCGAGCGCACCGGCCAATAGTAGACGGCTCATAGCCACCCCCAACGCAGGGCTCACCCTGCGTCTTTTTTTTGACTCGTGGTATAATGGCCGCATGCAGCCGACCATCGAGCAGGAACAGGGCCTGTGGGCCGCCGGCTATCGCCGCGTGGCCGGGCTTGACGAGGCTGGCCGCGGGGCCTGGGCCGGTCCCGTCGTCGCTGCTGCCGTGGTGCTGCCTGCCGACCCGTCCATAGGCGCTGCTCTGCGCGGCGTTGCCGACTCCAAGCAGCTGACGCCGGCACGGCGGGAAGCGCTGGCTCCTCTAATCCGGCACCAGGCGCAAGCCGTGGGCCTGGGAATCGTGCCTGCCCACCGCATCGACGAGCTCGGTATCGCCACAGCCACCCGGCTGGCCATGGCGGCTGCGCTGGCCCAGATCATTCCAGAGCCCGATTTTCTGTTGATCGACTTCGTTCGCCTTGAGGTGTCCATCCCCCAGCTGGCCTTGACCCATGGAGATGCTGGCGTGCTGTCCATTGCCGCGGCCTCCATCTTGGCCAAGGTGACCAGGGATCGCCTCATGCACGACTTGGCTGCCGAGCATCCGGGCTATGGCTTTCAGCATCACAAGGGCTATGGCACCAGCGAACACCAGCACGCCTTGCGGGAGCTGGGCCCCTGTGCACAACACCGGGGCTCGTTTCATCCTGTGCGCAGCTGGCAGCAGGGCCGGCTGTGGGAAAGCGAGGCCGCCAGCTATGGCCGATAACCGCCGGGCCCTGGGGGCGGCCGGCGAACGCCTGGCCGCGCACTTTCTGACGAAGAGCGGCTATCGCATCCTGGCCCGCAACTGGCGCTACGGGTCCGCAGGCGAGCTGGACCTGGTGGCGGCGGACGGCGATTGCCTGGTCGCCGTCGAGGTGCGCACCCGGCGGGGCCAGAGCTACGGCACGCCCGAGGAATCGGTCATTCAGTCCAAACAGGCCCGGCTGGCGACGCTGGCCGCGGCCTACGCTGCGGAGACGGGCTGGAGTGGCCCGATACGCGTCGACGTTGTTGCCATCCACCTGGCCACCGATGGGAGCTTGCGCGAGATCAATCATGTGCGCGATGCCGTGGATGGATCGCACACCCTGTAGATTGTTGAGGTGATCATCATGGCTCGAAAGGCTCGACCCTGGTTTCTGCTGCTGATCCTGGGCATCGCCCTCCTGGCTGTTTCGGCCTGCACGGCGTTGCCCCCGCTGTTCCTGGTCGGGGAACCCGTCGGTGGCCAGGCCATGCCGGCCGCGCTGGCGGAGATGGCGCTGGCCCCCACGGCCATCGCGGCCCCGGTGGTGCCCACCCTGGCGCCCAGTCCGACCGCGGTGCCCCCGACCGCCACGGCCGAGCCGCCCACGGCCACCGCCACGGCCACCCGGGCGGCGCCGACCGCGACGGCTGAGCCGGCGACGCCGACCGCCACGGCCGAGCCGCCCACGGCCACCGCCACGGCCGAGCCGCCCACGGCCACCGCCACGGCCACCCGGGCGGCGCCGACCCGGACGCCCACGCGGGCGGCCACGCCGACGACCAGGGTGATGGCGGCCCGGCCCACGGCGACGCGGGTGCCGCCGACGCCGACCCCGCCCGGGCCAGCCGAGGTGGTGATCACCGAGGCGCAGGTGGAAGGGCTGGCCGGCGCCAATGCCGTGCCCGGCCTGCAGATTCAGGGCCTGGACGTGGAGTTTGGCGATGGTGTGATGACGCTGGGTTTCGACAGCCTGCGCTACGGCTTCGTGTCGCTGCGGGACGTGGTGGTGGAGGGGCACTTCACGGTGTCTAACGGGCAGGTCACGTTCGTGGCCGACCGGATCCAGCCGCGCAACCTGGCCACCAACGCCATCCCGGGGTTCATCAACCAGGCCCTGGGCCAGAACCTGAGCCAGTATTACGTGGAGAGCGTGCGCATCGAGCCGGACCAGCTGGTGGCCACGGGACAGCGACGGTAGCGAAGGCCCTGGCCGCCATGACCCGCCCGCCGTTGATCGCCCTGGTGGGCCCGACCGCGGTGGGCAAGACCGCGGTCTCGCTCCTGCTGGCCCGGCGCTTCTCTGGCGAGGTGATCTCGGCCGACAGCCGGCAGATCTACCGGGGCCTCGATATCGGCACGGACAAGGTGGCGCCGGTGGTGCGGGCGGAGGTCCCGCACCACCTGGTGGACGTGGTGGACCCGGACGAGGTGTTCACCTTGGCCCAGTACCAGCGGGCGGCCTACGCAGCCATCGACGACGTCCATGGCCGCGGCTGGCTGCCGCTGCTGGTGGGGGGCACGGGGCTGTACGTGCGGGCGGTGCTGGATGGCCTGGGCATCCCGGCGGTGCCGCCTGACGAGGCCGTGCGGGCCGAGCTGGAGCAGGTCGCCGCCGCGCAGGGCGCGCTGGCGCTGCACGCCCGGCTGCACGCGCTGGACCCGACCGCGGCCGCGGCCATCGACCCGCGCAATGTGCGCCGCGTGGTGCGCGCCCTGGAGGTGTGCCTGCTGGCCGGCGTGCCCATCAGCCGGCTGCAGGAGTCCCACCCGCCGCCCTATCGCATCCTGCGCGTCGGGCTGACCCGGCCCCGGGCCGCGCTGTACGAGCGCATCGACCGGCGGGTCGATACTATGATCGAGCGCGGCCTGGAGCGGGAGGTGCGGCAGCTGCTGGCGGCCGGCTATTCCCCCCGCTTGCCGGCCCTCACCGGCCTGGGCTATAACCAGATGATCCGTTACGTGCTGGGGGAGCTCGACCTGGCGCAGGCCATCGCCGAGATCAAGCAACAGACGCGGCGCTATGTGCGCCAACAGGGTACGTGGTTCCGGGCCGGCGACGCCCGCATCAGCTGGTTCGACCTCGAGCAGGAGACGGTGCAGACGGTGGCCGCGGCCGTGCAGGCCTGGTTGGCCACGGAGACGGAGGCGAACCGCTAGCCGTGATTGCTGCGGCGGCTGAAGGCCAACGCGCCGAGGATCACCACCGCGCCGGCCAGCGCGCCCACCAGCGCGGGCGCGGCCTGGCTGTCCCAGATGGTGTCAGGCTGGCCCGGGGAGGCAGCCTGGTCCACGGGTGGGACCGTCGCTGCCGGGGTGGGCGGGACGGTGGCGATCTCCGCTGGCGTGGGGGTTGGCGCAGGCGCATCTGTCGCTGCCGGCTCGGCGGCGCAACTCGTCATCGAGACGTCGTCTGCGAACATCGCCGCCTCTTCCTCCAATCCATCGTTGGCGACGCCAACCTGCAGGATCAGCTCTTGGCCGGCGGTGCCAGCGTTGCGAGAATCCCGTGCCGCCGGGCAGCATGCAGCGAGACGCCACACGCCATCAAGCGCGCCCCCCTACTGGGGTGTCTTCTTGCTCCGGCTGCGCCGGCTACCGGAGCGGCCTTTGACGCGGCGCGGCGGGCCGGGCTCCAGGCGCCGCGCGAAGGTGACCTGGTCCCAATGGCCTTTGACCACGTAGTAGACCCGTACCTCGCCGGTGCCGAGGGCTTCGGCGCGCTGCCCGACGTAGGACACGTCGTCGACCTCCAGCTCGAACTCCGGCGAGTTGGGCACGAAGCCATCGGCGAAGATGTGCTTCTGGAGCGCAGCGTCCGGGTTGAACTGGATGACCTGGGCCTGCTCGCCGGCCGCCAGCAGTTTCTCGTGCAGCGCGGGTAAGGGCTTGGGCTTCTGCGGAGGCACCACCACGCCGCCCTCGCCCTGGTACGCCTCCAGGCGACTCACGATGCCGCCGAGGTGCTCGAAGCTCTCCCACTTGGGCCACCCGCCCGCCGCACCGACCACGAACAGGCAGGCCCCCGCCACGTAGTCGTCCTGCATCAGCTGCTGGTTGTACCACAGCAGCGACTGCCAGTAGCTGTCCTCGTTGACGACGGGCTCATGCCGCCAGCCGACGTCGTCCCGGCCCACGACCCCCTGGGTCAGGCCGCATTCGGTGATGATGGCGATGTGGCGGTTGCCGTAGACCCGCCGCACATCGTTCATCGCCCGGCGATAGCGCAGGGCCAGCCACATGCCGCCTTCGTTCTTCTCGCGGATGTTTTCCTCGTGCAGGCGCCACAGCGTCGGCCAATCATACTCATGGAAGCCCAGGTAGCGGTAGGTCTCCAGGGTGCCGGGGAAATAGGTCAGGAAGTCGTGGCCCAGCATGTTGCCCGTGGCGAAGTTCATGCCAATGGGCTCGAAGCCGGCCTGGTGGATGGGACCGGCAAACCCCACCTGGAACTCGTCGTAGGCCCGCTTGCGATCCGGGCTGGCGCTCTCCGGCATGACCTCGTTGTAGGACTCCCAGGCATCGAAGATGCGCCGCCCCTCGAAGGTGGAGTGGTTCACCTCCAGGCGCAGGATGCGCTCGGCAAAGGCCCGTCCCTGCTCCCGGGGGTTGTGAACGAACCCTTCCTGTTCACTGGCGTCTACCACCAGGCGCCCGATCAGGAAGACGTCGGGATGGACGGCGCGCACCCGGGACCAGAAGCCGATGTTGTGGTCCAGGGCCTTCACGATGGCGGGCTTGAGCCGTTTGATGGCGTCCAGGATGTCGTCGCCCGTGCGGTTGGTGTGGAATCCGTATTTGTGGTTCATAGCCATCTCCAGACTACTGGTGGGCATCCCCTGCACAGCCGAAATCCAGAAGTCCTGGCGACGTCGTCGCCGGCACTCCCCGGCTAAGCAGCGATGGCATTCTAATGCAATCGCAGGCCATTGTCAATGCACTATGAGCAGGGGCACCCTCGGACGACCACGGACGGCGGAGAGGCAACGCAAAGACGCAGAGATGCAGAGAGAAAATGGGACCAGAGGAGCCGGAGGGGAAGGGGCTGGTAGCGGCGAAGGTCAAGGGGGAGGATTTTTGCGAAGCCCTGCGAGCCGTCGATGGTGGGTTGGCGGAACGCCTCAACCATGGTACACTGAGGACGATACGCACGCGGAACTCCGGCCCCGTTCGGGGGCAGCCAGCAGCAGCCGCACTACTATTGAACCATGAATGGGATCCGCTCTTTCACCAGCCGCTCCGTCTTGCGCCAGGGGTACCGGCACCGGGCCATGATAACCTGGGGCATTGCTGCCCTGGTTATGATCGGGGCCTGGTTGGGGGTTGATATGCCAGCAACCGCCGGGCCATCTACCCGTCTGGCTGCAGCCTCCGGGCAGGCCGGACGTGCCTATGTTGGCGTTGCTCAAGGCGATGACCAGGCCTGTCCGGACCTTTGGGAGCCGGATGATACTGCGGAGGAGGCCCAGCCCCTTCCGGCCGATGGCACGCCGGCGCGGCACACCCTCGAGCAGCCCGGTGACAAGGACTGGCATGTCTTCAAGGGGACCGCGGGCCTGGAATACACCATCACTACCTCCAACTTGCTGCAGGATACCGACACCGTCCTGCGCCTATACGACTCGGACGGCAAGACGCTGTTGCAGTCCAACGACGATTTCCCGGGCGCTGAGCAGCCCTATGCCTCACAGATCGTGTGGGTGCCCTCCCTCGATGGCCACTACTACATCCTGGTGAAGGACTTCTACAACCGCGGCGGCTGCCTGGGCTACGACGTCGACATCACCAGCGTGCAGCCAGTATCTCTGGCCTACCTGACCAAGGTGGAGCGGCAGGCTCCCGCGCCCACAGTGCCGACCTCGACCCCCACAGCCACGCCGACTCCGACGGCGACGCCGACCGCCACCCCCACGCCCATTATCACGCCCACGCCAACGCCAACGCCTCCCGTGGGAAGCGAGCAGGTTGCCGTTCCTGGCCTGGATCATCCGCTGGGCATGGCCGCCAACCCGATCACCAACCGGCTTTATGTAGCCAGCCGCAACAACGACCAGCTGCTGGTGCTCCATGGATCTACCCACGCGGTCATCGGCCAGGTTCCCACAGGCGACCAGCCCTTCGGCGTGGCCGCAGACCCGATCACCAACAAGGTCTACGTGACCAGCTACCAGGATGGCAAGCTGACGGTGATCGACGGCGCCACTAACCAGAGGATCAAGACCCTCACCCTGGCCCCGGAGCTCACCTACGTGGCGGTCAACCCGGCGCTCCAGCGAGTTTACGCGGTGAGCCACCAGGCCAACCGCCTCTACGTGGTGAACGGCGCAACCGACACGGTGATACGCCTGGTCAACACGGGGCAGCCCGGGGCCGGCGCCTTCGGCCTGGCCGTCAGCGAGACCCTCAATCGGGTGTACGTGACCAACCGGGACAGCCAGGACATCTTCGTCTTCGACGGCGAGGGCAACGTGCTGCCGGGCCAGCAGGTGAAGCCGGTGCCCGTGGGCGCGGTGCCCTTCGCCATGGCCTTCAACCCGATCACGGATCGACTCTACGTCATGGTCGGCCCGGACAGTCGCGTGGACCGCGTGCAGGTCTTCCAGGCCTCGGCCGGCGGCCTCACCCTCGTCGCCAAGATCCAGGTGGACCCGGGCGGCGACGATGGCGGAGGTGGTGTGGCCGTGGATACTATAGCCAACCGCATCGTGGTGAGCAACGCGGCTGCCGATACGGCCTCGGTCATCGACGGCGACACCGATCGCCTCATCACGACCCTCATGACCGGCGATGATCCCTTCGGTGCGACGTTCAACGAGGCCACCGGCGCCATCTATCTCGGCAATCGCCTCGGCGATGACCTGACCTTGGTGCGCAGCCGGTAGGGAGATCCAGAAGGAGACCGGTGTGGCGTCGATCACCATCGTCGGCCTGGGGCCAGGGGATGCTGGATTGATTACTCGCGCAGCGTGGCAGATTCTGGAACAGGCGGGGGAAGTCTACGTGCGCACCCAACAGCACCCGGCGGTGGCGGCGTTGCCCCCGGGAACGGCTGTGCACAGCTTCGATCCCATCTATGCGGCGGAGGCAGACTTCGCGGCCGTGTATCAGCAGATCACCGCCGCAGTGCTCGAACTGGGGGCGCGCCCGGAGGGTGTCGTCTATGCCGTGCCGGGTGATCCGACGGTAGGTGAGGCCACGACCTGGCTCATCCTGCACCAGGCCGCACAGACAGGCATCCCGGTGCAGGTGGCGCACGGGGTCAGTTTCGTCGAGCCGGTGTGCTGGGCCCTGGCCCTGGATCCCCTGGAGCGCGACGGGCTGCAGGTGGTCGATGCCATGGTAGCAGCGGCCAGCCATGTACCCCCGTGCGATCCCTCGCGGCCGGCCCTGTTGGCGCAGTGCTATAGCCGGTCCCTGGCGAGTGATGTCAAGCTTACCCTGTTACACAGCTATCCGGCCGATCACCCGGTCACCGTGCTCAGGTCATCCGGCATGGCAGTGGGTGATCTGCGCCCGGTGGCCCTGGCCGAGCTGGACCACTCGTCTGACTTCGACCACCTGACCACGCTCTATGTGCCGCCCTGTGGGCCACACGGTTCCTTCGCGCGCCTGCAGGAGATCGTGGCCCACCTCAGGGCACCCGACGGGTGCCCGTGGGATCGCGAGCAGACGCTGCAGACGCTGCGCAAGGATCTCCTGGAGGAGACCTACGAGCTGCTGGAGGCATTGGATGCGGACGACGACGCCCAGATTGGCGAGGAGCTGGGTGACGTCAGCTTGATCCTGGCCATGCTGGCCCAGATCGCTGCTGAGGAGGAGCGCTTCAAATGGCCAGAGGTGATGGAGCTGGTCAGCGAGAAGCTCATTCGCCGGCATCCCCACGTGTTCGGAGACGTGGAGGTGAGCGGGTCCGAGGAGGTCATCGCCAACTGGGCACGCATCAAGCAGGAGGAGGCCCGGGCCAAGAACCGCCATGCGAGCGGCAGCGAGCCGTCGCCCCTGGCCAGCGTGCCGCGGTCCCTGCCGGCACTGGTGTTGGCCAGCAAGTACCTGAGTCGCCTGGAGCGGGCGGCACTGATGCCTGACCTGTCGGGAGCGGACCCGCTGGCCCGCCAGCTCTGGGACCTGGTGGCCAAGGGCCGCCGGGCCGGCCGGGACGCCGAGACTGAGCTGCGCCAGCTGTGCCAGCAAGTGGCCGCCACCGTGGAGGAGCTGTGAGCAGGCCGAAACGAACCAATGAGCAATGGCTGGCGGATCTACGATCCAGTGGCCTGAGCCAACAGGCGGCCCTGGAGGACCTGGCCGCGATCGTTGCCGCTGGCCTGCCCTATGCGCTGGACAACTGGCTGGCCTGGGATGATCCCAAGATGCCGGCGCTGGTGGAGGAATCGACCCAGGAAATGCTATTGCGGGTGATAGATCGGCTGCACACCTTTGAGGGCCGTAGCCAGTTCACGACCTGGGCTCAGAAGATCGCGGTGCGCATTGCGCTGACGGAGCTCCGGCGCAAGCGGTGGCAGGATGTGTCCCTGGACAGCCTACTGGTCAGCGAGGAGGGTGAGCTGACACCGCAGTTCTTTGCCGACCCGGCGCCGGGACCAGCCCAGTTGGCCGAGCAGGGTGATATCCTGGCCTACGTGCAGCGCCTGATCGCCGAAGAGCTCACACCCAAGCAGCGCCAGGCGCTCACGGCGGTGGCTATCAGCGGCATGCCCATGGCGGAAGTGGCCCGGCGCATGGGCACCGAGCGGAACGCGCTCTATAAGCTGCTGCATGATGCGCGGGTCAAGCTCAAGCGCAGCCTTGAGCGTGACGGACTCTCGGCGGACGAGTTGCTCCTGGCGTTCCAACCTGAGTAAGAGGGTTGATCCTCCAGACGTCTAGATAGTAAAAGAGGATGCCAGATATGAGATTGATCGATCGTTTGCGAAGCATATTTCGGGGACCGGGCCGTGAGGCAACCTCCCAGTCCGTGGACTGGAATCAGGTGGCTGTGGCGGCCTTGCACATGGCCAGCGTCACCGAGGACGTTGAGCTGTCGTGCGACGAGGTCTATGATCTGCTGGACCAGTTTGCCGAGGCGGCCCGGCGGGGAGAGGACGTGGCGACGCTGATGCCGTTGGTCCAGCGGCATCTGGACATGTGCCCGGATTGCCGCGAGGAGTACGAGGCGCTGCAGCGGATGCTGGGTGCGCCAGTGCGCGACTGACGGTTCCGCAACGACGACGATGCCTGGGGCGGTGGGGGCCGCCTCTCCATTCCGCCAGCCATCCTCTGGCCAGCTCCTCGATACCTCGCCCAGCTCCTGGGCCGAATTCATCCCAATTCTGAACCGTTTCTGCACCACTCCGTGCTATGCTGTGAGCATAGGCTGTCCCTGCTTCCCGGGCCAGCCGGAAGGCATGGCTGGCGGCCATCCGGAACACCACGCTCGGCAGTGCCGAGTTGCCTGCGACCCATGCCAGAAACCGAGGAAAGAAAGATGAAAACCACGGCCCTGTCTCTGCTGCTGCTCGTAGCCATGGTGCTGTCGGCCTGTTCGGGCGGCGCTGTCGCGCCGGCCCCAACGGTCAAGGCGCCGTCGGGCGCCCGGCAATGACCGGTCTGGCTGAGGAGTGGCGGTGGCAACGACAATCCTGGTGGTAGATGACAAGGCCAGCATGCGCACGGTGTTGCGCGACTACCTGGCCGAGGAAGGCTTCCGGGTTGTCACCGCGGAGAATGGCCGCACGGCACTCTACGTCGCGCGCCACGAGAAGCCGGACCTGATCCTGCTCGACATCTTGATGCCGGAGATGGGCGGCTACGAGCTTCTGCGCGCCTACCGTAAGGAGCGGAACACGCCAGTCATCTTGCTCACCGCGCGGCTGGATGAGTCGGACAAGGTGCTGGGTCTGGAGCTGGGCGCTGATGACTACGTAACCGAGCCTTTCGGGATCCGCGAGCTCGTTGCCCGCATCCGCGCGGTGCTGGGCCGGGCCGCAGGGGAAGCGGCCCGCGGTCCTGCGCGCCGGCGACCTCGTGCTGGACCTGGACGCGCACACGGTGCGCGCCGGCGATCGGCCCGTCCGGCTGACCCCGTCGGAGTTTGAGCTGCTCGCCACGTTGATGGCTGCACCGGGCCATGCCTTCTCGCGCCTGGAGCTGCTCGAGCGTCTCCAGGGGGTCGCCATCGAAGGGGTCGAACACACGGTGAACACCCACAACTTCATCGCCAGTGCCGAGACTTTCTACCAGCGGCACGGCTCCTGGGCCGGCGCAGGCGAGTTTTTCCGCCAGCTGGAAAGGCCCCCCGAGCCGGGCGCGCCACCGCGGCCACCCCAGTTCGTCCTGGCGGATCAGAATGGCGTCGTCATCACCCCGGCGCAGCCCTATCGCGCCGGTGATCGCGTCGAAGACGACAGGCTGGCCCGTGGGGCGCCGGTCGAAGTGGCGGGGCGCAGGGTCGGAACCGTGATCGACGTAGCCCGCGCGCGCCGCATCGCCTTGCAGGTCTCGGTTGAGCCGGAGCTGCCGGATGTCGTCGTCGATCCCGAGCGGATGATCCAGGTGCTCGGCAACCTGGTAACCAACGCGCTGCGCTACACACCACCCGCAGGGCGCATCGCCCTGTCCGCCCGGCTCCAGGGGACCGCCGTCGCCCTGGCCGTGCAAGACACCGGCGCCGGGCATCGCGCCGGAGACCCTGCCGCACATCTTCGATCGCTTCTACCGTGGCGACCCGGCGCGCAGCCAGCAAGACGACGAGTCAGGGCTGGGGCTTGCGATCGCGAAGGCCCTCGCCGAGGCCCACGGTGGGACCATCGAAGTGCAGAGCGAGCTTGGGCGTGGGGCGACGTTCACAGTGCTGCTGCCGGCTGGCTGACGGTCCCTGCATCGGATTGCCACGGAGTCCCTCCTACCTGCTAGCGCACCGCCGCCGCCAGCATCGGCCGGCCGGCCTGGCTGGTCCTTTCGACAGATGGAATCCGGCCGATTGGGTGCTTGACACAGGTGCAGGGGCGGGGTATGATGGCGGCGTTGTTCGTGGTGCAGGAATGGGAGCGCGATAGCACGACCAGGCCCCACGACGACGTCGTGGAGCCTCGTTGTCTTCGGCAGCCGGGGCACGGGCACACGGACAGCCGCGATCGTTGGCCTGCCTAGTGTCGGCACATCGGCTGGCTTCAACGCCCTGGCAGGAGGCCAGCCACGTCCACCTGGAGGCCGCGCCTGCGTGGTGCGGGACGGCGATGTGGTGCCCATTCGCTACTATGCCGGGTATTGCTCACCCTACACCAGGAGCCGCTGCCATGAAAGTGACCGTCGACAACTTCACCCGGGCCGAAACGCACAACTACTTCGCCAGTCACATGCGCGAGGCCGGCGGCTTGGGACGCTTCATGCACATCTACGTCCGGTTGTACCGGCCCCGGCCTGAGATTCTCGAGGGCCGTTGGCAGTTCCCGGCGCCGGTGCCGGTCCTTTGACCAGGAGGTTGCACGTGCGACGCCACCAAGTCTCGGCGCGAGCGTTCGGGCTGGCCCTCCTGG
This sequence comes from Anaerolineae bacterium, assembly GCA_032111745.1. Classification (GTDB taxonomy): domain Bacteria; phylum Chloroflexota; class Anaerolineae; order JAAEKA01; family JAAEKA01; genus JAULUH01. The sequence goes on along the minus strand of JAULUH010000328.1, from coordinate 3,900 downwards.
TCATGGCCCTGGCCGCGTGCTATCCACCCCCATCGCCGGCCGTTTCGATGCCGGGCCCCCTCGCGCCGGACGCCGGCACCCTGCCTGCTCCGGCGGCGGTCGCGTATGACCTGGGCGAGGCCACCATCGTCCAGGAGCGCTTTCCTGAGGACAGCGGCTTCCGCCACATGCCGGTGCGCCTGAACGGCGTAGTGGCTGTGCCGACCACGGGTGCGGGCCCGTACCCGGTCGTCGTCATCCTGCATGGGACGCACCCGGGCTGCCCCGAGATCGACCACGTCGACCGCTGGCCCTGCGACCCGGCGGACGAGCGGCCCAACTACCGGGGCTTCGCCTACCTGGCGGAACACCTGGCGGCACACGGCTACGTTGCGCTGTCGATCAACATCAACGCCGAAAACACCTTCGGCTTCGGCGAGCCCACGCCTGGCGAGCGGCTGGAGCAGATCGCCGCCAAGCACCTGGGGGCGCTGGCGGTGGCGGCGGCGGGGGGCAAGAACGAGTTCGGCGTGGAGCTCGAAGGCCAGGCGGACATGGGGCGCCTGGCCCTGATCGGGCATTCGCGCGGCGGGGAGAAGGCGCTGGTGCTCAGCCGCAGCCCCGAGATGGCGGCGGCCGCGGCAGACCCGGATGGCTATGGCCCGGTGGCGGGCGTGTTGCAGATCGCACCCTCGCCCGTTTTCGCGGATCCCGCGGACGGCTCCCCGGTTCCGCTGGGCATCATCCTGCCCATGTGCGACGGCGACGTGACCAACCTGGACGGCCAGGTCTTCTACGAGGCGGCCAGGCTTTTGCCCGGCCAGCAGGCCTGGATCAGCTCAGCCTTCCTCGAGGCTGCGAACCACAACTTCTTCAACACGACGCTCGGGGACGATCCCTTTGGCCGGCCGGGCCGGCCGGATTGCGACCCGTTGCTGGAGCCAGAGGCGCAGCAGGCATTCCTGGGCGACTACGCGGTCGACTTCCTGGCCACGGTGTTCGGGGATGGCCCTGCCGCGCAGGATGCCAGGGCGCGCCTGGGCATGGACCCGTCCACGCTGGCGCCGTCCGCGCTGTATGGGCTGCCGGCGCGCGTTGCCGTGCTGCCGGCCGCGGCCGAGCGGATCGACGTCTTCGTGCCGGCCACTGCCGGCGAGCTCACGGCCAACCGGCTGGGCGGGGCGGTGCTGCCCGAGGGCGTGACCACCTTCTTCTGCGAGGCGGGCTACTACACGCCCATGGTGCGGCCCGGCACCGAGCCCTGCCGGCGGGCCAACGTGGTCATTCCGGGCAATCCGGCGCTGGCGGTTATCAGCTGGGAGAAGCCCGGTGCGGCGCTGCGCTTTCAGATTCCCGAGGGCCAGGGCGACCTGAGCCGGGCTGTGGCCATCAGCCTGCGGGCGGCCGTCGATCCGCTGTCGCCTCTCAATGCCGGCGGCCAGGGGCAGGCCTTTTCCCTCCGGGTCACCGATGGGGACGGGAGGACGGCGACGGCGACCACGCGTCCCGAGGAGCCCGCACTACGTTTTCCGGCTGGAGAGGTGGTGGAGGACGCGACGTTCGGCGACATGTTCACCGGCCGGGTGCCGTTGACTGCGGTGCGCATACCGCTGTTGGCACTGGAGGGAGTGGACACCACCGACATCCGAGAGATCGCGTTGGTGTTCGACCAGACGCCAACCGGGTCGCTGTTCCTGGGCGACCTGGCGTGGGTGCTGCCAGTCACCGTGCCGGGCCAAGAAGGGCAACCATGATGGGACCAGTGGCGTATCTTGTCGCCTAGTCTCAGCCGCTAGTACCATGATCAACCCAATGGATCCTACGGCCGATCGTTGCCTGCGGCGTCTGCGCTTGAGCGTGCTGCTCACGTCGCTACCCTTCGGCATGCTGGTCTTCGGCCTGCCCCTCATCGCCCGCGCGCTGGGGGCCAGCGCGCTCGCGATCGGCGGGTTGCTATCTGCCTATGCGCTGATAGTCGTCGCGGTCCAGCCTGTCATTGGGTATGGGTTGGACCGCTTCGGCCGGCGCCCTTTTTTGATCGCCGGTCTGTTGGGCTATGCTGTTTCCAACGCGGTGTTTGGGTTGGCCTCCGGCGTCGGCAGCCTGTTTCTCGCGCAGGTGGCGCAGGGCGTGGGATCAGGGCTGTTGTGGCTGGCGGTCTTGGCCATCGTATCGGACCTGGCGCCTGCCGACTGCCGTGGCGAGGAATATGGACGGGTGGAGGAGATGGCCGTCCGCGGCGCCCTGCTCGGGTCCGTGGCCGGCTTCGGCGTGCTGCTCCTGCTGAGCCGCGGTGCTATCGACGGGTTGACCCTCGTCGACGGCTGGCGTCTGCTCTTCTTCGGGTTCACCGTTGCCACGCTGCTCGCGGTCGCCATCGTATGGCGCGGGGTTCCCGAGTCCCTCGAGCGCAGCAACACCCGCCCCGGCAAAGCGCCGGTACCCCCCAAGGATCAACCGGCTGACTCAGGGGGAACATGGCATGTGCCTGGCCAACTGCGCGTCGTCATCGGCATTGTGGTCGTGGTGGCGATCGGGAGCGAGATCCTGAGCCCAATTCTGGTGAAATACCTGAGTGACAACGTCTCGGCCGACCTGTTTGTGATTGCGCTGGCCTTTTTGCCGGCGGCGTTGGCGGGGTCGGTGTTGCCCTCGCGCCTGGGCGGGCTGAGTGACCGCTTCGGGCGGCGCCTGCCGCTGATCATCGCGCTGCTGGTGGGCGGCCTGGCCGCGCTGGCCGTGCCGATGGTGCGCTCGCTCTGGCCGTTGGCCCTGCTATGGGTGTTCGAGGCCGCGGCCTTCGCGGCGGCGATACCCGCCGCGGAGGCGCTGGTGATTGACCTCTCGGGCAGCGAACGCCATGGCACGGCGTTGGGATACTTCACCGCCGCCGCCGGATTAGGCGGGGTGATCGGGCCGCTGCTGGGCGGTTGGCTGTACGATCGCTTCGCCGCCGCGGGAGCGTTCGGCGCCAGTGCCCTTCTGCTGGCGCTCGGCGCTGTGCTGATTTTGCTGTTCGTGCGCGAGCCGTCGCGCGCGCAGACCCCTGCACCTGCGCCATGAGCGCGCATCCTGCGCCATACCAAGTAAGGAGTGACCACCATGCCAGACGGAAAGCCTAACATCCTCATCATCTGGGGTGACGACATCGGCATCACCAACCTGAGCTGCTACAGCGACGGGTTGATGGGCTATCGCACGCCCAACATCGACCGCATCGCCCGGGAGGGGATGCGCTTCACCGACTCATACGGCCAGCAGAGCTGCACGGCCGGCCGCTCCGCCTTCATCACGGGGCAGAACCCCTATCGCACCGGCCTCACCAAGGTGGGCATGCCGGGCGCGGACATGGGCCTGCAGGCGGAGGATGCCACCATTGCCGAGCTATTGAAGCCGCTGGGCTATACGACCGGCCAGTTCGGCAAGAACCACCTTGGCGACCAGAACAAGTTCCTGCCCACCGCCCACGGCTTCGACGAGTTCTTTGGGAACCTGTACCACCTGAACGCCGAGGAGGAGCCGGAGCACGTGGACTACCCGCCGGAAGCGGACTTCCCGAACTTCAGGCAGATGTTCGGCCCGCGCGGGGTCATTCACTCCTGGGCCACTGACGAGGACGATCCCACCGAGCAGCCGCGCTGGGGCCGCGTGGGCAAGCAGAAGATCGAGGATACCGGCCTGCTGACCCGGAAGCGCATGGAGACCTGCGACGCCGAGTTCCTGGCGGCGGCCCAGGACTTCATCAGGCGTGCCCACGCCGGCGACCAGCCGTTCTTCGTGTGGTTCAACACCACCTGGATGCACTTCCGCGTCCACCCGCCGGAGCATGTGCTTGGCCAGGCCGGGCGCTGGCAGTCCTTCTACCACGACGTGATGATCGAGCACGACAGGCACGTGGGCATGTTGTTGGACCTGCTGGAC
>JAULUH010000327.1:589-13177 GCA_032111745.1 Anaerolineae bacterium | reverse complement strand
CCCTGCCGCCTCATCTGTTCCCAGACCGCCTTGACGCCGTTGTAGACGCCGGTCAGGTTCACGCTGAGGGTATCCTGCCAGATGGCAGGGGTGGTCTCGGCGAAGGGGACGAAATGGATGCGCCCCGCGTTGTTGACCAGCGCGTCCAGCCGGCCCCAGCGCGCCACCACGGCCGCCACCGCGGCCTGCATCTGCGCCAGATCGCCCACATCAGCCACCATGGGCAGCACCTGGCTGCCGTCGGCTGCGATCTCGCCCGCCGCCTGCTCCAGCTCCTCGGCGACGATGTCGGTGATGGCCACCGCAGCCCCGGCTAAAGCCAGGCCCCGGGCGATGCCCGTGCCGAATCCCCGGCCACCACCCGTCACCAGGGCTACCCTGCCCGCCAGCAGCTGCGCCATGCCCTCACCTCAGCTCCAGCAGCTCCGCGATGTTGGCCCGGGCCGTGACCACCGGCTCGATCATCCCCGACTTGCTGGTCATGATCACCGCGATGCCGGGGCCATAGCCGCTGCGAAAGCTGCCTCCCTGGCACACGACGCCCACGACGACCGCGCCGCGCAAATAGCCGTGGCCATAGCGGCTGTCCCAATCTCTGACGGCCACGATGTCGCCAAAGCGCAGGTCGTCCAGGCCGCTCTCGGCCAACAGCTGCGGATCGGAGGTCTGTAGGTTGAGGGCCCCGGACTCGCTATCCAGCCCCGCGCCCGCGCCCGCCAGCAGGCTGGGGGCCACCCCCTTGACGGGCACCACCAGCTTGCCGTCGCCGCTGACGTCAGGGCTGAGGGCCTCCAGCAGGGCCGGCGAGCAGCTCTTGAACGCCACGTCGGGAAAGCCGGCCAGCTTGAGGCCGGTGCCGAAGGCCTGCACCTGCACCCGGTCACCCGGCGCCATCAGCTCCAGGGCCTCCTCGGCAAAGTGGCAGATCACGTGCTCGGCAAAACGCCCGCTCTTGCCCACCACCGTGCCCGTGGCGCCGGCCGCCCGGCCGCTCACCGCGCGGGCCCGGTTGCCCAGGCAGGCGTAGACCCCCAGCGCGGTGTTGGCGCCGGAGTCCCGATTCTTGATGGAGACCCCCGGCTGGATCAGCTCCGCGGCCCAGCCGGTGGCACGGTCGCCCATGCGCACGTTGTAGACCAGGCCGCCGAAAGCCGGCACCACCATCGGCTCGCCCTCCGCGGAGACCAGGTACGGGCTGGCGGGCAGCCCGGGCATGGCCGGGTTGGCGATCTCACCCATCACCGAGATCTTGACCAGGGAGGAGAGGTTGGAGTCGAGCATGGATCTGTGACCTGTGAACGCCTAGCGAATGTCGAGGATGTGAGCGATATTGGCCGCGGAATCGATCACGGGCTCGATCTCCCCGCCGGCGCAGGCCAGCAGGTCCTGGCAGCCGGGGCCGTGACCCGTCATCACCGAATCGCCATGCATGATCAGCCCGATGGTCACCCCACCCCGCTGGAAGCCGCGGCCGTAGCGATGGTCCGTATCCATCACCGCTACCAGGTCGCCCAGCCGCAGCCGGTCGATGCCCAGCTCGGCCAGGGCCGCCCGGTCGCCGGTCATCAGGTCCTGGTCCACGAACTCCGGAGTCAGCTCCGCGCCACTGCCCATGATATGGGCCGGGATCCGGGCCACCACCGGCACCTGCAGCCGGCCGTCAGCGCCACGCCGCAGCCCCCAGTGCTGGATCAGGTTGGGGCCGGCCTTCTTGACCAGCACGCCGGGAAAGTCCAGCAGCCGCATGCCCCGGCCGTGGGTCTTGAGCAGGATCCTATCGCCCACGGCCAGGAGCTCCAGCACGTCCGGCGAAAAATCCACCAGCAGGCGGGCGTGCTCGCCGGTGACGATGCCCCTGGCGCCCGCGGCCAGGCCGTCCACCACCACCGCCTCGTTGCCCACGCAGGCCAGGTAGTGCATGGCGTGGTCGACGTCGTAGTCAGGGTGGGCGATGCTAACCCCCGGCTCCACGTGATCCCCCGACCAGCCGTAGGCCGGGTCCCCCACGCGGGCGTTGTAGACGATGCCCGCCATGCCGATCAGCACGGTGCCGGTGCCCTCGGTGTCCGGCCGGTAGGGGGAGCGGGCCAGGGTGGGTGCGCTCACCTGGCCGGTGACGGCCATCACCACCAGGTCGTCGACGTTGGTTCGCAGCATGGCGCGGGCCCCTCCCTACACCACCCGGCAGGCCACCGGCCGTCCCTCCGCGCAGGCCTGCACGTTGGCCAGCACGTCGGCCATCTGCCGGTCGCGGGCGCCGCCGGTGCCGCCGCCGATGTGGGGCGCCAGGATGACGTTGTCGCAGCGGGTGAGGGGGTGGTCGTAGGGCAGCGGCTCGTAGACGTAGACGTCCAGGCCCGCGCCCGCAATCCGCCGCTCGTTCAGGGCTGCCATCAGCGCCTCCTCGTCGATGGCGCCGCCCCGGCTGATGTTGACCAGGAAGGCGCTGGGCTTCATCAGCGCCAGCTCCCGGGCGCCGATCATGTTCTCCGTCTCCGGGGTGAGGGGCGCGGAGAGCATGACGAAGTCGGAGCGCGCCAGCAGATCGTCCTTCTCCGCGTAGGTCACGTTCTCCAGCGCCTCCACCGCCGGGGACAGCCGGTGGCGCTTGTTGTACAGGATGGGCATGCCCAAGGCGCGCGCCCTGCGGGCCGTCTCGGTACCGATCTCGCCGAAGCCGATGATCCCCAGGGTGTGCCCGTAGACCTCCAGGAGTCCCGGCAGCTTCATCCACTGGAACTTGTGGAGGCGTTGCGCGGTCTTGACTGGCTCGATGCCCAGGTCACGATAGGCGCCCGTAACCGTGGCCTCGTGGGCCCGGATCAGGTTCTTGCTCAGGGCCAGGATCAGGGTGATCGCCATCTCGGCCACGGCGATGCACCCCAGCAGCGGCATGGTTGCCACCTGTACGCCCGCCTGGCGCGCGGCCTCCAGGTCGATGCCGTCGGGACGGGTGCCGTAGCGCTGGATCAGCTTCAGGCGAGGGGCTGCTTGCACGTGCTGGGCGGTGATCGGACGGTACTGGGTGACGATGGCCTCGGCATCGCCCAGCAGGCGCACAAACGCATCCTCGTTCTCCTCGCGCGGCGCCAGCACCTGCAGGGACTGGACCGGCTCCAGCCTATCGATCCACTCGAAATCGGCGTCAGTCTTCGGATCAGCAAGAACTACGGTAAGGCGTGTCACAGGCCTTGTCTCCCTTTCCTAGATCGCCGCGGCCGCCGTGCCGTCCCCGGACTCCGGCAACGGCCAGTGCTCGACGATGTGGGCAGCCGATTCCATGATGTGGTCGTGCAGAATCTGCCGCGCCGCTGCCTTGTCCCCGCTGGCGATGGCGGTGACCAGGGTGGGGTGGGTGCCCACCACCTCGTCCAACAAGGTGTAGGTCTCGTGCTGCGTGTGCAGGCAGCGCTGCACGCCCACCTCGAGCTGCTTCCACAGCTTGAAGGCCAGCCCGTGATCGGCCAGCCGCATGATGGTCTCATGGAAGGCCAGATCCAGCTCGGTCACCCGCACCGGATCGCCCTGGAGGGCCACGTCTCGCATCCTCTCTACGATCCCCAGCAGCTCCTCCAGGTCCTCGGGTCGCAGGCGGTCCATCGCCCGGTCCAGGGCCAGGGTCTCCAACGCCAGGCGGGCGGAATACAGCTCCTCCACATAGCGCCGGGTCAGTGGGGTCACGATGACCGACTTGTAGGGCGTGCTCTGCACCAGGCCCTCCTGCTCCAGGATGCCCAGGGCCTCCCGGACGGGGCCGCGGCTCACCCCCAGGCGTTCGGCAATCTGCACCTGGTTCAACTCGACACCCGAGGGCAGGCTGCCGTCTATGATGGACTGGCGCAGGATTTGTGTCACGTCCTCTTTGAGGGTCCGGTGGGTTGTGGCTGGAATGTCCAAGCTGTCCATGGTCTTTCCCACTTCTGCAGGGCAACCTTACGGTTGACAGGGGCTACGACCTATGATATAACCCAACTTGCCGCATCTGTCAACTGTTGACAGTCAGCAGTTTGCCCCATCCCGATCTGCACTCACCACACGTATCCAACCATGGTCGAATCACCTCCCAAGCACAAGTTCGTCGGCATCCAGATCAGCCCCATCAGCTTCGTGGACGAGGGGGTGGAAGAGGTCCTGGACATCCTGCAGGAACGCGTGGGCGTCAACGTGCTCATGATCGGCACGGTTTCCTGGCTGGGCCTGAAGGCAGGACGCAGCATCTCCCACCAGATCGACGGCTGGCCTGACCACGGCGTGCCCGAGCCGCTGACCATGCGGGGCGGCGCCTATTTCTTCCCCCACCCCGAGTACTACGCCAACACCGCCATCAAGGACTTCCGCGCCACCGATCCGGAGATGGATGGCATCGACGTGCTGGAGCTGGTCATCCCCGCGGCGCGGCGCCGGGGCATGCGGGTGATGCCCGAGCTGATGGAGCCGGTGTTCAAGTACGCGGGCCACGGCTCGGTCAACACCGTCCAGATCCCCAACCTGCCCCAGGTCCTGGAGGTGGACCTCCTGGGCCGCTACGCCGCGGAGCCCTGCACCAGCCATCCCGACTACCGGCGCTGGTGGCACAGCGTGGTCGAGGACCAGTGCCGCAGCTACGATATCGACGGCATCATGTGGTGTAACGAGCGGCGCAGCCCCCTGGACCGCATGATCGCCGGACAGGCCCCCGGCTGCTTCTGCGAGCACTGCCGCCGGGAAGCCATGCAGAGCGGGATCGCTGTCGAGCCGGTGCGCCAGGCGTTCTTCGAGGTGTATGCGTACTTCCAGCAGGCCAGGGCAGGCGCATCCTTCGTCGACGGCGCGCTGATCGAGTTCATGCGCGTGGTGCTGCGCAATCCCGAGATCCTGATCTGGGAGCGCTTCTGGCTGGAGCGCAACAAGGACCTGGACCGGGAGCTCCATGGCATCGTCAAGTGGTGCAGCGCGCACCTGGAGTTCGGGCTCAACGTGTGGAACCGTAACCACTTCAATCCCTTCCGCAAGGCCCAATGGCCGTGGCAGGAGCAGGCCCAGTACGCGGACTGGGTCAAGCCCATCACCTACCAGCACCAGGCAGGGCAGGTCTACGCCAACGAGATGGCCGACCTGCACCGTTCGATCCTGCGCGACATCAAGCCGGAGGAGATGACGCCCATCATGTACGAGATCCTGGGACTGGACGAGGCAGCCTGGGACCAGCTCACGCCCCAGGGCATGGATCCCGATACCTACGTCTACGGCCAGTGCGCGGATGCGGTGCGGGGTGTCAACGGTCAGGTGCCCGTCTACATGGGCATCGGCGTCGACGCGCCCCGGGTGCGCGCCGACCAGGCCCCCTGCACGCCCGACATCGTCTACCGCAGCGTGCTCGCCACCTACCGCGCCGGCGGCCAGGGGGTCATCTTCGCGCCCAACTACGCCAGCATGAAGCTCACCAACCTGGACGCCGCGGCCCGGGCCCTGGCCGAGCTGGGGCTAAAATAGCTTGGTGATGACCCGGGTCACCGCTGACGCCGTCTATCCTGTCTAATGAAAACCTCGGGCCCTGCTTCCCCTCTGCGTCCTCTGCGCCTCTGCGGTAAGCTCCGGCGTCCGTATCCGTCCATGTTCGCCCCTGTTCGCCCGTGTTCCACTCCGGCTCCTCCGGCCCTGCTTCCCCTCTGCGTCCTCTGCGCCTCTGCGGTAAGCTCCGGCGTCCGTGTTCGTCCGTGTCCGTCCGTGTTCCGGGCAGCCAGGCCACAGCCCTAACGCCCGACTCTCGACAAGCCCTAATGAAAGACAGAGGACCCTTCCATGCCTGAACCACCTGCATGGCGCTACCAGAAGCTGATCAAGCCGCTCTTCGACCGGGCGGCCGAGCACCGCATCCTCCGTGGCCGCGTGCTGACCTGCGCCGGCGACGAGGTCTTTGAGGACGGCTTCGTAGAGTTTGGCGACGGCAAGATCATGGCTGTAGGCCCCGCCTCAGAGCTGGGCACCCGCAGCCAGCAGGCCGAGGACACCGGCGGCACCATCCTGCCCGGCCTCTGCAACAGCCACGCCCACCTGGCCTGGGACGGCATCCACGACCTGGCCCGCCAGTCGCTGGACGACACACCGGAGATCAGCGCCTACAAGTCGGCCGGCAACATGCTCATCAGCCTGGCCGCGGGCGTCACCACGGTGCGCGACCTGGGCATGAACCAGGCCAACTTCGCGGCCAAGCAGGCGGTGGCCCAGGGCATCTTCCCCGGCCCCCGCCTGCTCATCTGCGGCGAGGCCATCATCCAGACCGGGGGCCACACCTACTGGTGCTGCCGGGAGGCCAGCGGCGCGGACGAGATGCGGCGGGCCGTGCGTGAGCAGGTGCGCGGCGGCGCGGACCTGATCAAGATCATGGCCTGCCACGACACCCTGGAGTTCACCGACGCCGAGCTGGAGGCCGTGATCGACGAGGCCCACCGCAACGGCCTGCCCATCACCGCCCACGCCACCTTCGACGCCGCCATCCACCGCGTCGCCAGCTTCGGCATCGACTGCATCGAGCACGGCGGCAGCATGAGCGCGGCCACGATCCAGCTGCTGGTCGACCGCCACATCCCCATCGTGACCACGTTCGCGCCGCTGGTGATGCAGAGCCAGGCCGAGCTGGCCCGCCAGTACAATATCCCCGAGTGGAAGATCGCCGAGCGGCAGGCCGCGGTGGCCGATCCCACGCGCTACCAGGGGCTCGTCGACGCGGCCCGGGCCGGCGTGACCATCGCCTTCGGCACCGATGCCGGCAGCCCGGTGGTCGGCCACGACGTGATCGCACCGGAGATGGCCTTCATGGTCAGGCTGGGGGTGAAGGCGGACAACTACGACGCCATCCGCAGCGCCACCAGCGTGGCCGCAGCCATCAACGGCCTGGCAGACAAGCTGGGCACCCTGCAGCCCGGCAAGCTGGCAGACGTCGTGGTTGTGGACGGCAACCCGTTGGAGGACATCGATACCATCAGCCGGGTGCGCATGACCTTCCTCGCAGGCAAACGGATGGTTTGATCATGGCCAACTCCCCCTTGCTCGGCGGCCTGGCCGCGCGCATCGTCGAAGAGGACGTCTCCTTCCGCACCAGGATGCTGGAGATCGCGGCCGACCTGCCCGATGTGATCGCGCTCGGCCGCGGCAATCCCGACTTCAACACCCCCGACCACATCGCGGCCGCGGCCAAGGCCGCCATCGACGCCGGCCAGCACCACTACACCCATCCCGCGGGCATCCCCCAGCTGCGCGAAGCGATCGCAGAGTACTTGCATCGCGAGTACCGCCTGGACTACACCCGGGAGGAGATCATCGTCACCGCCGGCGTCCAGGAATCCATCGTGCTGGCCCTGTTGAGCCTGGTGAACCCGGGCGACGAGGTGCTGCTCACCTCCCCCCGCTTCACCAGCTACGACGCCGCGGTGCTGCTCTGCGGCGGCGTGCCCGTGCCCGTGCCCACCTACGAGCGGGATGACTTCGCCCTGATGCCGGCCGAGATCGAGGCGCGTATCACCAGCCGCTCCAGGGTCCTGGTCCTGGTCACACCCAACAACCCCACCGGCGCGGTCACCCCGCCGGACGTGGTGCGCCAGATCGCCGGCCTGGTGCAACGCCACAACCTGGTCCTCATCAGCGACGAGATCTACGGCAAGCTCGTCTACGAGGGCTCGACCCACCTCTCGGCCGCGACCCTGCCCGGCATGAGGGAGCGCACCATCACCCTCAACGGCTTCTCCAAGATCTACGCCATGACCGGCTGGCGGGTAGGGTACCTGGCCGCGCCCGAGCCCTTCGTGCGCAGGCTGATCGAGCCTCGCCACACCCTCAGCATCAACACCGCCACCCCCTCCCAGTACGCGGCCCTGGCCGCGCTCACCGGCCCCCAGGACGCCGTGGAGGCCATGCTGCAGGCCTACCGCGAGCGCCGGGCCTTCCTGATGGGGGCCTTGACCGGTATGGGCTTCACCTACGGCCGGCCGGGCGGCGCCTTCTACATCTACACCAACATCTCCCGCACCGGGATGCCCGCGCCTCAGTTCTGCGAGGCGCTGCTGCGCGAGGCGCGGGTGCTGATCTTCCCCGGCAGCATGTTCGGCGACGACAGCGACGACTACATTCGCATCAGCTACGTGCAGCCCATCGCGCGCATCGTGGAGGCCGCCGACCGCATCAGTGCCTTCATGGCACGGCTGTAGCCAGACGGGGCGATCTGAGATGCCCGTGGCCTCCCAACCCTTCAGGATCTTGCTGGCCGGCCTCGGCAACCGGGGAAGGATGTGGGCGTCGATCATCGAAGAGCGCGCGGATGTCACTTTGAGCGGTGTGGTCGACGTCGATCCATCGGCGTTGGACGCGTTCGCGGCCCGCCACCCCGGCCTGCCGGCGTTCCCCGATCTCGGCGCAGCCCTGCAGGCCACCACCAGCGACGCCGTGCTGCTGGTGACGCCGCCCTACGACCGGCTGCCCCAGGCGGCCCAGGTCTTCGCCGCCGGCCTGCCCCTCCTGGCCGAGAAGCCCCTGTCGGTGGGCCTCAACTTTCGCTACCTGCCCGTCAGCCGCAAGCTCCGCGAGCTGGTCATAGCCCAGGCCTTCGGCGCGCCAGGATTCGCCCAGTTCACCTACCTGCGCAACCGCGACGGCCGCCGCCCGGGGCTGAACAAGTACCCCCTGACCATGCAGCATCCCATGATGCTGGAGCAGAGCATCCATCACCTGGATCTCATGCGCTTCTGCTACGCTCGCGAGGTGGAGCAGGTGCTATGCCGCACCTGGAACCCGGCCTGGAGCATGTACGCCCACGACAGCAACGTCAGCTGCCTGCTCACCTTCACGGGCGGGTTGGAGGTGAGCTATCTCGGCACCTGGACTGGCGGCTGGGATGAGCTGCAGTTCCAGTGGCGCACCGATTGTAGCCGTGGCGTCATCGTCCAGCGGGAGCTCTTCGCGGACCTGGCGACCGCGGCCGTCACAGATCCTGAGCTGGCCCCCGTGGCGCTGCCTGCAGCCCGGCCGTTCTACGACGACAGCGCCGCCCTGCTGGCGGATTTCGTGTCCCACGTGCGTGCCGGCACCCCCCTGGCCTGCAGCGGCGCCGACCACCTCTACACCCTGGCCCTCTGCTTCGCCGCCATCGAAAGCGACCGCACGGGCTGCGCCGTGGCCATGGACGAGTTCTACCGCCGCCACGGCATCCCTGAACCAGCATGAAGATCCTGGTCACCGGCGGGCTCGGCTTTGTCGGCATCAACGTCGTGCGGCTGCTGGCGGCCAAGGAGGGCACCAGCGTCGTCGCCGCCGACCTGAGCGCGCGAAGATCGTCCGAGGTCGAGCGCTTCCTGGCCCCCGTGGCCGGGCACGTGCATCTCACAGCGCTGGATGTGACCGATCGCAACGCAGTGCGTCGCATCATCCATGAAGAAGCGGTCTCTCACGTCGTACATGGCGCGGCCCTGACCCCCACGCCGGAGCAGGAGGCAGCCCAGGCCACCCGCATCGTCGACGTCAATCTCGGCGGCGCGATCAACGTGCTGGACGCCGCCTGCGCATCGCCCACGGTCCAGCACATCCTGCTGCTCAGCAGCAGCGGCGTGTATGGCCCACCCGCGGGCGACGCGGGTGGGGAGCCGCAACGTGAGGACGGCGCCCTGGCCCTGGACAACCTGTACAGCATCACCAAACGCAGCATGGAGCTGCTGGCCGCTCGCTACGGGCAGCTGGCGGGCCGGCCAGTAGCTTCCCTGCGCCTGGCCTCCGTCTACGGCCCCATGGAGGCCCCCAGCGAAAGCCGGCAGCGCACCACGCCCATCCACCAGCTGCGGGCCGCCCTGCTCTCCGGCCGCCCCGTGCGCGTGGCCGGGCCCGCGGTGCGCCGCGATTGGATCTACGCCGCTGACGTGGCCGCGGCCATCTGGCTCATGCTGAATGCCGCCAAATACCATCATCCGGTGTACAATGCCGGCAGTGGCCGCGCCGTGCCCTTCCGCGAGGTTGTCGAGGCGTTCGTCCCTCACGGGCTCAGCTGTGAGTGGACGGAGGACCCCGGCTCGGCAGACATCGCGCTGCGGCCTGACCAGAGCCGGGCCGCCCTGGACATCCAGCGCCTGCATTCGGCTACCGGCTTCGTGCCCGCCCATGACCTGGCTTCCGGCGTGGCCGCCTACCTTGGTCAAAACTGATTTTCGCGAAGGAGACACACCATGGATTTAGGGATTCAAGGCCGGGTGGCCCTGGTGGGCGCCTCGGGCCGGGGCCTGGGCCTGGCCACGGCCCAGCGTCTGGCCATGGAAGGCTGCGACGTGGCCATCTGTGACATCGACAGCGGCGTCCTGGATGCGGCCCTGGAGTCCGTCCGAGCTATCAACCCGGATGGCCGGGCGGCCGCCTACCAGGTCGATCTGACTAGCCCGGAAAGCATCGAGCAGCTGGTGGAGGGGGTGCGCCGCGACCTGGGCGTGGTCAGCATCCTGGTGAACAACTCGGGTGGCCCGCCGCCAGGCACCTTCGATATGGCCACGGACGAGAAATGGCTGCTCGGCTACCAGCTCACCTTCCTCAGCGCCGTGCGCCTGATCCGCGCGGTGCTGCCGGACATGAAGGCGCAGCGCTGGGGCCGCATCATCAACTTCACCTCCCGCTCCCTCAAGGAGCCCATCCCCAACCTGATGATCTCCAACGCCGTGCGCCTGGCCGTGGGCGGCATGGCCAAGACCCTGGCCGGGGAGGTGGCATCCTACGGCATCACCGTCAACAACATCTGCCCCGGGCCCACCACCACCGACCGCGCCGTCGAGCTGGCGGCCGCGCGCGCGGCCAAGAAGGGGATCAGCGCGGAGGAGGAGCTGGAACAGACCGCCAGCACCATCCCCCTGGGCCGCCTGGCGCGGCCCGAGGAGCAGGCCGCGGCCGCAGCCTTCCTGGCCTCAGAGCTGGCCGGCTACATCACCGGTATCTCCCTGCTGGTCGACGGTGGTGCCGTGAAGGCCCTGTGATAGCGGCATGTGAGCGACGAGAGGAGACCGGGTCATGAGCGATTTTTCTATGATGAAGGGCGTCTTCAACATCACGCCCACCCCCTTCCACCCCGACGACAGCCTGGACGAGGCCAGCCTGGTCCGGCTGACCAATTTCACCATCGACCAGGGTGTCGACGGCATGACCATCCTGGCCGTGCTGGGCGAGACCGGTAAGGTGATCGAGAGCGAGCGCGATCGGGTCATCAGCATCGTGCTCGAGGCCGCGGATGGCCGCATCCCCATCTGTGTGGGCACCTCCCACTCGGGCACCTACCCCTGCGTGGCCTACAGCAAGCGCGCCCAGGAGCTGGGCGCGGCCGCCATCATGGTGGCCCCCCCAAAGCTGGCCCGCTCCAGCAACGAGGCCCTGCGCCGCCACTACCTGGCCGTGGCCGAGGCCGTGGATATCCCGGTGGTGGTGCAGGACCATCCGGCCAGTTCCGGCGTGGTCATGAGCGTGGAGTTCATCGCCAGGCTGGCGGAGGAGGCGCCCCACTGCCGCTTCCTCAAGCTGGAGGACGACCCCACACCCATGAAGACCAGCCAGGTTCTGGCCGTGAACCCCGACGTGCAGGTCTTCGGCGGGCTGGGCGGGACCATGTTCCTGGAGGAGTTGCGCCACGGCGCCGTGGGCACCATGACCGGCTTCGGCTTCCCCGAGATCCTGGTGGACATCTATCGCCGGTACACCGGCGGCGATATCGCCGGTGCCACCGAGGTGTTCGATCGCTACTGCACCCTGATGCGCTTCGAAAACCAGGCCCGCATCAACCTGGCCCTGCGCAAGCAGATCTACTACCTGCGCGGGGTGATCGCCTCGCCCAAGGTGCGCGAGCCCTACGCGCGTTTCGACCAGGGCACCCTCGACGACCTGAAGGATCTGCTCGAACGCCTGGGCCTGATGTAGGCCGGAAGGCAGCGGCAGGACTCGCTACGGTGGGGGTCTTGCTCCCTCCATCGACACAACATCTCTGGCGCAGCAAGAACGCCCCGCCGTAATGGCGGGGCGTTCTTTGGCTAAACGATCTCAGGCGAATCAGCTGCCGTGGAAGATGCCCAGCAGCGTCGGCTCAACGTGATCAACGCACCAGGCCAGGTCCGAGCCGGTCAGGCCCACTTCCTTGCAGAAGCTGGTAGCCAGGGCCTGGGTGTTCACGCCGTTGGCACTATTGTGGGTGGCAACGGTGCTCGCACAATGCACCCTGCGAGATGTTGACATCCGCCTCTACGCCGTGCCGTATGGATACGCCGTGCCGTTCTCATGGTAGGGGCGTGCCCTCCGTGGCCGCCCCGTCGTGGCACCCGTCTGGACTGGCTCCTACCCCGTACCTCGGCCGCCCCCCGTGGCTGCGTCAGAACCTCTATCCCTTCCTAAACTGAGTCCAGGGTGAAATCTACATGGTTCCCTAGTTGGCGACTGCGGATTTCAACGTGGAATCAGTTGGGTGCATTTGAAACTGGTTGGCCCCGTCATTGCGAGCCGTCTGCGGCGAAGCAATCTCCGCGATGATTACAGGAGATTGCTTCGTCGGCGGCCTCCTCGCAATGATAGGATCAACCAGATTCAATACACCCGAATCAGTTTAGC
>JAULUH010000327.1:0-579 GCA_032111745.1 Anaerolineae bacterium | reverse complement strand
CCCCTCGTAGGGTGCGGGGCTCCGTCCCCGCCCAGTCGTGGCACTCGCGTGATCTGGCCTGTGCCCCGCACCCCGCCACCCACCTCCTAAACTGAGTCCAGGGTGAAATCTACATGGTTCCCTGGTTGGCGACTGCGGATTTCATCGTGGAATCAGTTTAGTCGTTCGTGACACCAGGTTGCCCGTGATCGCGCTATGCTGTTGGCCCCCCGCCCCTACCAGGGGAACGGTGTGGCACATCCATGCAATCGCACCATCGATGACAGGCCAGGCCAGCAGGACACTGGCCCAGGGTGCATTGGCTGGAACGGCAGGCGGGGCTGAGGCAGCCCCGCCCGCCAAAGCCTATCGCCTGCCAGCGCGCAGGCGTGCTGGCAACCCCGCCGCCAGCAATCCGATCAGCGCCACGCCCACCGTGGCCGGACAGATGGGCGAGGAGCCTGCCGGGGCAGCTGGCTCCCCTACGGCCGGCGCACGCTGCGTGACCGGCGCCACGGCCTCGGCCTCCGTCCCGCCCACCCAGCCAATCGCGTAGGCCTTGTCCTCCAGCACCACCAGGACACGCTGGCCCAGGGCCAG
>JAULUH010000326.1:0-2217 GCA_032111745.1 Anaerolineae bacterium | reverse complement strand
GGCCACTGGAGCCTGGTGATCGGCTGGGATCCGGCCCGCGAAGCGGTGTGGATGCACGACCCCAACGGCGAAGCCCTGCTGATCGGCGGCGGCTACGTAAGCACCGCGATCGGCAGCGGCCGCAAGCTCCGTTACTCGATCAAGAACTGGGGCCGCCGCTGGATGGTCGAGGGCCCCGGCACCGGCTGGTGGCTGGATCTGGCGGGCTGACCGCCAGGGGCGGTTTCGATGGGGTTGCCGGTATGCCGCACACGCTGTTCCTGTTGCCGTACTGACCTGGCTGGCCAGCTCGGTTATGGATGAATCAGAGGCCACGACCCGGACGGTGTAGTCCAAAGCCCGGCAACCGGCCCAAGGGCCCTCCCGACGGGGGGCCCTTCTTCATGGGCACAGTGCATGTGGGGATGGCGGAGCACGCGGACTGTTTCACCTGAGGGTCCTGAGGGAAGCCGGCCGGGCAACCCCGGCCGGCGGAGGCCGCAGCCTCAGATCACCGACACCGTGGCGCCAGGGGTGCCCTGCAGCTTGCGGGCCAGCTCAAGGGCGCGGGCCATCGGCATGAAGCGCAGCTTGCGGACGGGCTTGCCGCGGCGGCCGAGGTAGACGGTGTGGCGCTCGTGGCCGTAGGCCTTGATGCCATCCGGGTAGACGTGCATCACCAGGCCGCGGATCTCGCAGCGGGGAGCGGTGCTGATCGCCATCGAGGCGTGTGCGAAGGACACCGACCCCGCGCCCGGCGCCGCCCCGTCGGCGCGGGCACTGTGGGAGAGGCCGGAGCAGCGCTCGGGGGTGGCAGTCAGTGGCTGAGGCGAATGCCATGAATCGGGCAACCACCCACCCGGCCTGCCCCGGCACGCGCACCGCGCAAGGGCTGAAAGCAAGTCCTCGCTGCACTCGGCCCCTGGCGCGGCAACAGCTTCTCCGGGGCTTGGTCGGCGGTGTTGTCCGCCCTCTCCTCCATGGCACGCCTGCTCACCTCCACTCGCCTGGCCCGTCGCTGTCAGGCAGAGCGGCAGTGCTCAATCCACATCATCTCGCTGCAGCTTCTGGATCATGCAGGTCGCCTGTTGCGGGTGCTGTTTCTTGATCGCGAGGGCCACATCAGCGCCGAGCCGCACTATCTGCCGCGCACAGAAGCGCTACTGCTGGCCGCCAATCAGCGCCGCATCTGGGGCGCCGCCGCCCGAATCCAGGTGTTGTGAATTCTTTGCCGCTGCCGACCCGCTGGCTGGCAGCGGTTGCGTCCGTTCGCTAGCTCCGCTGCCATGCATTCGAGGAGCGGCTAGGCAACGCCGGCTTGCCCTGTAGGGTGAAAAAACCGAAGGAAGAACCATGCTTACAGGATCTGAACTGCTCGCCAAGGTCAAGGAGATGGGCGATGGTTCCAAGTCCGACATGGTGCGCGAGTGCGGCTACGTCAGCACCAAGAAGGACGGCGGCGAACGGCTGAACTTCACCGCCTTCTATGAGGCGCTGCTGGAGGCCAAAGGGGTCAGCCTCGGGGAAGGCGGCCGGGGTGTCGGCAAGGCGGGCCGCAAGCTCAGCTACACGGCGCGGGTGCAGTTCAACGGCAACCTGCTGGTGGGCAAGGCTTACACCGCCATGCTGGACCTGGAGCCGGGGGATGAATTTGAAATCAAGCTGGGGCGTAAGCAGATCCGCCTGGTGCCGGTGGGAGGGGAAGAGGAGGAGTGAGGTGGGGTCCGACCGGTCCGACCGCGCGATGATCCAAATCACTGCGCCGTTCTCTCAGTCTCCCCTGAAGAACAGGGCCCATTAGAAGGCGTCTGTCTCAGTAGCCCTGGCGAACCCTCTGCAACGGCGGTTTGCTGTCCAGATCATGCTTCTAGGCCTTCGCCGCCCTACTCCAAATCCCAACTGCCGCGACCGATCTGATCAGCTTTCTCAAGGTGCTACCCGGCTGACGCATGCGCCGCGGGCTGCGCCTCCCGCAGTTGTGGATGCTGCTGGTGGCGATCCTGGTCATTCTTCGGATAACGCTGCCATTCAGGCGGTTTCGAGGAGTTGCGCAAGCTACGGCCGATTCGCTGCCGCAGCTATGAAAGCTCGCTCGCAGGGAAGTGAGCTGGACCCGACGCTCCCCATTCTCTTGCCTGAGTGCCTGAATCTCCTGCTGCTGAGCGAGAATCAGCGTTCCGACGCTGGCTGGAGTTGCCAGCCAGTCCGCTTCTGGAATTCCGGCCGGGGGTGCTGCCA
>JAULUH010000325.1:0-5204 GCA_032111745.1 Anaerolineae bacterium | reverse complement strand
CAATGTGCAGCTTATCAGGGACAGGGCAGTTCAACAACCACCCTGTCCCGTACTGGTCACCCCTGCAGAAACCCTTCCAGGCTCCACTCGCCGTCGTCCATGAGCCGTCGCCAGGCCGCCAGGGGCTCGTCCTCGGGGGGAGACGCTTCAGCGGTCATGGGTTGACCAATGGGAGCGTCCTCGGGAGAGACGGCTGCCGGCTCGAGAGGCGCTTCCCTTTCTATGTGCCTGAGCGTGTCCGTAATTCCCGCTTGATTCTCCGAAATCCCTTCCCCCACCTCGATTTCCTCTGAGGGAATTACGGACACACCTTCTGGATCGGCCTCAATGACCATTATTCCGAGGGATCCCCCCGAGGCCGGCTTCAGAGCCTCATAGGTCACCTCATCCTCTGGGGAGCTCAGCTCGACCTTTGACTCACTCGTCTCATCTGAGACGTGCTCGGGGGAGAGGGGTTCCATTGTGGCCACAGGAATTACGGTCACACCCCTGTCCGTAATTACTTCCCTTCCAGCAGAAGAGGTTTGGAAGAAATCAGGGGTATTACGGACATCCTTACCCCCATATATAGAGGTTGCACACTTGTAGATGGGTTCTGGCCTCCCTGCACCCGGTCCCGGGCGTCTCGTGCCCACCTCCTCCACGAGGCCGGCAGTTCTCCAGCCATCCACCCACCGCCGCACCGTTCTCGCACTCACCAGCCCATCCCCGGCCCGCTGCCCCCTCACCCGGGCATTCAGCGCATACCGCAGATCCTTCACCGACATCGGCTCCTCCGCCTCCTTCAGCAGGCCCAGCACGATCGTCCTCGGTGTCTCGTCCCCGAGCCCGTGATCTTCCCTCGACACCGTCGGCGTGAGGTCCTCCAGGCTGAGCACCTCCTCGATGTCCTCCTGGATGAGGAACCGGTCCCCCGAGCGCTGACCCCGGCACTTCTCGATCTGGAGGATCAGCGAGCGGCTGCCGTACTCCCGGCGCTCCTCGTCGGAGAGCTCCTTGAGCTCCCAGGTCTCATGCACGGCGTTGCGCAGCGCATCGGTGCCCCGGAACTTGGTGCCGTCCTTCGTGTTGTGGTGGATCACCAGGAAGGTCGTCGCCGGGAACTCCACCCCGTTCTCCTGGGCGATCCGGTACAGGGTGTTGGCGTACTCCTTCTCGTACTCCTTGGCCGGCACGGCAGTGGACACCGAGCTGAGCGAGTCGATCACCACCAGGGCCGGCTTGTACTCCTGTAGCCACTTGAGCAGCCTCCGGTACTGGCTCTGCTGCCAGTAGGGCTTGAAGATGAACCACTTGTCGGCCCCGCTGCTGTCGATCTCCTGCTGGTCCAGGTACTCGGCGTAGTCCGTCGGGCTCATGTCGGTGCCGATGAACAGGACATTCCCCGAGCGCGTGGGCTTCACATCCAGCCCCCGGATCTTCAGCGTGTCCTGCCGGCCGATGATCTTCGAGAGCAGCACTGCGATCCTCGTCTTCCCGAGACCGCCCCTGGCGTGGAACAGGATCGTGCTGGGCCGCGACATGAAGTCGGGGATCAGGTACTCGCGGTTGCCGCGTGCGTTGGTCTGCCAGTTCGGATCGTCCCGGTGCTGCCGCTCGCTCACCAGATACCGCTCGAGCGCCGACTCGATCTGCAGGCCCGAGCGGAAGACGTGGCTGAGGCCCGAGTCCCGGGCCATCTCCATCAGCTTGAAGTGGGCGGCCTCGGGGTTCTCGATCTCATCGAGGATCCGCTTCGCACAGGTGAAGAACTCCGTGCCCGTCATCCGCCGCAGCGGTTCCTCCCTGGTGTGGACCTCGGTGACCTTGGCGCAGGCGGGGTACTCCAACCCGAGGCCGGAAGCGATCTCCGCCACGTAGGTCTCCAGCGCCTGCCCCTGGGGCCGGGTCGCGTTGATGTCGTCCTTGCGGATCTTGTGGATGAAATCCAGGACGTCACCGCCGACGGCGCAGCTCTTGCAGTCCCAGCAGCCGGTGAGCGTCGAGTACTGGAACGCCGTGCCGCTCTGGCCGCCGTGCCAGGGGCAGCCGCTCATCCGCTGCGGGTTGCTCCCCTCCCGGCTGCGCCAGCCGTACTGATCGAAGCAGTCGTGGTTGAAGACGAGGTCTTCCAGCCGGGGCATGAGAAGCTGCTGGATCTCCTCTTTGAAGAACCAGCCCCGGATCTGCTTGGGCGGCACCAGGGTCTCGCCGACCTCGTCGTCCAGGGCCTTGAGATCGTCCTCGGAGAGCCAGCGGAGCGGCTGGCGGAAGTCCCGCAGGACATCGAGGATCCACTGGGGTGCGAGCTCGACCTGGCCGTGGTTGTAGTTGAGCCACTGGTAGAGCTTGTGCGTATCTGGATGCGGACTCCCCGGCACCACGCTCTGACAGGCGTTGAACCTGAGCACCACCTCCTCGTAGGGAGGCTCCTGGTAGGCGCCTTCCCCGAGAGCGGAAGGATCGGGCTTCACCCCGGCGGCCCGGGCCATGTCGCCCTGGCCCAGGTGCCAGGTGCCGTCCAACCGGAGGATCACCGTCTTGATGTGCCGCATCTCGGGCACCATCGAGGCCGGGATCCGGTAGAAGATCTGCCGGCGGCCGGGCTTGCCTGAGGTCCAGCTCATGGTGGACTCCTCGCCGTGGGCCTCGTAGCCGCCGCCGGCGACAGCCTGGAAGCGTGCATCGGCCTCGTGGCCGTCGATGTCGATGGCGATCAGGCCGCCGGAGAACTCACCGGTGACGACCCCGAGGCCGCGATAGGCGACCTTGCTCTTGTACTCCTCGAGGAGCTTCTCGCGTGGCAGGGGCTTGGAGGCCCACTCCTTGAGGTAGGTGGCCTTGCCGGCGACGGGCACGAAGCACCACCAGTCGGGGAAGATGCCGCGCTGGACCTGGACGATGGGCGAGCCGGAGAAATCAACGCCCTCGGCGTTGCGGGGGGACGAAATCATGTAAATTCGAGCGGAATTGTTAAGGCACCGAAGCGCCCCGGGTTGCACCGAGGCGCTTTTTTATGCACCGGGGTCTCGTGACCCGTTCAGGACACTACCAGTAGCGTCCAGCCCTGTGCAGTAACGCTAGTGACCGAGATACAACGAATTTGACCGAGCTTGACGGCCGCTGAGCTGTATCTAGTACTATCTGAGACACGCCACGTCTTAGTCAGCTCGTTTTATGGCAGATACCATCCAAAATTTGGCAGCTCTAAGTGATGAACCGGGGTCAGCTATTGATGCGTACGCCTCCGGTGCCCTCGTCTTCTGTCGGATGTTCACTCGCTGGATGGACGGCAACGGCTGGTCTCACCCCGTCATGACCAAGCTGGCCCGGGGCTGCATGGGTGGCTCTGAAGGCTGGCTCCACAGCAGCCAGATCGCCAACCTCCGCCGAGGCTCCACGCGCAACCCGGGCCCACGCACATTCGTCGCGATAGAACGGCTGAACTACTACGTTTGGTGCTACAACCAGGAGCGGGCGCTGCTCCCCGGCTCCACCAGCAGCAACGATTACCGCGAAGCCGAGGCCATCACCGAGGACGGCAAACCTCCGTCTGTCGGATGGTTCTTCGAGGTCTTCTGCGGCTACCGGGTGCCTCGTGACTTCGACCTGGGCCTCGTCCGCATCCCGCCCGACCAGGCGGAGCTGATGTCCCGCCGCCTGGGCCGCCTGATCCGGCGCTTGATGATGGAGCGGGGCATGGACCCGGTCGAAGACATGGCCGGCGTTCTGGCGACCTACACCACGCAGGAGCCCGCCCGGCTGGAGCGGGTGCGCCGCATGACCCTGCTCGCCGAACCGCTGACAGCGGACGAACTGGAGCCTGAGCTGCAGAACTTGGTCACCCTGCTGGCCTCCCTGGGCGGGACCTTCTCAGACGAGGAGGCACTTCTCAGGGAAATTCGACGCTGATTCGATCGGAGGCTTCCAACCCGTACAGAATGGGTTGACCCATCTCCTGTCCTGTCCTAATGTCTGATGAGTCGATGCAGTTCTCCAAAACGCGCCACCGCGCCTACGGAGAGCCCAAGGTCAAACGCCATCTGTATCTCACAGACACCGCTTACCGCCACCTGCTCGACCTCGCTACGTGCGCGGACTCGTCTCCCTCGGAAGTTTGCGAGCAAATTGTTCGTAATCACATCCACGCACTGGTGATTCCATCCGACGCCGTGTTTCAGCTGACCACAGCTGCAGCCTCGACCGAGACGAGTCCGACTTGATTACCCACCTCTTTTCGCTTACCTGCTATGCCTACCGCTGCTGCCCCCTGGCTCGCCCCCGAGACCGTTGAAGAGGTCTCCAAGGAGACGTCTTCCGGTCGCTACGTCAACCCATCCAAGCTCGACGAGGGCAAGGAGCACCGCTACCGCTTCTTCGGCACCGGCATCACCGGTTATGAAGTGTGGACGGTCGACAACAAGCCTGTTCGTTTCCGCGACAAGCCTGGTGACGCTGACCTTCCCGGCAACGTCAAGTTTGACGAAAGCGGCAATCCGAGCGTGAAGCGTTTCATCACAGGTCTTGTCTACGACTACCAAGCTGAAGATTTCAAGATCCTGCAGCTGACCCAAAAGGGTCTGATGAACACGCTGTTCAAGTACATCCAGGACACCGACTACGGCGATCCCTGCGGCTACGACATCAAGCTGACTCGCAAAGGCTCCGGCCTCAAGACCGAGTACACCCTGGCTCCTGCCCCACCGAAGGCCCCGGCCGCTGCGGTCGTCGCTGAATACGACGAGCTCTACTGCAACCTCGAGTTGCTGTTCGACGGTAAGGATCCCTTCGAAAAGCCTCAGGGCTGAACATCCAATTCAAGAACAGGGCGGGGCCTCCCCCGCCCATTTTCATGATTCGATCCATGTCGTCCCACACCGCATCTCTGTTGGCCATCTACGGCCGCAACGTCGACGTCAACGCCTTCAAGCGGGGCTGGTCCACTGCTCAGTTGGCCACGTTGCTCAGCGTGAGCCCCACAGCGGTCAACCGGATTCGCAGCGGCCGGAACCACTATCTGGACCCCGAGCTGCTCCAGCGGTTCACCGAGCTCTTTCAAGTCGACTTCAACGCCTTGCTCACGCCGCAACCCGGCATCGACTACTCCACCGATGCTTGAACCGCAGCGCATCCAGGGGTTACCTCGCTTCGAGCTGATCCGCAACGACAGCTCAGAAGAACGCACTTACACCACTCCTGATGGTGTGAAGTGCTCGGTGACTTCC
>JAULUH010000324.1:0-28140 GCA_032111745.1 Anaerolineae bacterium | reverse complement strand
CGCGCACATCGTGGCGCTGTAGCATTTTCTCCAGGTTTCCCCAATCCCCCGGGCCAAAGTCATAGCGGCCTGAGCCCAGCAGGGTTCCTCCCTGCGACACCCAACCGCTTACCGACATCCAGTCCAATTCTTGAATCTGGCCGTTGACCATGCCCCGGAAGCCGTTGATCCCGGCCACGACGCGCATGCCGGCGTTCAGCGCCTGGCGCACCGCCACCCGCACCGCGGCGTTCATGCCCGGGGCATCGGCGCCGGCGGTGACGATGGCCACGCAGCCGGAGCCCTCGGGGGCCGCAGCCGGGCTGGCCTGGGTGAGGGTCTTCAGCAGGTCAAGCTGGTCGCGGAAGCTGTGGCCGCGCAGCCCCAGGGCCGTGGCGTAATCGCCCGCTTCCAGGGCCTTGGCCACGGCCTGGCTCTTGCTGACGACCTCGTCCAGCGGCGTGGCGGTGGCCTCGTTGTTGACCAGACCAACCATGGAAGGCGGGGTCTCCGGGGGGGTATCCAGCAGGTGATCCACCGCGGCTGCGCCCAGCCGCGTGGCCAGGATGCGATCGAAGGCGCTGGTGGTGCCCCCGCGCTGCACATGCCCCAGGACCGTCACCCGCGCCTCTACCCCCATCCGCTTCTCCAGGATGCCCTGGATGGTCTCCGCCTGGATGGGCAGGCCGTCGGTGTGGCGGGCGCCCTCGGCAAAGATCACCGTAGCGTGCCGGCGGCCAGCCTCCCGTCCTTGTTGCAGGGCGCTGACCATCTTCTGGTGCCAGCGCGGGTCCATCTCCTCCTCCGGGATCAACACCCAGTGGCCGCCGCTGGCCAGGGCACTGGTCAGGGCCAGGTAGCCGGAGTTGCGCCCCATCACCTCCACGATGAAGGTGCGCTGATGGGAAGCCGCCGTGGATCCCAGCTGGTCCACGGCCCGCACGATGGTCTGCAGGGCCGTGTCCGCGCCGATGGAGATATCCGTGCCGTAGATGTCGTTGTCGATGGAGCCCGGAAGGCCCACCACGCGCATGCTGGCCGGCGCCCGGCCGTCGGGCAGATCGATTCGTCCCTCCACGGCCAGCTCCTGCAGCAGCTCCGCCCATTCGTGGGTCAATACCTTGGCGCCGGTCAGGGATCCGTCGCCGCCGATCACCACCAGGCCGCCGATGCCCTGGTGCAACAGGTTGAGCGCGGCCTGCTTGCGCCCCTCGCGAGTGCGAAAGGCTGCGGAGCGCGCCGTGCCCAGGATGGTGCCCCCGCGCTGCAGGATGCCTCCGGCATCGCGCCAGGTCAGAGGCTTGATCTTGGACCCGCCCTGCACGGCTCCCTCCCAACCATCGTAGATGCCGAATACCTCCAGGCCCCGGCTGATGCCGCCGCGCACCACCGCTCGAATCGCGGCATTCATGCCCTGGGAATCGCCACCGCTGGTCAACACTCCGATGCGCTCGATCGCCATGTCGTCCTCCTGGTCCTCTCGGCAGTCACTGCAGCGAGCGGAGGGCACTGCTGTCTCCTGGACCTGCTCGCCACCTACTGCCTGGCTGCCCCGCAGTTGCGGCAAAAACGGTCGCTGCTGGTGAACCGCTGTCCGCATTGCCGGCAGAACTGGTCCTGCCCGCCGCCACCCTGCGCCGGCTTGGGCTCCCGTGGCTCGCCGCTTCGCCCGGCCTGGCGCGCCTTGCGCCGCCGGGCCTGCCTGGAGACACCGCCCGATTGGCGCGACCGGTTGATCAGATAGATCGCTCCAGCGGCCACAGCCAGGCCCAGGGCCACGCCGGCAGCCACGGCCACCCAGTCGGGCACACCCGCGCTATCCTCCTGGGCCGGCCCTGGCTGCGCACCTGTGGTTGCCGCCGGAACCGCAGCCAGCGAGGGCACATCGTCTGCCTTGTCATAGCCCACCGACAGCTGAATGACGTCTCCAGCCTCCCTGGCCCCCAGGGCCGCGGTGTACTGGGGATTTCCCAGGTCGTCAAGCCCCGCCGCGGCCAGGTCCGGGTCGATGCGCATGTTGCTGGCCCCTGCCGGTTGGCGCACCGCTAACGTCACCTGGCGGGCGGCTGCCGGCAATCCCAGGTCCAGGTCGAAGCTGCGCTGGGGCGGGGGCGCAATACCTTCGGCATAGTACTCCACCACAAACCGCGGCTGCTCCGTCTCAAAGACCACCACGGCGCCCTGGTCTGAACTCTCGACTTCCCAGGGCAGGGTCATCAGCTGGCCTTCCTCACTGCGATAGGCCACCGCGTTGATCGTCGCCCCGGCCGGGAGTGGCAACCGGAGCTGGCGGGGCAAGCTCACATCAGCGGCGAGGGTTCCGTCGTAGATAACCAGCACGCTGGGCTGATCGTACTCCGGCCAGACTCCAATCTGCAGGTCGGAGAGCTGAGGCGCCGAGTCTTGGGCCAGGGCGGTCACGGCAAGGAGAATCCAGAGCAAGACGGCTGCGCCCAGCCCCGGGCGGAAAAGCATGCGAAGCGACGCCGAGTTCACTAGGCTGTGTCCTTTCTGATGTCCATCGGGAACAGGCTCATTGTACCAAAGGGATAGGCCATTGCCAATTCGCACGGGCAGGTGGCTTCTTCGGCCCGCTATCCCTGCCCCTGACTGCGCATCCGCCCGTTAGCGTATTCTTCACCCTTGGTTATTTTATTGTTATAGTAGTCGTAGTAGGCGCAGTGGAAATGTGGAAACCGCGTGTAACCTACAGCGCAGTCCCTACATCTAGTGATATAGGTCTAGCGATATCTTTCTGTAGGGGCCAGGACAAACCAGTTGTCAGGGGCTGCAGTGGATAACCCTGTGGGTTCCGCATCCTGGCCCGGACAGCCTAGAGAAGCCACCCTTTTCGATCCGGGTCGGGCATCCGTCTCTATCTAGAGTCGTTGACGGGGCGCCCCCCCACATGTAGACGGATAGCAGGGCTACCGGCAAAAGTGGTAAGCCATGGCACGGAAAGTTATGCACACCGGGTGCGGGGTTCTTGACACCGGGAATGTGGAAATCGCGGGTGGCAGCGATTGACAAGAATGTGAGGCATGGCTACAATCCCTTCTGTTGCACTCAATGGATCGATCACGGCGAGTCGTTGTATCTAGGATCATGATGAAAGTACTGACTTATAACGTCCACATGTGGGAAGGCCAGGATGGCCGTATGGATGTCGCGCGGCTGGCCGATGTCATCGAACACAGCGGCGCCAGCGTAGTTTCTCTGAACGAAGTGCTGCATCCGGTATATACCAACGTGGGCTACCGTGAGCCCCTGGCCGAGCTGGCCGAACGGCTCGGCATGCACTGGGCCTTCGGCGAGAGTGACCGGCTGGTGCAACGGTCCGGCTGGTGGGGACCCGTGGGCAACGCCGTGCTCAGCCGCTTTCCCATTGTGGCCAACAGCAACCATCACCTGCCGCGCATTCCCATGACCCAAGAGCGGAACCTGCTGGTGGCCAGGATGCGCACCGGGTTGGGCCGGCACTTCACCATCTACTCGACGCACCTGGATCATGCCTTCGAGGGCACACGGCTGTGGCAGCTGCGAGGCATTGTGGAGCGGCTGCGCCGCGAGGATAGGGATCCCCACCTTCTGATGGGTGATTTCAATACCCATACCCCGCGCAAGAGCCACAGGCACCCGCTGGTGCCACCGGTGGTGCGCTGGCTGCGCAACATGGGGTACATTGATGCCTTTGCGCACGCCGGTGTGGGGTCTTCCTTCACTTTCAATTACCGGTTACAAATCCTGCGCCTGGATTACATCTTCGCCCCGGAGACCCTGGCCCCTGATCTGCTTTCCTGTTACACGCTGAGCACGGACAAGGCCCTGATGGCATCCGATCACCTGCCCCTGGTGGCGGAGTTGGACTGGCGCTTCTAACGGCCAGCACCGGCCCTGCGCCGGCTAATTCCAGCTCATCGATCCGGCCATGCGAGTGTTAACCTACAACATCCACGGCTGGCGCGGATCAGATGGACAGATCGATGTGCCGCGGCTGGGGCGGATCATCCAGGCCAGCGCCGCCGACGTGGTCGGCCTCAACGAGGTCTACCATCCCCTGGTGCCGCCTGGCCAGACCCTGGCGGCATTGGAGTCCCTGGCCAGCGCCCTCGACATGGACATGGCGTTTGGGGTGGCGCTGACCCCCCAGTTCGCCTTCGCTCCCCTGGCCTCCTACGGCAATGCCCTGCTGACCCGCTATCCCCTGCTCGCTCACGCTGGACACCACCTGACCTCCGTGGAAGGGCACGAGCAGCGCGGGCTGCTGGAGGCCCGCATCCTGCTGCCCGATGGCCGTGCCACCCTCTCGGTCTACGTGACCCACTTGGATCACTACCGTGAGGCAGTGCGGCTCACCCAGCTTTTGGCGGCCCTGCAGTGGACGGTGAGGGACCGCAACCGGCCCCACCTGTTGATGGGAGACCTCAATGCCGTGGCTCCCGGCGATTACGCAGGCCGGCCCGAGGCGGTGGCCGCGCTGGCCGGCATCCAAGACCTGGCCCATCTGGCCGAGGAGGAGCCGCAGGTTGTGCCGCGATTGCTGCGGGGCCACTACGTGGATGCCTGTGCCGCAGGGGGCAGTCCTGCGCCCAGCTTTCCGTCGGCTGCACCCCAGGTGCGCATCGACTATATCTTCGTCTCGACCTCCCTGGCCCCGAGCCTGCACTGGTGCCGGCCCTGGGAGACCGAGGAGACCGCCCTGGCCTCCGATCACCTGCCGGTGCTGGCGGAGTTCGACCTGGCCATGAGGAGATAAGCCACCTTGGAGAATCCACTGAAGCGCGTAGAGCGCCTGAAAAAAGTCACCCGCCGTCCGGACGACAACCTGGGGGGCCGCGTGCCTCCGGGACAGTTCGTGACCGAGCGCTTTCCGGTGCTACATTATGGCTCGGTGCCGCAGGTCGACCTGGCCACCTGGGACTTCCGCGTGTTCGGATTGGTGGAGCAGTCCCTGCAGTTGAGTTGGGAGCAGTTCCGCAGCCTGCCCGAGACCACCCTGACCACGGACATCCACTGCGTGACCCGCTGGAGCAAGCTCGACACCTCCTGGAGTGGCGTGCTGTGGCGCGACTTCCTGCGCGAATTGGGCGTCAAGCCCAAGCCCGATGCCACGCACGTGATGGCGCACTGCGAGCATGGCTTCACTACCAACATCGGCCTTGACGTCCTCGACGACGACGACACCATGTTCGCCTGGGCCTACGATGGCCTGCCGCTGGACCCGGAACACGGCTGGCCCTTGCGCCTGCTGGTGCCCAAGCGCTATTTCTGGAAGAGCGCCAAGTGGATCCGTGGCATTGAGTTCATGGCCGGCGACCGCCCCGGCTTCTGGGAACGCAACGGCTACCACATGGAAGGCGAATACTGGCAGGAGCAACGCTTCGGCTGGTAGCTCCAGGCCACCTGGACCAGGAAGGAAGGTAGCAATGGCAAAGAACGACAAGAGCAAGGGGAAGGAGAGCTATCACCTGGGCATTGACCTGGGTGGCACCAAGATCCTCGCCGCGGTGGTGGACGAGGAGGGCACCCTGCTGGCCGACGAAAAGAAGGCTACCCGGGCCGAGGGCGGCCCCGAGGTGGTCATCGAGCGCATCGTAGAGGTCGCGAAGGAGGCCATCGCCGAGAGCGGTGTCCGGCCCTCCACGGTGATAGCCGCTGGTATCGGCGCTCCCGGACCGGTGGATTCGGACCAGGGGATCGTCTACAGTCCGCCCAACCTGCCCCAGTGGGAGGAGGTTCCCCTTGGCCCGCGGCTGTCCAAGGCCCTCGGTATGCCGGTGTTCGTAGACAACGACGTCAACCTGGGTACCCTGGGGGAATATATCAGCGGCGCAGGGCAGGGCTCCCAGCACATGGTGGCCATCTTCATCGGCACCGGAATCGGTGGCGGCCTGATCGTCGATGGCCAGTTGCACCGGGGCTTCCGGGGCGCCGCCGGAGAGATCGGCCACATGACCGTGGTGCCCAATGGCCCCCTGTGCGGCTGTGGCCGCCAGGGCTGCCTCGAGGCGTTGGCCAGCCGCACGGCCATGGAACGGGAGATCCAGGTGGCGCTCGCCACCGGCCAGTCCTCGGCAGTGGGCCAGCTGATCGCCTCGTCTAAGCAGAAACGGCTGACCAGCGGCGTCATCGCCGATGCCCTGGCCATGAAAGACCCCCTGATGATCGACGTGATCACGAAAGTCCAGTTCTACCTCGGGGTGGCCGTGGCCAGCATCGTGAACTTCTTCGATCCCGAGACCGTGGTGCTGGGCGGCGGCGTGGTAGAGGCCCTGGGCCAGAGCTTCGTCGACCCTATCGGCGACATGGCCCGGCCCCTGTTCCTGCAACAGAAGGATGCCGCCCGGGTGCGGATCGTCCCTGCCAGCCTGGGCGACCACGCCGGCGTGCGCGGTGCAGCCATCATGGCCGCTAGCCGCGTCCAGAATTAGCGCCGGCACACCATCATAGAATAGGCAGCACTCTTGGCACTGGCAGATGTCAGGCTCCAGGATATCGAGACTCGCCGGGGCACCGTCGGTGTGCGGCTCCTGCGGCCGGACGACGGCGAACGGCTGATTGACCTGTTCAAGCGCCTCTCGCCCGAGAGCCGCTACTATCGCTTCCATGTGCCAGTCACTACGGTGTCGGATGAGGAACTGGTTGCGCAGCTGCCAGCCTACCTGGACATCGACGACCGCAACCACGTCGCCCTGGTCGGCGTGGTCGACGAGGAGAATCGCGGCGAGACCATCATCGCCGTGGCGCGCTTCCGGCGTCAGGGCGACAGCGATCACGCCGAAGTCGCCATCGTCGTGCGGGACGACTGGCAGGGCTATGGCGTGGGCAGGGAGCTGATCGCGCAAGCCGTGGAGGTGGCCCGGGCAATAGGGATCAAGGAGTTCATCGCCTGGGTGCACTACGCCAATCGCGCAACCCAATACCTGATGTCACGGCTGCCCTACCGTTTCGAGCACCATCCCGAACAGGGCGAGGACTATGTGGTGGTCTACCTGGACCGTGAGACTTGACAGTCGTTTGGGGCGGGGTTACAATCCTGGCTGCCTGGCCACAGCCGCCACCTCATGGCACCGTGCCGTAGCCAGTGGATGCCGAACCCGACCAGCCTGGGCCGACCGCCGAGCCCAGGTTACTTTTTGCCCGGGGAGTCACAAGCCCCGGGACTCAGAAGCATAGGATTGCTATCATGAACCGAGCTGCAGCCCTGATCTCTCCTTACGGCGATGTATTGGTAGACCTCCTGGCGGCCACTGAGGCCAGGGATGAGTTGAAGGCCCACGCCAGCAGCCTGCCCTCTATCCAGGTCACCGAGCGCGTCGTATGCGACCTGGAGCTGCTGGCCGTAGGTGCGTTCTCGCCCCTGGACCAGTTCATGGGCCAGGCCGACACCCAGCGCGTGCTCCATGAGATGCGCCTGGTCAACGGCGCCGTGTTTCCCATCCCGGTGACCCTCCCCGTAGAGCCGGGCCCGGCTATCGCCCTGGACCAGGACATCGCCCTGCGCAACGCCAAGAACGAGCTGCTGGCGGTGATGACCATCGAGGAGATCTATGAGTGGGATCTGGCCGAGACCGCACAGAAGGTCTTCGGCACGGAGGACCTGCGCCATCCCCTGGTGTCTGAGATGCATCGCTGGGGCAAGCTGAACATAGCAGGACGCCTACAGGTACTGCAGCTGCCCAAGCACCACGACTTCCAGGACCTGCGCCTGACCCCGACCCAGACCAGGGCCCGCCTGGCCAAGATGCGACATGGCAACGTGGTGGCGTTCCAGACCCGCAACCCCCTCCACCGGGTGCACGAGGAGCTGACCAAGCGTGCGGCCCAGGAGGTTGACGGCGTGCTCTTGCTGCACCCCGTGGTAGGCCTGACCAAGCCCGGCGACGTGGACCACTTTACCCGAGTGCGTACCTATCGGGCCCTGGCCGACCGCCACTATGACCGGGACCGCATCCTGTTGTCCCTGCTGCCCCTGGCCATGCGCCTGGCCGGACCCCGCGAGGCGCTGTGGCACGCCATCATCCGTCGCAACTATGGCGCCAACTACTTGATCGTCGGCCGCGATCACGCCGGCCCCGGCAACGACTCTGCGGGCAAGCCCTTCTACGGCCCCTACGATGCCCAGGAATTGGTGGCACAGTACGAGACCGAAATCGGCGTCAAGATGGTGCCCTTCCGCCAATTCGTCTACCTGCCGGATGAGGACCGCTATGAAGAGGTGTCGAGGGTCTCTCCTGGCACCCGCACCGCCGATATCTCGGGCACCCAGGTACGCAACGACTACCTGAACAATGGCTTGCTGCTGCCCGAATGGTTCACCCGGCCCGAGGTGGCTGAGATCCTGTCGGAGAGCTATCCCCCGCGCCACAAACAGGGGGTGTGCATCTGGTTCACCGGGCTGAGCGGGGCGGGAAAATCCACCACCGCCGAGGTGCTCACCCAACTCCTGCTGGAGCATGGCCGCCAGGTCACGGTGCTGGACGGCGACGTGGTGCGCACCCACCTCTCTAAGGGCCTGGGATTCAGCAAGGAAGACCGCGACGTCAACATCCGTCGCATCGGCTTCGTGGCCGCCGAAATAGTCCGCCACGGCGGGAGCGTGATCTGCGCCGCGGTCAGCCCCTACCGGGCCACCCGCAACGACGTGCGCAATATGGTAGGCAGCGAGCATTTCGTCGAGGTCTTCGTCGACACGCCCCTGGAGGTTTGCGAGCAGCGCGACTACAAGGGCATGTATGCCAAGGCCCGCCGCGGCGAGATCAAGGGATTCACTGGTATCGACGACCCCTATGAGCCCCCCTTGAGCCCGGAGATCACCCTTGATACCGTGAACAACACTCCCGAGGACAACGCCCATATCATCCTGAACGCCATGGTGGACCAGGGACTGGTGCGCCCCTCAGAGGGACGTCGCCCCCATGACGGCCGCAGTGACCGGGGGTGATTGCCTACACCTATCACCTATGGTATGATGCGGCGCGCCTGGCATAGCACGGCCGGGCCGGGCTCGCTTGGACGGCCGATCAATGAGGAGGAATCTCCCGAATGCAGGCGGTTGTCATGGCCGGTGGCGAGGGGTCTCGGCTGCGGCCTCTCACCATAATGCGCCCCAAGCCCATGTTGCCCATTGCCAACAAGGCAGTGCTGGGTCATATCCTGGACCTGCTGCGTCGCGCGGGCTTCAAGGATGTGGTCATCACCCTGCAATACATGGCCAGCGCCATCGAGGATTTCTTCGGAGATGGCAGTTCTGCCGGCCTGCGCATCCGCTACGTGGTCGAGGAAACCCCCCTGGGCACGGCGGGAAGTGTGCGCAACGCCCGCCGCTACCTGGACGAGCCGTTCCTGGTCATCAGCGGCGATGCCATGACCAATTTCGATCTGCGCCAGCTGGTGGCCCATCACCAGGAGCACCAGGCGTTGGCCACCCTGGTGTTGCACCACGTGGCCAACCCGTTGGAATATGGGGTGGTCGTCACCGACCCGCAGGGGAGGGTCGAGCGCTTCCAGGAGAAACCCTCCTGGGGTGAGCTGGCCTCGGACACGGTAAACACGGGGATTTACTTCCTGCAGCCCGAGGTCCTGGACGCTATCCCCGCGGACCAGCCCTATGACTGGAGCACCCAGGTGTTTCCCGGGCTGCTAGGACAGGGTGCAGCCATTCACGGGCACATCGCATCCGGCTATTGGTGCGACGTCGGCACCTTCCTGGAGTACCGCCGGGCCACGGCCGATGTGCTGCTCGGACGGGTTTTCCACACCGAACGCCTGGGCCGCCATATCGGCGGTGAGGTCTGGGTCGACGAGGGGGTGGAGATCGACCCGGACGCGCAGCTGCTGGGGCCCATCTACCTTGGCCGGGAGGTCAAGATCAAGGCCGGGGTGGTGATTCGTGGGCCTACCGTGGTGCGGGACTACGCCATTGTGGACAATCGGGCCCAGATCGAGCGCAGCATCATCTGGCGCAATTGCTACATCGGCGAGGGTGCCCGCCTGCACGGCACCATCGTTAGTCGCCAGTGCAGCCTGAAGGCGCGCACCTCCCTGTATGAGGGCAGCGTGATCGGCGAGGGCAGCGTGATCGGCGAGGGGGCCGTAATCCACGCCGACGTCAAGATCTGGCCCGGCAAAGAGGTAGAGCGCGGTGCCCTGGTCAAGAGCAGCATCATCTGGGGCGCCCAGGGGCGGCGCGTCCTGTTTGGCCGCTACGGCGTCACCGGCGTGGTCAACGTCGACCTGACCCCCGAGTTCGCCGCCCGGCTGGGCGCAGCCTTTGGCGCCACCCTCCCCCGAGGCGCCGTGGTGACGATCAACCGGGATCCCAACCCCGGCTCGCGCATGCTCAAGCGCGCAGTGATCTCCGGCCTGCCGTCGGCGGGGCTGAATGTGATGGACCTGCAGTCGGTGCCCATCCCCGTGGCTCGCTTCTACACCCCGGCGATCAAGGCCGCCGGTGGGGTACATGTGCGCATCTCCCCCTTCGATCCGCGCGTGGTGGATATCCGCTTCTTCGGCGCCGACGGCATGAACCTCAACAAGCACGAGGAGCGCAATGTCGAGCGTGTCTTCTTCCGGGAGGACTTTCGCCGGGCTTATATGGACGACATCGGCACCATCGAGTATGCCAGCGAGGCCGTGCCCCTCTACCGGAAGCACTTTTTGGCCTCGGTGGACGCCGATGCCATTCGCCGGGCCGGCTTCGACATCGTGGTCGACTACGCCTATGCCTCCACCTCCCAGGTGCTGCCCGAGATCCTGCAGTCCCTGGAGGTCAATACCGTACCCTTGGGCGCGCGTGTCGATCCTACTTACATCTCTCTCGATCCAGCAACCTTCGTCGAGGAGCGCCGCCAGCTGGGGGCCATCGTCAAGGCCCTGAAGCGAGACCTGGGCGTGCGCCTGGATGTCGGCG
Source organism: Anaerolineae bacterium (assembly GCA_032111745.1). Taxonomy (GTDB): domain Bacteria; phylum Chloroflexota; class Anaerolineae; order JAAEKA01; family JAAEKA01; genus JAULUH01. The sequence goes on along the minus strand of JAULUH010000324.1, from coordinate 17,249 downwards.
GTGAGAAGATGTACCTGGCCGACGATCGCGGGGAGCTGGTGCCTGACGCCCTGTTGTGTGCCGCCATGACCGAGCTGGTGCTGCGTAACCGGCCCGGTGGCACCGTCGCCGTCCCAGTCAACCAGTCTGCCGTGTTCGAGCGGATCGCCAGACGCCTGGGAGGCACGATCCTGCGCACTCCGGTGGACCTGGCGCCGCTCATGCAGGCTGCCAATGGCACCGGCGTGGCCATGGCGGCCGATGGGACCGGCGTCTTCATCTTCCCGGAGTTCCAGCCCGTGGCGGATGCCATGATAGCCGTGGCGCGGTTGCTGGAATACCTGGCGCGGCGGCAGCTGAGGCTTTCGGAGCTGATCGCCGGATTGCCGCCCTTCCACCTGGCAGCCGCCACCGTCGAGTGTTCGTGGGAACGCAAGGGCAGCGTCATGCGCCATCTGCATCGCCACTTCCAGAACGCCGAGACCCAGACCATCGACGGCATCAAGGTTTTCCTGAACCAGGACGACGAGTGGGTGCTGATCCGGCCGGACCCGGACCGGGCCCTGTTTCATGTGACCGCCGAGTCGCGCTCGCCAGACCAGTCCCGGGCGGTGCTCGAGGAGTACACCGGCCTGGTGGAGCACCTGCGCAGCAGATGAAACGAGTTGCCGGTTGATGGCCCCGGTGCTGTTTACCCTGGATCGGCTCGTGGTCTATAGCTACCAGGTGGTGCTGGCAATCTCCCTGCTGCTGGCGCTGGCCTGGCTGGCGTGGACGGGCCGGCAGCACCGCGATGGTCGCCTGGACGCTGCCCTGGTCGCCCTGGCCGCAGGCGTGCTGGCTGGCCGTGTCGCCCATGTTCTGGGCAACTGGGAGTATTACGCCGAGCGTCCGACGGCTATCCTGGCCGGCGGTGGCCTGTCGTTGCACGCCGGCCTGCTGGCCGGTCTGGCGGCGCTCCTGGCCTATTCCTGGTGGCGCCAGCGCCACACTCCTGGTGAGGCCCAGGGCTTCACGCAGTTGTTGGGAGCGTTGGTCCCGGCCCTGGCCCTGGGCCTCGTGGGCGGGTGGTTGGGCTGTCTGCTCGGCGGGTGTGCTTACGGCCGCGACGTGCCCCCGCCCCAGCGTTTTTATACGCCCGATTGGCCCGACCTCTACGGCGTACGGGCCTTTCGACTGCCCAGCCAGGGCCTGGGGCTGGCCCTGGCGGCTGGACTGCTGGTGGCCGCAGGCGCCCTGACCCGTAGGCCCGGGCTGTTCTTGATCCTGGCTGGCCTGGGCGATTTTTTGATCGCCTTTACCCGGGGCGACCTGGCCCATCCCTGGGGCCCGCTGCAGGCCATCCAGTGGGCAGACCTGGCCCTGATCGCCATGGGCCTGACCCTGGAGATCGTCGCCCGGCGACCCGCTGAACACCGCGACACCACTGAGACCCTTGTATCAAGGAGGCCGTGATGATGCAGATGAACCTGAGGCAGACCGGGATCCTTCTGGCGGCGGCTGGGCTCATCGCGGGGTTGGCCTTGCTGCCCCTGGTGGCGGCTGCGGCGCAGCAGGACCAACAGGAGCATGTGATCGCCCAGAACGAGACGGTGTATACCATCGCCGCCCGCTACGGTGTTAGCGCAGGGGCCCTGGCCGTAGCCAATGGCATAGCCGCCGACAGCAACCTGCAGATTGGCACCCGGTTGGTTGTCCCAGCCCCGCCGGGACAGTCGGGCCGGGCCCACCAGGTGGCGCGGGGCGAGACCCTGACCACCATCGCCGAGCTGTACGGAGTTCCCCTGCTCGATCTTGCACGGGCCAACAACTTGAGCGACAGCAACTTCATCTTCGCGGGCCAGCAGCTGTATATCCCTGTGCTCGAGCCACCTACGCCGACGGCCACGGCCACCCGGACGGCTACGGCCACGCCGGCGGCTACTCCTACCCGGGCGGCTACTCCTACCCGGACGGCCGCTCCTACCCGGACGGCCGCGGCCACGCCGGAGGCCATTGAGGCGCCCACTGAAGCGATCACGACCGCTGAAACGCTCATGCTCACCGAAGCGCTCACCTCGACAACGGCCATGTCGGCCTGCCCCTCCGGTTGCGAGGTGATCTCCATCATCTCCCCCACGCAGGGCATCACCGTTACCAGCCCGCTGACCGTCACGGGCATCGGCACAACGGTTGCGGACCGGCCCCTGGTCGTGCGGCTGCTGGACGGCACCGGGGAGGAGATTGGCCTGGGCTTTGCCTTCGTGGACGGTGAGCCGGACCAGCCTGGCCCATTCACCGCCACGGTGACCTACACCGTGCCCGCGGAGACCCAGCCGGGGCGGATCCAGGTGTACAGCCTGGATCCGCGCGATGGCGCCGTGGCGCACTTGAGCTCTGTCGTGGTGACCATGGAGGGCGCCGGACTGGATGCAGCCGTAGCGCAGCTGGCGGCGGCCGTGGACGCCAAGGACTACGAAAGCCTGGCCCCCTTCCTCTCCGATCCCTGGGTGATTGGCTTCTATCAGTCGGAGGGGTTGACCCTGGACCCGGAGGAGGCTTTGGAGCAGCTCGCCGAGAACTACCTCGGCCCGGGAGAGGTGGTGGTCGATCCGGCCGTGGACGTGGCGGACCTGCTGGGTGAGGACATCATCTTCTCGCCCGATGTTCGGCGGGTCATCTACTCCACCGGCTGGGGTCCCGGGCAAAGTGACGATGCCTTCCTGCTGGTCGTGCAGGATGACGGTGGCCGCGTGCGCTGGGGCGGCATGCTCTACGTCTACGACGCGCTGCGCGATTACGCCACGCCCTGAAGGCCCGCGCCGCCGTCTTCATGAGGGCGCTCAGGAGCCATGATGCCAGACCTGGAATTCCATCCCTTGACCGCCGGCCGCTGGGCCGATTTTGAGCAGCTGTTCGGGCCCAAGGGTGCCTACGGCGGTTGCTGGTGCATGTTCTGGCGCCTCACACGCGCGGACTTCAGCCGCATGCAAGGAGATGGCAATCGCGAGGCCATGCGCGCCATCGTGGAATCCGGGGAGGTGCCAGGCATCCTGGCCTATGACGCGGGGCAGCCCGTGGGCTGGTGCTCGGTGGCCCCGCGTGAGCGTTTTGGCTCGCTGACTCGCTCACGGGTGCTCAAATCCATCGACGACACGCCGGTGTGGTCGATCGTTTGCTTCTACGTGGCCAGGGATCATCGCGGCCAGGGCCTGACAGAGGCGCTGATCCGGGCTGCGGTAGACTACGTATGGCAGCAGGGTGGCCGGGTGGTAGAGGCCTACCCCATCGACCCGCGTGGGCACGAGTTGGCCCCGGTATCCTCCTACATGGGGCTGCCCGGGGTTTTCGCCCGGGCTGGCTTCGTGGAGGTCGCCCGGCCATCGCCAGGGCGAGTGATCATGCGCTGTAGCAAGGAGTGAGCGACCATGTTTGAGGACGTTCAGGGCGGCGAGTTGAGTCGCGGCCAGATCGATCGCCTGCTGGCCGAGCCTGTTCTGGCCCGACTGGCGACCGCTACGGAACCCAGCCCCCGGCCCCACCTGGTGCCGCTGTGGTACCTGTGGGATGGTACTGCGATCTGGATGAGCTCTTTTCGCAGCACGCGCAAGATCCAGGACCTGATGGCGAACCCCTACTGTTCGGTGCTGGTGGACCAGGCGCATAGCGGGGTGGACTTCTGGGCCGTGCTGTTCGAGGGAGAAGCGGAGCTGGTGGAAGAGCCCCGGGCCTTTGTCCGGGAGATGTCGGCCCGGATCTATACCCGCTACCTGGGCCCGGAGGGCACAGAGGATCCGCGTCCGCAGTCGTGGATTAACGACCCGGAGAACATGCTCATCATGCTGGTGCCGCGACGCACGCGCGCCTGGTATTCCGCTAAGAGTGGCTCTCCCCTATTCACCAGGCTGGCCCTATTCGCCTGAAACGCCTGACCCTGCTGGCATCATAGCTAATGACCACACCCAACACCCTGCAATCCTATCTCGACTTCGCCACCGAAACCGCCTACCTGGCCGGCCGGCTCACCCTGGGCTATTTCCAGGCCGGCGTGCAGCCGGACTTCAAGACCGACGACACCCCGGTGACCGTGGCCGACCGCCGAGCCGAGGAGCTGATCCGCCTGCGCATCGAGGAGCGCTATCCGAGCCACGCCATCGTCGGCGAGGAGTATGGCGTCAAGGAGGCAGACGGCGCCTGCCAACGCTGGATCGTCGACCCCATCGACGGCACCAAGGCCTTCACCCGCGGGGTGCCGCTGTATGGCGTGCTGCTGGGCCTGGAAATCGAGGGCACGGTGGAGGTCGGGGTGAGCTACTTCCCGGCCCTCGACGAGATGGTGGCGGCAGCCAGTGGCCTGGGCTGCTGGTGGAACGGTCGCCGGGCCCACGTCTCGCCCGCCACCGATATCGGGCGGGCCTATGTCTCGTGCAGCGACGTGGGTGGCTTCGTGAAATATGGCCGCGGCCCGGCCTGGGAGCGCATCGCCGGGCGCGCCTACACCCGTGCTGGCTGGGGTGACGCCTACGGCCATGCCCTGGTGGCCACGGGCCGGCTGGAGATCATGCTGGACCCCATCATGGCCGTCTGGGACTGCGGGCCGTTTCCACCCATTCTGCGGGAAGCCGGGGGCTACTTCGGGAACTGGCAGGGCCAGCCGACAATCTACGGCAACGAGGGCCTGTCGACCAGCCAGGCGCTGTTGCCGGCGGTGCTGGAGATTCTCCAGGAGGATAGTGACGTGGTATAATGCCGGCCTGCGCCTGCCGCAGGCCAGTGTCTGCCCATGTCTGAACACCAACAACCCCAACCACTCTCGTTACCACCCGGCGATGAAACCCATCCCCATGTCTCCTGGTCTCGCCGCCAGTTCCTGGCCCTTTCTCTAAGCAGTGCCGCCGGCCTGCTGCTGAACGCCTGCGGCCTCCGCGCGCCGGAGCCCACGCCCACGCCAACCCGGACGCCGTCGCCCACGCTCACCCCGCCAGCTACGGCCACCGCGACCGGGACCCCATCACCAACCCACACGCCCGTTCCCTCTAACACCGCGCCGCCTGCGGCCACGGACACCCCCGAGCCAACCGCCACGCCGACGCCTGCGGCCACGCCATTCCCTCCCGGCCAGCCCAGCAAGCTGGGCGTGTTCATCGCGTACAACCACCCTCAGGTGTTTGACCTGCTGCGCACGGGCAACCTGGCCGTGGTCAAGACCCTGGAGTACGACCCCAATTTCGTGGCGGAGATCAAGCAGCTCTCGCCATCCACCCTGGTGGTAGCGCGCTATACTCCCGTGCCCCTGCCAGACCTTGACAACTGGGATCCGCTGGCGGCGGCCCGCCAGTTCGCGGACCTGCTGCTGCCCATCGCCACTGAGCCTCGCCGGCTGGCCAACATCGACGCCTGGGAGTCCCTCAACGAGCCAACGCCCGAGACCATCGACCAGATGGCGCGGCTGGCCGAGTACGAGGCCGAGCGTACACGCCTGCTGGCCGCGGCCGGCGTGCGCTCCTGCGTGGGCAACTTCGCCACGGGCCAGCCCGCCCTGGAGCTGTGGCCGGCCTTCTTCCCGGCGCTGCAGGCCGTCAAGGAAACCAACGGCTACCTGGGCCTGCATGAGTACTCGGCCCCGGTGATGTGGTTCGGCAGCGGGCCGCACCAGCTGGACGCAGGGAGCGACGATGGGGACGAGGGATGGCTCACACTGCGCTATCGCAAGGTGTATCGCAACATCCTCGAGCCGGCCGGCCTCGACGTATCCCTGGTCATCACCGAGACGGGCATCGACGGCCTGGTCAACGGCCGGCCAGGTCCCCCCCAGGCCCGCGGCTGGAAGGAGTTCGTGGACTTCTGGGCCGTCGAGGGCCTCTCCACCACCACCGGGGAAGGCTACTACGTCGAGCAACTGGCCTGGTATGACGCCGAGATCAGCCGCGACGACTACCTCAAGGCGGCGTCCATCTACACCCTGGCCGGGCCGACCGGGTGGGAGTCCTACGAGATCCACGGCCCCGTCGCCGAAATCCTGCGCCAATACCTTAGCGTACATCCGCAGCGCTAACCCCGCCGGGGGCCCAGGGGACAGATTCTTGACATTCGCCAAGAGCCGGCTATAATTGAGATAGAGTCTCAATGAGATGGAGTCTCAATGCCTATAGAACTGAACACCACTAGCAAGCTGGCCGATCAGCTGGAACGCGCTGGCTACAAACTGACGCCGGCCCGCCGTGCCGTGTTGCAGGTGCTGGAGGGCGAAGATGCCCATCTCACCCACGCCGAGGTACTGGCGCGCGGCCAGGCCATCTATCCGGTCCTCGGCCGGGCGACCGTCTACCGCACCCTGGAGATCCTCACCGGCCTCGGCGTGGTGCGGCCGATCTTTCTCGGCGAGCGCGGCACCTGCTTCGCCCGGGCTGATGGGGGCCATCACCACCTGATCTGCGCCGATTGCGGCGCAGTGATCGAGTTCGAGGAGTGCACGGTGCAGGAGCTGCAGCAGGAGCTGGCCCAGCGGCTCAATTTCCTGATCCGGGGCCACCTGTTGGAGTTCTACGGCCTGTGTGATCAGTGCCGGGGCTGAAGCGAGAGGGTGAGATCACGATGAAACGCATTTCCTGGACGTCTGCCACGGTGGTGATCCTGGCCCTGGCTCTGTCGAGCGCTGTGACTGGCTGTGGCAGTGCCCAGCCTCTGCCTGCCGCCAGCCCGGTGAGCGGCGACAGGCTGCAGGTGGTTGCCACCACCACCATCGCCGGCGACGTGGTGCGGCAGGTCGGCGGTGAGCTGGTCGACGTGCATGTCTTGCTACCGGTGGGTGCCGACCCTCATGGCTTTCAGCCAAAGCCCCAGGATATCGCCAGGGTGGCAGAGGCTGACATGATCGTGGTCAACGGTCTCGGCCTGGAGGAGTTTCTCGAGCGGATGCTGCAGAGTGCAGGCGGTGCCGCGCGCACGGTCGACCTGTCCCAGGGCATCACGCCACGAAAGCTGGACGCTGGCCGCGCGGAGCCCGGCACCGCGAAGCACGATGAGACAGAGGCCGGAGAAGATCACGAGGGCGAGGGCGTGGATCCCCACGTGTGGACCGATCCCAACAACGTCCGGCAGTGGGTTGCTACCATAGCCGCTGCGCTGGCGGAGACGGATCCGGCCCGGGCTGAGACTTATCGAGCCAACGCCGAGAGCTATGATCGCGAGCTGCAGGCACTGGACGCCTGGATCGCGGGGCAGGTGGCCCAGGTCCCGGAGGCCAACCGCGAGATGGTGGTCGACCACGACGTGTTCGGCTACTTTGCCGATCGGTATGGTCTGGCCACGGTGGGCGCGGTTGTCCAGGGCTTCAGTACCGTAGCCGAGCCCTCGGCCCAGGAGCTGGCCGCCCTGGAGGATGCCATCCGCCAACTGGACGCCCGGGCCGTGTTCGTGGGCACTACGGTCAACCCGTCCCTGGCGCGACGCGTGGTCGGTGACACGGGCACGCAGCTGGTCACGGTTTACACCGGCTCGCTCGGTGAGCCCGACGGTGAGGCCGGCACGTACTTGGACTATTTGAGGTACAATACCCAGCAGATCGTGGATGCATTGAAATGACAGCGGCCAGCTCTCGCAATGACGGGGCTTCTGCCAGATTCAACTGCTTGAGGACAGTATGCGAATGGAGACTCTAAAGCAACTTTCTCGCCCGGCTCTGCGCCGCGCGGCGCATCACCAGGTCGACCAGCCCATCCTGTCGCTGGCCGGGGTATCGGTGCGCTATAACGGCCGCTACGCCCTGGAAGATGTGTCCTTTGGCTTGATTACCGGCGAACAGGTGGCGGTGGTGGGCCCCAACGGTGCCGGCAAAAGCACGCTCTTCAAGGTCATCGCCGGTGTGCTGGCGCCGAACACGGGCGAGGTGACGGTTTACGGCTTCCAGCCGGGCGGCCATATCTGTATCGCCTACGTGCCGCAGCGCAGCCAGGTGGACTGGAGCTTCCCGGTCAGTGTGGCCGACGTGGTGATGATGGGCCGCGTGGGGAAACTCGGCCTCTTCCACCGACCCGGCCGCCAGGACTGGGCCATCGTGCACGAATGCCTGGCGGTGGTAGGCATGGCTGTCCTGGCCAGCCGCCAGATCGGCGAGCTGTCGGGCGGCCAGCAGCAACGGGTGTTCATTGCCCGGGCCCTGGCCCAGGAGGCCGAGCTAATGCTGATGGATGAGCCTTTGACCGGGCTGGACGCCCCTTCGCAGGAGGATATCTTCGGCGTACTGGACGCACTGCGGCAGCGCGGGGTGACGGTGATGATCGCCACCCACGACCTGGACCTGGCTGCCGAGCGTTTCGACCGGGTGATGCTGCTCAACCACCGGTTGTTGGGCCTGGGCCAGCCCGGGGCGGTCTTCACGCCGGAGAAGCTCCTGGCGGCGTACGGTGGTCACATGCACCTGGTCGACACCCGCCAGGGGCTGATGGTGCTTAGCGACACCTGTTGTGAAGGGGACGAGCACTAGGTGATCCAATTCTTGCTCGAGCCCCTTTCCTATCCCTTCATGGTCCGCGGCCTGGCGGCAGCGGTGATGGTGGGCATCGTCTGCTCCCTGGTCGGTACCTATGTGGTGTTGCGGGGCATGGCGTTCTTCGGCGATGCCCTGGCCCACGCCATCCTGCCCGGGGTGGCGGTGGGCTACCTGGTCAGCAGTGGCACGGGGAGCTCCCTGTTCTGGTGGGCGCTGTTGACGGCCATCTTGACGGCCCTGGGCATCGGCGCTGTCAGCAAGGGCGCCCAGCTCAAGGAGGACACCGCCATCGGAATCGTGTTCGTCGGCATGTTTGCCCTCGGCGTGGCCCTGATCTCCACCATGCGCAGCTACACCGTGGACCTGGTGCACATCCTCTTCGGCAACGTGCTGGGCGTGACCACTACCGACCTGGCGCTCACCGCCGTCTTTGGCGTGCTGGTCATCGCCGCCATCGCCGCCTTTTACAAAGAGTTCCTGGTCATCTCCTTCGACCCCATCCTGGCCCAAACGCTGCGCCTGCCCGCAGACCTGCTGAGCTACCTGCTGTTGGTGTTGATCGCCATCGCCATCGTGGTGGCCCTCCAGACTGTGGGCATCGCCCTGATGCTAGCCATGCTGGTAACGCCGGCAGCCACGGCGTATCTACTGGCCCGTCGGCTATTACCCATGATGGCCATCGCCGCCGCCGTCGGCGCCGGCTCCGCTGTGACTGGCCTCTACCTCTCGTACTATGTGGGGATCGCTTCGGGCGCGGCCATCGTACTGGTGTGCACAACGATCTTCTTGCTGGCCGCGCTCTTTGCCCCCGAGCGGGGCTGGGTCTGGCGCCTGGCGGAGCAGGGCTAGCCGCTGGCCCCGCTAGCCCACGGCACGATCCAACTCCTTGTGCCAGTGGGGGGGAACCTGGCATACTGACATCCGGCCCGCATCATGGCACAATGGGCCAGATTCGACGCGAGGACGTGACACCATGACCATTCTTAGCCTACACCACATCACCCTGGGCTGCAGCGACGCCCAGCGCACCGTGGACTTCTACACGGAGGTGCTGGGGCAGCGCTTCCTCAAGCGCACGGTCAACTTCGACGATCCAGGGACCTACCACCTCTACTTCGGCGACGCCACCGGCAGCCCCGGCTCGGCTATCACTTTCTTCGAGTGGCCCGGCGCCGCGCCAGGCCGGCCCGGCATCGGCGGCACCCACCACTTCGCGCTGGAGGTGGCCGATGTCGACGGGCTCCTGCAGTGGAAGCGGCGCCTGGTCGACCTGGGTATTGCGGTCAGCGGCCCCCTGGATCGCCACTACTTCTGCTCCATCTACTTCCGCGACCCCGACGGCACGATTCTGGAGATCGCCACCCGCGGGCCAGGCTGGGCCATCGACGAGGACCCTAATCAACTGGGCACCGAGTTCCGCGAGCCACCCCCGGCCATGATGGTCCGCAACCGGGATGAGGAGCGCATTGCCGCCACCACCTGGCCGGAGCCGGTGCCGGAGATCACGCCAGCCATGGCCCTTAGCCACGGCATGCACCACATCACGGCCATCGGCAGCGACATCCAGCGCACGCATGCCTTCTTCGGCGAGCTTCTGGGCCTGCGACGGGTCAAGATGACCTCCAACTTCGACGACCCCACCTCGGCCCACTGGTACTGGGGTGTGGGCGACGGCGCGCCCGGCACCCTGATCACCTATTTCGAGCGCGACCCGCGGCGGGAGCCACGCGCGGCCATGGGCGTGGGCCAGACCCACCACTTCGCGCTGGCGGTGCCCGACGAGGATACCCAATTGGCCTGGCGGGAGCAGCTGCTGCAGGCCGGCCTGCGCGTGTCGCCCGTCATGGATCGGGTATATTTCAAGAGCATCTACACCAACGACCCCGATGGCCACATCGTGGAGCTGGCTACCGCTGGACCAGGCTTCGCCGTGGACGAGGACGTGGCTGCCCTGGGCTCCAGCCTCAAGCTGCCGCCCTGGCTGGAGCCGCAGCGCCGGGCCATCGAAGGTGCGCTCCGCCCGATCAACGTGCCGCCATGGAGCGGTTGACCATGACCACCGCTGCCGGACCGCACCAGGGCCAGCCGGTCCTGGCCACAGGCGAGCCCCTGGACCAGGCGCACGCTGCCATGGTGATGGTGCATGGCCGGGGAGCCACGGCCGCCAGCATCCTGGCCCTGGCCGGTGACCTTGCCCGCCCCGCGCGGCCAGGTGAGGAGCCAGTGGAGGGCTTCGCGTTCCTGGCCCCCCAGGCCGCCGGGCACACCTGGTACCCCAATCGCTTCCTGGCTCCTATCGCCAGCAATGAGCCGTACCTTGGCTCCGCCCTCGCCGCCCTCACCGCCATCCTGGACCGGCTGGAAGAGGCCGGCATTCCCTCTGAGCGCACCATCCTGCTGGGATTCTCCCAGGGCGCGTGCCTGGCCCTGGAATATGCGGCCCGCCATGCCCGGCGCTACGGCGGCGTGGCCGGGCTCAGCGGTGCCCTGATCGGCCCGCCGGATACCCCCCGCAGCCATCAGGGTTCCCTCGACGGTACCCTCATCTTTCTGGGCTGCAGCGACGACGACTTCCACGTGCCCAAGGAATATGTCGTGATGAGTGCCGGCCTGCTGCAGCACCTGGGCGGCGACGTGAGCCTCCGCCTCTATCCGAACATGGACCACACCGTCAACCAGGATGAGATCGACAGCGTACGCGCCATGATGCAGGCTCTTACCACCTAGCCCGCCGGCCGTGCCAGCACATACAGGCTCAGACCTGCCGGGAGGTTGCGCCGGTGCAGCCAGTGAGCCTCAGCCTGCAGCAGTTGCCTGAAGCCGGCCTCGACCCAGCGCGGCACCTCTTGCTCCATGGCGTTGACCCGGCCTCCCACCCGCTCGGCCAGCCGCATCGGGGCAGCCATGGGCAGTAACAGAGAGTTGGCATAGGTGCTCCGCTGCACGGCAAAACCGCTGCGGCTCAACATCTGGCGCAGGCTGCCTGCCGTGTAGCGCCGGCTGGTGCCAAAGGCCATGTCGTGGGGCCCGCGCAGCCAGTCGTAGGCGCTGACGCGGGCCAGCAACAGGCCATCGGGCCTCAGCACCCGGCGGCATTCGGCCAGGGCCTTATCCAACACCACCCCGGCCTGGTCCAACACATCCAAGGCCACCACGGCCGCGCAGCTCCGATCCGGCAGAGGCAGTCGCTGCACATCGCCGGCCAGGAAGTGCGGACCTTTTGGGCCAGCCCGCAACTGTGCGGCCAGGGCCAGGGCATCCTCATGGATCTCTACCCCGAGGACCCTGTGGCCGGGGTTCCTCCCCGCCAGCTCCCGCAGGAAGTTCCCGGCGCCGCAGCCCACCTCCACCAGGAGTCCCTGGGGCAGCGCCACACCCTCCAGCAGCGCGTGGGTGACGGCACGCATGCCGTTGCTCCACCAGTGGCTGTGGTCCATCTGGTACAGGAAGGGAAGCCGGTCGCCGCTGGTCGGTTGGCTCATGGTGGGGCCCCAACTTGCACGGTGCCCAGCGGGATTCCCACCGCGCCCGTCGGCAGGCGCTCGCCTGCAGCCTGATACAGGCCGGCCTCCAGCTCATAGCGGCCAGGCGGCAGGTCCTCAGGCAACAGGATGCTATACTCGTCGACGATGCGCCAGCCCGCCTGCCAGCGGTTGGTAGGCAGGCTACCGTTGCCAGGCGGGCTGTCGCGGCCCGCCCACAACACGCTGTCGCCCGCCGGGCCGGAGCCCAACAGGTGGGTGAATACCGTCCAGTCGCCCACCGGCACCGCGTCCACCGCCCAGTGCAGGCGCAGGATCAGCCCGTCCCCAGGCTGCGGCGCCTCGGGGATCACGTCGTAGCCGGCCAGGCGAATGCCATCCCCCACCGCCACGTCCATGGGTACCTGGGGCTGGTACTGGGGCGTGGACCCTGCCGGCCGGCTGTACACCCGGGCGTAGAGGCCGCCCGCGGCATCGACGAAGTCTGTAGTCACGGCAGCATCGGGGAACACCTCGGGCAGCAACAACCGGGTGCGGAAATCCTCGTGCTCCACCACGGCATACGCCTCCGGCTGGGCGCTGGCGCCATCGGCAAAGGGCAAGACGGCGCGGCCGTCGAAGCTGGCCGGCGCGGCGTGGCTGGCCTCCGAGCCTGGCCGCCAGGCAAAGGCCAGTGTGGGATGCGAGGCATCCCGTGGTGTCAGGTAGACCGGCATGCCGGCCGGCTGCCGCGCGATCCACTGGCCCAGGTCCCACAGGCCGGCGTCGAAGGCGTAGTACAGATCAGGCAAGCTCGCCCAGCGCACGAAGTAATCGCGGGCGGCAGTGAAGCCAGCCACCAGGAAGACCAGGATAGCCAGCGCTGGCAGCAGAGCTGCCGCAGGCCGGATGGCGTCAGGGGGTCTCTGCTCTGCACCCTGCGTCCTGTTCTGGGCCGCCCTTAGCAGCCTGTCCAGCGGCAGGGCGATGAGCAGGGCGATGGGGGCGGCGGCTCCGAGGATGCGGTGGAAGTGGGGCGCGTAGTCGCTGAGCAGGCCCGGAAAGATCAGGCCGGCCAGGCCGATCAGGGGCAAGCTATAGGCGGGACGGCGCAGGTGGGCAAGGGCCATGACCAGGCCGGCAAAGAACGGCACGGCCAGCCATAGGCTCAGGGCCGGCGCGCCCGGGATGTTGCGCCGCGGGTCCAGGTCCCCCCCCTGGCCGAAGGGCACCACGATGCGGGCCGTTGCCCACAGATTGGCCCAGAAGCCGGCTGGTGCCGGGGCCTCGTCGCCGGCAATGGCGATCTGGCCGGGGCGGAGCACCAGCAGGTCGGGATTGCGCAGGAAGAACCACGCCAGGGGCAGCACCAGCACCAGCGCCAGGCCGCCCGCCAGCAACAGCCCACGCCAGCGGTGGCGCAGCTTGCCGCGCTCGGCCAGGGCCAGGTGCCCGGTCCACAGCAACACCAGGAAGGGGATCACCCACGCCCCCTGGTAGATGTAGAAGCAGGCCGCCAGCACCACACCGCAGCCGGCGAAGCTCCAACCGCTGCCCGTGCGCCACCCGCGTGCCAGCAGCCAGGAAGCCGCAGCCCAGGCCAGGGGGACCAGGATCGGCTCGATCCCCATGCGGCTGAAGTGTATGTGCCAGCGCATGACGGCCAGGGCCGCCGCGGCCAGCACTGCGAAATAGGGTGACAAGCCCGGCTCCATGCCGGCCAGCTCCCGGCCCAGCGCATACACGGCCAGGACCCCCAGCACCCCGAACACCGCCGCGGTTACCCGCATCGCCGTGGGCCCGGCCTCGCCCCCTAACAACTCAAACAGACCAAAGGTGATGGCGTTGGCGTAGGCGTTCAGCGGCGCCACGCCGAAATTGCCAGTTAAGAAAACCGGCTTGTACCCGGGCTCCGTCAGGATGCGCCAGGCCTCCAATCCCTCAAAGGATTCGTCGAAGTGAAAGCCGGGCGGCACGCTGTCGATCCGCCACAGGCGCAACGCCGCGGCCACGGCCAGGACCAACAGCAATGCCCAGGTCGCTGCCTGGCGACCATCAACGCGTTTGCGCAGCATGGCGTGGATTATACTGCCTTCTCCGGTACATGTTAAACTCCACCCGGTCGCCCAGGCAGCCGCCGGTCAGGGCAGGGATCTGCCCGGCGCCACTGCTCCTGGCCCCGTGGTAATATCAATATTCTTCATGATTGGCATATTGCGCATCAACGCGCTTTTCCTTTGGGAGTAGGTTGCGTATAATGTGTAGTGTCCTCGAACTGGGGCCTTATCGTCCTTGTGCATATTCTGCCCGGTTCGAGCGGTCCCATTTTGCCGGCAATTAAGGGCCCTTCTGGAAGGAGGCAATCATGAATCTCGACTGGCTGAGCTTGCTGATCGGTGTTCTCATTGGGTGGATCATCGAGTGGCTCATCGATCTATTCTATTGGCGGCGCAAGAACGCTGACCTGGTGGAGGCCGAGGCCGCGCTCCGCCGGCAGCTGTCTGCCTCTGAGGACACGGTGAGGCGCCTACAGGCTGATCTGGCAGCCGCTGAGGCCAGTTACCAGAGCACGATTGACGACCTTAACGCCCAGCTCGCCGCCGCCCGCAGCGAGCTAGACAGCATGAACACCCGCGCGCGCGGAACCAGCGTCGAGCTTAGCAACGCAACGGCCGAGCTGGATACCCTGCGTACCCAGCTATTTGCCGTCTCGGCGGAGAACGAGGAGCTGCGGGCCCGGGTAGCTTTGTTGGAGGCAGAGTCTGCGGCGTTGCTGGCCCGAGTGGCTGTGCTGGACGTGGAGCCTGTGGATGTGCCGTTGCGGGCCATTGTGGTAGACATCGAGCCCGAGGACGTGCGGCCGCTGGTGACCGTGGTGGACATGGAGCCCGCAGACCTGGGCTCGCGGGCCGCCGTGCTGGAGCTGGAGCCCGAGGACGATCTAGCCATTATTGAGGGCATTGGCCCCAAGATCGCCGCCTACCTCAACCAGCGCGGCATCCGCACCTTTGCGCAGTTGGCCGCCATGGATGCCGATGAGGTGCACGCCTTGCTCAAGGACGGTGGCCCGGGGATTGCGTCGGCCAACCCGGAGACCTGGCGACGCCAGGCTGAGCTGGCCGCTCGCCATGGGTGGGCCGAGCTGATGTTGCTGCAGGCCAGCATCGGCGGCAGCGCCCGCCAGGCTACCCGGGCAGCAGAGGTCGAGCGTGAGGATAACCTCAGCATCGTCGAGGGCATCGGGCCCAAGATCGAGGCGGTGCTCAAGGCCAACGACATCCGCACGTTTGGCCAGCTGGCCATGACCGAACCGGACCAGATCAAGGACCTCCTCACTGCGGCCGGGCCCCAGTTCAACATGGCCGACCCCGCATCCTGGCCACTGCAGGCGGGGCTGGCCTTTGAGGGACTGTGGGAGAGGCTGGAGGAGCTCCAGGAGAGCCTGCGGGCCGGCCGCCTGCCCGGCTAGCCTCCCTGCCCAGGGATGGAGCAAAAAACCATGGAGACACACAGTCGAGCCGACACCCGTGGCTACGATCTCTTTAAGGCCTTGGTGGCCCTGGGCTTGCTGGGCGCGATCGCCATCCTGCTGTTGCGCGGCCCGGGCACAGCGCAGGTTGCCACACCTCCGGCCACAGCCACGCCCGCCGCAGCTACCCCCGTCACGGCTCCCACCGTGGCCCAGATCCTCCCAGTTCTTAACACCCCGGACATTTTCTCCGATGGCTCGGTGACCCTGCGTGGCATTGCGGCCCCGGGTGCTGTGCTGGCCGTGCTGGCCAACGGCCAACAGATGGATACCGTGCAGGCGGGCCCTGACGGCACCTGGTCTTACCAGGGCCAGCTGGAGCCGGGAGAGTATACCCTCACGGTGCAGACCCTCGATGCCGCCGGCAACGTGATCAACGAGGCGGCCGGGGTGGCCGCCAGCGTGCCGGCGCCCTTCGCCGTGCCTGCGCTGGAGGCCCCGCAGATAGGAGCCGCTGGCCAGGTCTCACTGCAGGGCACGGCCGAGCCGGGCACCACTGTAGAGGTTGTGTCCGATGGCGTGAGCCTCGGCACGGCCACAGCCGGTGCGGACGGCACCTGGTCCCTCGACACCCAACTTGATCCGGGCGTCCACGACCTGGTGGTGCGCACGGTGGATGCCGAGGGCAACGTCGTCAACGAGTCTGCCGCGGTTACCGTACAGATCCCTGAGTCCGTTGCGGGCGAGGCGGCGAGCGCCGCAAACGGGGCTACCCTGGAGCTGCCCGAGGCACTGGCGGCCGGCACCGTCACTCTCACCGGCTCCGGCCAGCCTGGCTCGCGGGTTGAGGTCCTGGTGGACGGCGTCTCCGCCGGCCGGGCCACCGTCGGTGCCAACCGGCGCTGGAACCTCGACCTCGAGCTCCCCACCCCCGGGGACTATAGTATTGTTCTGCAAACCCTGGATGCCTCGGGCGCGCTGGTGGCCGAGTCAGCGCCGGTGGCCCTGAAGATCCTGGCAGAGGCAGTGGCGGAAGCCGCAGCAGCCTTCGAAGCGGTAGTCGAGCAGCGCGTGCTGACGCTGCGCGGCAGTGGCGAGCCCGGTGCCGAGGTCGAGATCGTCGCTGGCGACGAGGTGGTGGGATCCACGACGGTGGCCGAGGACGGCACCTGGACGTTCACCGGCGAGGTGGCCGCGGGTGTAGAAGAGCTGGTAGTACGCTTCCGGGATGCTGCTGGCCAGATAATGAGCGAGACGGAGCCGGTCGCAGTGGCCGATGCACTGGCCGCGGCAGGCGCGGAAGCCGCAGCGGCCTTCGAGGCGGTGGCAGGACAGCGTGTGCTGACGATGACCGGCACCGGTGAGCCCGGCGTCCAGGTCGAGATCGTCGCGGGCGACGAGGTGGTGGGGTCCACGACGGTGGCCGAGGACGGCACCTGGACGTTCACCGGTGAGGTGGCCGCGGGTGTCGAAGAGCTAGTAGCCCGCTTCCGGAATGCTTCCGGCCGGGTGCTGAGTGAGACGGCGCCAGTGAAGGTGACCGATGTGCTCGCGACCATCGCCGCGGCGCTGCCGGCCTTTCAGGCTGCGGTCAGGGAGGGCGTATTGACGCTAACCGGCACCGGCGAGCCCGGCGCCGAGGTAGAAATTGTCGCCGGCGACGAGGTGCTGGGTACGGTCACGGTGGCCGAAGACGGGACCTGGACCTTCACCGGTGACGTCGCTGGCGGCGTGGAGGAACTAGTAGCCCGCCTGCGGGACGCTGCGGGTACAGTGATCGCCGAGTCGGCGCCGGTAGCCGTGGCGGAGGCTGCCGAGGCCGCCGCTGGTGCTGCCGCCGAGGCCGCCGCTGAGGCTGTTGCGCCGACCT
>JAULUH010000323.1:0-2114 GCA_032111745.1 Anaerolineae bacterium | reverse complement strand
GAGCCAGCGGGCGATCCGCCGCGCCCAGGCGGCGCGGGAGTCGGCGAGCCTGTACCACCGCGCGAAGTACGGGCAGGTGGTGGTGTTGGCGCTAGGTGGGGCGGCGGTGCTTGTGTGGCCAGCACCGGTCGACTGGGTGCTGTACGCGGTTGTCGGGGCTGTCGTAGTTGGATTGCTGTCTGCGGGGCAGTGGGCGTACTACAAGAAGCATGCGTAGGTTCCGTCTAGCCTGATTAAGGTACGGGGTCGATCGGCGTATGATGCATGAAAACTCAATGAAATTACATTCAAATGTCCGTGTCTTCCGTCGCCGCACTTGGTCTACCCTCCGCTTCAGCACGGGTCGCTCGGGCTGTACGGCCCGGCCGCGTGTACCGCCGTGAGGATCTGGCGCCGTTCAGTGCGGCCGTGGACCGGCACCTGCAGGAATTGGTATCGGCTGGTCGCCTGACCAAGCTCGCCCGCGGCCTCTACTACGCTCCTCGCGATTCGGCGTTCGGCGTCGTGCCGCCCGCCGACGAAGATCTGGTTGCGGCCTTCCTGAAGGATCGCGACTTCCTGCTCTTCTCACCCTCGGCCTACAACGCGGCCGGCTTGGGCACCACCCAGCTCTACAACGCCACTTGGGTCTACAACCGCAAGCGTCACGGCGTGTTCGCCCTTGGCCATCGGCAGTACGACTTCAGGGTCAAGCCCCGGTTCCCGAAGCGGCTGTCCGAGGAGTTCCTTTTCGTTGACGCTCTCAACAACCTGGGCGAACTGGCTGAGGATCAGGAGGCCGTGCTGGCGCGGGCCAGGCAGCGTGTACGGGAGATGGACGGAACGAAGCTGAAACGTGCCCTGGAGCAATTCGGCCTGGTGGCCACCCGCAAGCGCGTGATGGGCTGGTTGGATGCCTGAGTTCCTTCACGCTCGGCGCGACTTCGGGCAACTGCTCAGCCTGATCGCCAACGAGCGGCGAATCGATCCGGTACTGGTCGAGAAGGACTACTGGTTGATGCATTGCCTGTGGGGCCTGCAGGCACAGGGGCTGCGGTTCGAGCTCAAGGGCGGCACCTCGCTGTCCAAGGGCTTCGGAATCATCCACAGGTTCTCCGAGGACATCGACATCCGTATCGAGCCGCCAGCCACGCTCGACGTGAAGACCGGTCGAAACCAGGACAAGGCGGCGCACGTCGAGTCCAGGCGGTCGTTCTATGACTGGCTGGCAAGGCAGATCCGGATCCCTGGCATCGTTGCGGTCGAGCGTGACACGGACTTTGACGATGAGAAGCTGCGCAGCGCGGGCATCAGGCTGGTCTACCCGACCACCCTCGGGTCCTTGCAAGGGATCAAGTCCGGTGTCCTGCTGGAGGTTGGCTTCGACGACACAGCGCCGAACCGTCCCGTGACCATCTCCTCCTGGGCTTACGACACGGCCGCTGCTCGCGGGGTGTCGGTCAGGGACAACCGCGCGCTGGACGTGCTGTGTTACGAGCCCAGCCACACCTTTGTCGAGAAGCTACAGACGCTGTCCACCAAGTATCGGGGGTTGCCCGAGACGGGCCGCCTGCCACCGAACTTTCTGCGGCACTACTACGACGTGTACTGCCTGCTGGCACAGCCCGATGTGCTCGAGTTCGTTGGCACGCAGGCTTATGAGGCGCGCAAGCGCCAGCGGTTTCGGGCAGCCGATGAACTCGTCATCGCGCGCAATCCGGCGTTCGTGCTGGATGATCAGTCACGGCGTCGGGCCTTCGCTGCCGAGTACGCCAGGACCTCGGCGCTGTACTACCAGGGATAACCGTCCTTTGGGGAGATCGTCGCGAGGATCCACGCGCACATCGAGCGGCTGTAGAAGCGGGACGGATGCTGGGCAGCTTGTCGGATCGTCGCTCTGCTTGGCCGAATCAGGTCAAGCGACATTGAGTTCCGCTCTCACACAGGGTGGAGCACTCAACCGAGATCGCACGACACGAGGCCGCTGAGGAGCGGTATGCCCAAGCCACGTTTGAGGAAGCCATCTGGGACAAATTTTTTGGGACGAATTTTTGGGACGAATTGGGGGCATTCGGGGGAGGCAAGGGGAGAGCTTACCTAGGGAGCCAACCCCTCAAGACCCCCTTCATTCCCCC
>JAULUH010000322.1:0-4795 GCA_032111745.1 Anaerolineae bacterium | reverse complement strand
CGGCAGCCCTGCCGGGCTGCACCCCCGCCAGCCGCACCACCTCGTCCACAGGCTGCGCCCCGAAGTTCAAGGCAGTCACCTGGGTGCCCCGGCCCTCAGGCAGCTCATGCACCATGACCAGCAGCCCGGGGCTCTGCACGTCGGGGACGTCGACCTGCCGCGCCGCATAGATGCGATGGGCCTGGCGCACGGCGAGCAAGGCCTTCAACCGGCTGGCGAAGGAGTCGGGCTGCGCCAGCTGGGCCGGCAGCGGGCCATACAGGGCCGGCGCCCGCGGCAACCCGGCAGCCGAGCTCCGGGCCTCGGGATCGACCCCCATGAGATCGTACGCGCCGCGGTTGATCCACCGGGTATCGCCCTCGGCTACCAGGGCAGCCACAGCCTCCGCCGGCAAGGGCAGCGCGCCCACCAGGTCCCAGCCCGACAGGGCAAAGACGCCGGGCTGGAGCGCGTTGAACATGGCCATCAGCAGGTGCAGCCGCTGGATTCGTCGCCTATCGTCGGTGCTGAGCCGGGCCAGGTCCTCGATACCCAGGGCCGCCGCCGCCACGCTGGCCATGGTGCAGGCCACGCCATTGGTCACGAAGCGCAGGTTGTAGGGCGCCACCGGGCCAGTGAGCCGCCCATACATCACCTCTCGCACCCGCTCGCGTAGCTCGGCACCGCTCAACGCCTGGCCCTGGAAGGCATAGCGGTCTGCGGCGTGCAGCGTCCAGAAGTGGACCAGCTCCAGGGTCAGCTCGTCGTGGTTCTGCAGCGCGTGTACCAGGGAGGCCGCGTCGACGCCGTGGGCCGCCATGGTGCGCAGCATCAGCCGCAGGAACTCCGTATCGCCCGTGACCAGGGCATGTTGGTAAGCCGGCCGCGTGATGAAGTCGTACGACAGGTCCGCGCCCCCCTTGGACATCGCCGCGATGTCGTCCACCGTCAGGTTGAGCTCCTGGAAGGTGAACCCACCCATCTTGCGCACCATGCCGGCGATCAGCTGGTTGGCCGTGAGCGAAAGGGGATGGCCCTCGGACCAGGCCGGCCCATCCGGCCGCATCTCGACCCCCAGGAAGCCGTTGGCATCCAGCCGCAGCATGCCAGCACCCAGCGTGCCCAGCGAGTGCAGCGCGTCGCCGATCACCAGCCGCTGGGCAGCAAATGAGGGGTCCAGCCAGTTGAGGCTGGGCTGTCCCTCCTTAAAGTAGTGCAGGTACACCCAGCGCCGGTCCACGCCGTCTGCACAACGCACCACGTCCGTGGCACTCCAGTTGCTTTCCTTGATCCCGGGCTCGTAGAAGATGATCCGCGATAGCTCGCCGACGATATACCCTTTTTCCTTGAGGCTGGCGACGACAGCAGGTGACAGATTGGCCGAGTCCCTGCCGGGCGCCACTGGTGGAAGCAGGTCCCAGTCGGCGGCAGCGACCTCCACCATGTGGTACAGGCCGGGGTAATCCGCATAGTCACGCTCGGCCAGGCGAAAATCCGGACCCTTGCCCGTATGGGCCGGCACGATGTCGTCGATGACCACGGCGTTGGCCGCGCCGGCGCTGCGGCTGAGGGCCATGAACTCCTCCGCCGTGCCGAACTGGGAATCAATGGCTAGGCCGATGCGGTCGAAGTGGCCGTCGATGGTGGGCGTGAATTCCCTGCCCTGCACCCCGCCGGCCTGCTTCATGGGCCCCGTATGCACGGCCTGGATCCCGAGCTCGGCCAAGGTCCGCCAGAGTGCTGGATCGGCCAGCGTCGCCAGCACCGACTCCCCGGGCCGGGTGATGATGGAGCCCGGATAGGCTGTAAACCATGCCGAGGCCACCGCCGAAGCTGCACGCGGGCGGGCCTCGGCGTAGGGATGCTGCCAGAGGCTACCCTGCCCGGAGTAGCGCCGGGCGACCTCCCGCGCCTGCTCGAGCATGGCCCGCTGGACCAGCCAGTCTACATAATCCATATCGAAGTCGCTTCCAGGTGCCATACGTTGCACTAGTAGGCTGTTCGGGAGCACTCTGACGGACCACCAGCGCCCTGCTTCAGCCAGGCCTACGGCGTGGCATCCAACCATGCGCGCGCCGCGATGAGCGCGTTGTTGACCGACTCCCCCAGCCGCGGGGTGGCTGGAAACACGTTCTGGGCCCCGATAACGTCGAACATCTCGGTCCGCTCCATCTGTTCCATGACGTGTTCCCCAACGCCTGCTATCATCAGCAGGCCGCCGTTCTGCTGCAGGAGCCGGGCATAGCGCGTCAGCACGCCCAACAGGGTGCTGCCCACGTCGTGATGGGGGCGCAGGGAAAGGATGACCACGGCGCGGGTGGCCTGATCCGCGGCCGGCAGCTGGGCTTCGAACATGCGGGCGCCGGCAAAGAACAGGCTGCCGTAGGGGTCCAAGATGGTGACCTGGTTGCTGGCCAGCTCCGCCGGTGCGGGCCGTTCCTCGGGCAGGCCATCAGGCACGGGCACGATCTCCACCAGGCGCACGGTGGCCGAGGCCTGGTACAGGTAGAGCACGCTGGATACGACCACGCCCAGGAATACCGCCGCCTGGATCGGCAGTACCAGCGTCGCCAGGAAAGTGATCCCCATGGCTGCCAGTGCCGACAGGCTGGTATCCCGAACCATCTCGATCCGTTCGGTGTTGATGGTCTCGAAGCCGGCCAGGATCAGGATCGCGGCCAGTCCGGTCATGGGCAGTTTCTCGATCAGGGACCCAAAGAGCAGCACGCCGATGGCGATGAACACGCCTGTCAGGATGTTGGTCCAGCGGGATGTGGCGCCTGCGCTCATGGCCAGGCTGGTAGAGCCCACAGAGCCGCCCATGGGCATGCCCCGAAAGAACCCGGCGGCCACGTTGGCGATCCCCTGGCCCAGGAAGTCTCGCGACGCATCGGGATACTTGCCGTCCGGGTTGGGATAGGTCTGGCCCACGCCCGCGCCCTGGACCAGGCCGATGATGCCGATGGCCATGGCTGACAGCAGCAACTGCGGCGCCAGCCTCAGGTCTGGCATAATGGGGGTGGGTAATGAGTTGGGAATCTCCGCGGTATCGCCGACCAGGGTCACGGACGACAGGCTCAGCACCTGTACCAGGATGGCGGCGGCAGCCAGCGCCAGCAACATCGAGAAATTGGCCAGGCGCGTCCGGCGCAACAACAAGATCAGCGCCAGGGTGAACACGCCGATCCCCAACGTGGGCCAGTCTACTTGGTTGTAGTGTAGCACCGTGTCCAGCGACTGGAGCACCTTGTTGCTGTAGGTGCTGCTGTAGCCCGTGAAATCGCTCAACTGGCCCAGGATGATCAGCACGGCCACGCCGGTCAGGAAGCCGGTCATGACCGCGTTGGACACAAAGCGGGTCAGCGAGCCCAGCTTGAACAGGCCGGCGATGATCTGGAAGGCCCCGATCAGGATGGTCAGCATCACCACATAGGGCAGGCGCTCTGTCGATGGCACCTCGGCCAGCGCGCTGCCGGTGGCTAAGGCCATGGCGCTGGTGGTGGTCACCGCCATGAAGACCGAGCTGGTGGTCAGCGCCGCGAGGGGAGTGCCGACGATGTAGGCGTAGAGCCCCTGCACCGGGTTGATGCCGGCCATCACGGCCGAGGCCATGGCATCCGGGATGGACGCGATAGCCGCAGTGATGCCTGGCACCAAGTCATTGCGCAGATCTTTGGGGTTGAGCTTCAGGTTATTCACAGGTGCCAGGACTGTGCGATCGGACGGTCAGCGACGATTGCGCTGAGGGCTGGACTGGGCGCAGCCTGCCAATCCTTCTCGAGGGGGATGCCTTCCCCATTGTAGGCGACGGTAGCCAATTGTCAAGCAAGCCGGCCAGGCTGACCCCAGCCTGGGCTAGCACCTGGTGCTAACCCAGGGATCCAAGACTGCTGCGAATTTGCCGCTGCAGCCGACGGCCTTGCCGCGACACCTGCCCAGCTCCCCGACCAGGGACAAGCGGTCATTCTTCCTGGCCTTCAGGCGTCCCGCCATTCAGATAGACCTCGCGTTGTGGCACAGCCAGTTCGATGCCTGCGGCCGTGAGCTGTTCCGTGATCTGCTGCCTGAAGCCGAACTGCACCGGATCGTAGTCCACATAGCGCACGAATGGCCGCGCCTGCATCTCTAGCCCGTTCTCGCCCATGGCCATGGGCACCACGGCCGGTGGTGGGTCCCCCAGCACGCGCGAATCGCCGGTCATGATCTGCATGATGATCTCACGTGCCCGTTCGATGTCCGCCTTGTACTTCAGGGTGAAGGCCAGGTCCACCCGGCTGATGCCCAGCCGCGTGTAGTTGATGATCCCATCTTTTTGAATGTCTCCGTTGGGCAGGATGGAGAGGCTGCGGTCGGGCTGCATCAGCACGGTGTTGAACAGCTGGACCTCCCGCACGATGCCGCGGCGGCCCATCGTCTCGATCTCCTCGCCCACGCGGAACGGCTGGTAGATCATGAAGATCACCGTGGCCGCGAAGTTGGCCAGCGACTCGCGCAGCGCCACGGCCAGGACCACCAGGATCGCGCTACTCACCGACAGGAGGGCCGCTGCAGGCACGCCCAGGATGGCCAGCGCGATGATGACCGCAATGATGATGGTGCCATAGTAGACGACGCGCACCAGGATGCCCTCGACAGATGCGCTGAGGGCCTGGTCCACTTGCGGCCTCTTCATCACCTCCTTGGTGAACTGGCGCACCCTGCCGGCCAGAAAACGGCCGATGAGCAGCACGACAATAGCTGCGCCGATGCGCAGAGCGTACAAGACGACTATCTGGACGAGCGCAGGATTTGTCATTGATACCACCCTGTTATCGTC
>JAULUH010000321.1:0-5051 GCA_032111745.1 Anaerolineae bacterium | reverse complement strand
GGCCGGGGCATGTATCCCTACCTCACCGGCTCCGCCAGCTGGTATCTGCTGACCATGGTGACCGAGGCGTTCGGCGTGAGGGGCACCCTGGGCGACCTGACCCTGGCCCCCAAACTGGTGCAAAGTCAATTCGACCACGCAAGCCTGGCCAGCGTCACCGTGCGCTTTGCCGATCGGCGCCTGGAGATCACTTATCACAATGATCAGCGCCTGGACTATGGCGCCTACCGGATCAACAGCGTCGCCATCGACGGCCACCCTGTGCCCGCGGCCATCGCCCCAGGTCGTGCCACCCTCCCCGGAGATGCCATAGCCTCCCTACCCCCTGGCGTGTCTCACCGCATTGACGTGACCCTGATGTCCGTGTAAGACACGCCCGCTCACCAGGATTGGGCAGGGGCGCTGCAGGACTATCGGAACCAGTTCACTGCTCTTGAACTCCAAGAGAAATCACTCGAATGGCGTGACGAATAATGTATTTGCTCGACACCAACATTTGGAAGGGCGTAGAGCCGCAGCGCAGGGGTTAGCGGACGATCAGGCAGGAGACCGTGGCGCTGTTGGCCAGCTTGCGCGCAACGCCGCCGAGCATGGGGCCTTCCGTCTCCAGACCCTGGGCGCCGAGCACGATCAGGTTACTGCCGTTCTTCTCGGCGTAGGCCGCGATGGTGGCGGCCGGGTCGCCGATCAGGTACTGGGCGGTCACGTCGGTCACGCCCGCTTCCAGCAACTTCTCTCGGGCCCGGTCCAGGATGATCTCGGCGGAGTCCTGCAACAGCTCCATGCGCGACTCGGTGACCTCGCCGCGGGCGATCATGGCCATGATCTCCTTGGGCAGGGAGAGGTTGCGGATGACGTGCAACAGCTGCACCGCGGACCCGCAGCTCTGGGCCAGGGCAATGGCCATCTCTACGGCACGGTTGGCGTTGGCGGAGCCGTCCACCGGCACCAGGATACGCTTGATCATCGCGATCAGTCTCCTTGGGGTAAGGGGGTCGGGCCGCCGCGGCCCCAGTCCGCCACGACCTGCACCGCCGCCGGGCTGAGGTGGATCGCAGTGGGGATGGGCCGGCTGCCCAGCACGGCGGCGATGGCGGCCTCCGCGAACTGCTCCGCAGGGATGTCCTGCCAATGGCCGCCCTCATCCTCCGGCCGCCAGGGAGTGGTGGGCGGCAGCTCCTGGGCGGCGAGAAAGTCCGCCCGCATCTCCTGCTGGGCCGGGCACTGGAACTCCACGTGGTGCGCCCATTCGTGGACCAGGGCACTCTGCAGCATGGCCGGCGTGCCGGGCACGGGCACACGCACCGTCGCCGTGGCCGGGTCGTAGGCCGCCCGGCTATGGAGCTGGCGCACTGCCACCAGGTGCACGTCGCCAAAGCAGCCGCTGCGAGCGGCAAAGGCCAGCATAAACTGCTCCCAGGTCCCCTCGGCCAGCATGGCGAAGTCGGGGCCAACCGACTGGTGCACCACAAGCCGTGGCCTCACCGGCGCCCGGCCCGCCTGCACCAGGGCAGTCGCCAGGCCGGCTACCAGGAGTGCCAGGCCGGCAACGGCGACCCAGCGCACCAGGCGCGCAGATGGCAGGGATCTGAAGATCGCCATAACTATAGACCGCTCTCTACCGCCCCGAGCCATCGACCAGGCTATCGATGATCTCCTCGGTCTCCGCCAGGCTGCGCATCAGCTCTTGCTCGGCCTCGGCTACCTCGGGCGCCCGCAAGTTGTCCCCGCGCGCCAGCTGGTCGAGCTCGTGTTGCAGGGCATCCAGCTCATCCGCGCCGGACATCAGGCGGATCATCTCCTCGCGGCTGAGCTCCTCTCGGCTCCAGTTGCCCAGGATGCGCCCCCGCTTGAGGATGATGAACCGGTCGCCCACGGCGTAGGCGTGGCTGGGGTTGTGGGTGATGAAGATCACGCCCAGGTTGCGGGCCTTGGCCCGGGCGATGTAGCGCAGCACCACGCCGGCCTGCTTGACGCCCAACGCCGCCGTCGGCTCGTCCAGGATCAGCACTTTGGCCCCGAAATAGACCGCCCGGGCGATGGCCACCGACTGCCGCTCGCCACCGGACATGGTGCCGATGGGCTGGTCGGGATCGCGGATGTCGATCCCCATCTTGCCCAGCTCCAGGCGCACCGTGCGCTTGGCGAAGTCGATGTCGTAGCGCCGCAGCGGCCCCCACCCCTTCACGGGCTCCGACCCCAGGAAGAAGTTGCGCCACACCGGCATCAGGGGGATCAGGGAGAGGTCCTGGTAGACCGTGGCGATGCCGTGGCCCAGGGCATCTCGGGGGGAGAGGAAGGTGACCCGCCGGCCCTCGAAGAGATATTCGCCCTCGGTAGGCTGGTAGACGCCCGATAGGATCTTGATCAACGTCGACTTGCCGGCGCCGTTGTCGCCCAGCAGGCAGGTGACCTCGCCGGGATTGACGGCCGCCGAGACATCGCTGAGCGCGATGACGCTCCCAAACAGCTTGGTGATGTTTCGCACCTCGAGAATGGACTCGGCGGTCATGGGCTGGCCTCCTCGGTGCGGGCCTTGGCCGCGGCCACGGTCATCGACTCGGCACGCTGGCGAGTGAAGTTGTTGACCAGCACGGCCACCAGCAGCATGACGCCCAGGAAGGAGTAGAACCAGTCGGTGTCCCACCCGGCGAAGACGATGCCGGTGCTGGCCATGCCGAAGATCAGGGCACCGATGGAGGCGCCGATGGCCGAGCCATAGCCGCCGGTGAGCAGGCAACCGCCAATAACCGCAGAGATGATGTAGACGAACTCCTGCCCGATACCCTGGCTGGCCACCGCGGAGCGCAGCCGCACGATGTTCATCATGCCCACCAGCCAGCCGGCCAGGGCCGTGGTGATGAACAGGGAGATCTTGACCCGGGAGGCGGGCACGCCGACGTTGCGCGCGGCCACGGCGTCGCCGCCGGTGGCGAAGATCCAGCTGCCGTAGGCAGTGCGCTGCAGCACCCAGGTGGCCACCAGCGTGATGACGATCCACCAGATGAGGGTGGTCCGAAACTCGGCGCCGAACAGCTGGAAGGTGGTGTTGAAGACGGCCCGGGCCGAGTCGAAGCCGGCCACCTTGTCGATGCCGCCGATGTAAACCTGATTGGTCACGATCCGGGTGATCCCCACATTGGCCCCGCGCAGCACGAAAAACGTGGCCAGGGTGACGATGAAGCTGGGCAGCCTGGTCCTGACCACCAGCATGCCGTTGAGGTAGCCCACCAACACGGCGAACACGAAGGCCACGGCCATCGCCAGCCACAGGTTCAACCCTAGCCGGGTGCTCAGGAGGCCGGCGATCAGGCCCGTGGTGCCGGTCATGACGCCGGTGGAGAGGTCGAACTCGCCGCCGATCATCAGCAGGGCCACGGCCACGGCCATGATGCCCAGGGTGGAGGCCGGGTCGAGGATACGGGCCACGCCGTTGGGCGAGATCCAGATCTCCGGTGTGATGACGGCGAAGAACAGCCAGACCACGATGGCGCCGATCACCGCACCGATCTCCGGCCGGCGGAACAGGGTACGGGCCAGTCCCATGCGGGCCAGGCGCTCGTCTTGCCCAGGCACGCCAGTAGCTTGCGTCGTCATAGCAGGCCCTCCTGTCTGGGCGGTACAAACAGTGCGGGATGGGGGCTCCCATCCCGCACGCTTGGTTGATCCTGGTGTTAGCGAGTGCCGGCGGCAGACAGGTCCTTGACCTGGGCCGCGTTGGATTGATCCACGAAGCCAGGGCCGGTGAGCACCGGCAGGCCACCACCCACGGTGTTCAGGTTGGTCTTGTAAAGGTAGAGGAACACCACCGGCAGATAGCCCTGCAGGTACTGCTGCTGGTCCACGGCGAAGAGCATCTGCCCGTTCTCCAGGGCATCCAGCACGTCGGGGCTGAGGTCGAAGGTCGCCAGCAGCTGGCTGCCGCCCTGGGCGGCGATGGCATCGCGGGCGGCCGCGGCGATCACGGGGTTCAGGGTCAGAATGGCGTCGATGGTGGCATCGGCGGTCAGCTTGTTCTGGATGGCCGCCACGGTCCCGGCCACATCCCGCACGCCGGTGGTGGCCACGTTGAAGCGCTCGACCTCGCCGCCGAAGGTCTCGGCCGCGCCGTCACAGCGCTGCTCGAGGCCGATGTTGGCCTCCTCGTGGATCACGCACAGCAGCTTGGTAGCGCCGGCTGCGGCGAGCTTCTCGCCCGCCCCCTGCCCGGCCACGACCTCGGTCTGGCCGATGTGGTTGAGGGCGCCCAGCTCCTTGTAGACGTCGACGCCGGAGTTGACGGTGATCACGGGGATGCCGGCCGCGGTGGCCTTCAACACGGCATCCTTCAGCGCGTCAGGGTTGGCCAGGGAGACGATGATGCCGTCGACCTGGTCGGCGACATAGGTCTCCACCAGCTGGGCCTGCTCGACCGGGTCGCCGCTGCCGCCTGACTTCAGCTCGATGCCGTAGGTGGCGGCGGCGTCCTTGGCACCCGTCTCCACCACGCCCCAGAACAGGTCCTCGGCGGGGTTGGAGTGCACGGCCATGCCCAGGGTCATGCCGGCTTGGGCG
Organism: Anaerolineae bacterium; assembly: GCA_032111745.1. Classification (GTDB taxonomy): domain Bacteria; phylum Chloroflexota; class Anaerolineae; order JAAEKA01; family JAAEKA01; genus JAULUH01. Next base: position 497 of record JAULUH010000321.1, on the reverse strand, counting down.
ACCTGGGGCTCCTCAGGTGCGGCGACCTCAGGCTCGGTGGGCTGCGCCACCTCGGGTTCCGGCGCCGTAGTGGCGGCCGGGGGTACCGGCACCGGCGCGCAGGCAGCCAGGGCCAGCATGGCGACGATTAGCAGGATCGAGAGTCTCTTGAACATGCTTGTCCTCCTTGAGGGGTGAGTGCTCCGCGGGCGAGCAGAACAGTGAACGCGGATTAGGGGACTGGCCAGCAGTCCGACGACGAATGGCTGACCGCGCCATCACCTCCTTCCTGTCTCATGCTAGCACAATTGGGCTCAACGGGCAACCCGCAGTGCTGCCACCGGCTGCGGCCTGGCCGTGGAGTCCCGCACTACCAGGCTGCACCTTAGCAGCTGGTTGTCCATCTCCTCGCCGCTGAGCAGGGCCAGCGCCATGGCCACGGCGGCGCGGCCCATAGCTTGCTTGGGCTGGTTCACGCTGGTCAGCGGCGGATCGAGGAAGCGCGTCAGCTCGATGTC
>JAULUH010000320.1:0-2149 GCA_032111745.1 Anaerolineae bacterium | reverse complement strand
TCGAAGGCTGCGTGCTCCATGTTCACCACCACGCTGCGCACATGGTCCTGGTGGATCAGGCCCGCCATGTGCATGGCCTCCTCCTGGGCCGGCATGCCGGTCAGGCTGACGTTGCCGGCCCCGTCGGTGAGCAGGATGATCAGCGGACGCGTCTCGGGGTCGCGGCGTACGGCCCCCTGGCAGATCCGGTAGGCCAGCAACAGACCGCTGCTCAAGGGCGTCTTGCCGCCCACCGGGATGTCCTGCAGCGCCTTGTGGGCCAAGTCCACGCTGGAGGTGGGGGGCAACACCAGTCGGGCCTTGTCCTTCTGGAACACCACCAGGCCGACCTGGTCGCGGCGCTGGTAGGCATCCATCAGCAGGCTGAGAATGGCCCCCTTGGTGGCCTCCATGCGCTCGGCCGCGGCCATCGACCAGCTGGCGTCCACCACGAAGAGGATGAGGTTGTTGGCCCGACGCACGCGCACCTTGCGCTGCAGGTCTTGTTTGCGCAGCTCCAGGGCCATGGAGGCATCCCCGCGCTCCTCGGCCTCGGCCCGGCGCTGCTGCTGGAAGGGAGCAGCCGTGCGCAGGGTGGCGTCGAACGCGATGTCGTCGGGCCGCTCGCCAGCGGGCTGGCTACGGATGTAGCGGCCGCGTTTGCGGTCGGTGCGGGTTACGCTGCGCCGGCCAGCCTGGCGCCGGGTCAGCCGGTCCAATGGCGTGTCCAGTCGTTTGGACTGGAACGCATCGCCGATAGAGATAGGTCTGGCCTTACCCTTTTCTTCCCCAGGCTGCTGGCTCTGGGGGGCCGCCTCACTGGAGGGGACGCCCGGCTGGTCCTGAGACTCTACCGAGTCGGTCCCCTCAGGGCTTTTTTTGAGGAGTCCGCCATCTCGGCCTGGGCCTGGGAGGCCCTCTCCTCGGCCTGGGCCTGCTCCTGGGCCTTGCGCAGGCGATCCTCCAGCTGGCTGCGCTCCAGGACAGCCTCCTGGAAGGGCTGGCGCTTGAGGCGATGGGGGAGGGCCAGCTCGGCGGCCAGCAGGATGTCGCGGTCGGTGATCTCCAGCCGGCCCTCGAACGCGGCCTGGGCCCGGGCGGCCTTGAGGATCACGATGTCCGCCCGGTGGCCATCGACCTTGAAATCGGCCGTCAGCGCAGCGATGGTGAAGAGGTCCCGGTCCGTGTAGGTGACCAGGGGCAGGCGATCGCGGGCCTGCTCGATGCGCTCTGAGAGCTTCTCCTCCTCCGGCTCCCACTCCTCGCGGAACAGGTCCGGGTCCTGCTCGAAGGCGATGCGCCGCTTCACGATCTCGACCCGGGCCCGGGCGTCGTGAATGCCGGCCATATCCACGGCCAGCCCGAAGCGATCCAGCAGCTGCGGCCGCAGGTCACCCTCTTCCGGGTTCATGGTGCCGACCAGGATAAACTGCGCCGGATGGCTGAAGCTGATGCCCTCGCGCTCCACCACGTTCTGGCCCATGGCTGCGCTGTCCAGCAGCAGGTCGACCACGTGGTCGTCCAGCAGGTTGACTTCGTCTACGTACAAGAGGCCGCGGTTGGCCGCGGCCAGGATGCCGGGCTCGAAGTGGCGTTCGCCCCGTTGGATGGCCTTCTCGATGTCCAGGGTGCCGACCACCCGGTCCTCGGTGGCGCTGACCGGCAGATCTACAAAGCTGGTGCGGCGGGTAGCGATGGGCAGCACCTCACCCGCCTCCAGGCGAGCCCGGCATTCGTCGCAGTAGGTGGATGGCATGTCAGGGTCGCAGCCGAAGTGGCAGTCGGCCACCACGCGGATCTCGGGTAGCAGGAAAGCCAGCCCGCGGGCCGCTGTGCTCTTGGCCGTGCCCCGCTCCCCGCGGATGAGCACACCCCCGATCTGAGGGTGAATGGCGTTCAGGATCAGCGCCCGCCGCATGCGCTCCTGGCCGACGATAGACGTGAACGGAAAGACTCGTGGCATCAGCTCTGGGCTCCAGCTATGGATGTTGACCTATGGGTGTCCAGCGCCGATTATACCCCCGGCCGTATCAAACGGAAAATCGCCGCCTTGTCCCCGCCGCCCGGCACCGTCGCGATCCCGTCGCGCCTGCCCTCGCACCTCATGCTCGTCGTCGCTCCGCATCACCGGCGGCCGGCTCGCAATAATGGGGTCAAATGCGCCCAAAGA
>JAULUH010000319.1:0-8269 GCA_032111745.1 Anaerolineae bacterium | reverse complement strand
GAACTGGCGGGCGCTCTCGACAGTGGCTGCCTGGGCGGCCAGCGTCTCGACCAGGGAGAGGTTGTCGAACGCGTGCACCTGGGGGTTGGTGGAATAGCAGACCAGGTCCAGGGCCTCGACCGGGGGGCGGCTGCGATTCAACTCGGTGAAGAAGATGTTGGTGCCAGAGCCGATGGCTGCCTGGGGGTCGTAGCTGGCCAGATACTGGCGGGCCAGGCGGACCCAGCGCTCGGAGGTGGTGGGCTCGGCCTGGTGGAAGATGAGCCAGGCGTGGACCGGAGGGTTGAGCTCGTCGATGAGGGGCAGCAGCGCGGCCAGCTGGGCCTCGGCGTCGTTTGAAAGGAAGAGGGCGACCTCGAGGCCGGCGCCCAGCGCGGTGGCCTCGGCGGCGGCCTGGCGCAGGCGGGCCGGGTAGGCGGGATCGGCGAGGTGCAGGTCCGCACGGAGGTGGGAGAGTTGGAGGGCCTGGAGGCGCTCGATCTCACGGGCGCTGAGCGATTGCCCGTGGCTGGCCAGGCCGAGGCCAATGCGCGGTAGCGGGCCGCTCGGCTGCGATCCGACCGCGAAGGTGAGCTGTTGCTCCCCGGCAGGGGCTGCGGCCAGGGAAGGCTCGCCAAGGAGGCGCAGGGTGACGGACTGGCGGATGCGCGTGCCGGCTTTGATTTCCACGGGGAAGGGCAGGCGCAGGGGGGTGCCGTAGGTCTTGAAGGAGGCGTCGGTCCAGTTGCGTTGATCCTCCATCTCGAAGATCTCGCCGGTGTAGCGCACCTCGGCCCACCGGCCGGGCTGCACCTGGTGGGCCATGGCGCGCATCTCGGCGAAGGGGTAGATCGGTTTGACCTGGCCGCCCTCCACCAGCTGGGGGGCGATGGCGGTAGGGAAGGCGCTCTCCTCCAGGGAGCCGTCCACGTGCTCGATGCGGCAAGGTGCACCGGCCACCTCCATGGGGTGGAGGATGCAGAAGCCGACGCGGTTGCGCCGAAAGGTCGAGCGGGCCTCGCCGTCCATGGAGAAGGTGATGGTCCCGGCGCTGTCCCCGGCGATCTCGCCTTGCCAGGTGAAGTCGATGTTGCCCTGGCGGTTGGCCACGTCGTAGGTGATGCGAAAGGAGTCGCTGCCGGTATCCATCTGAAGCTTGGAAATCGCCGGCAGAACCGTACCCCAGTTGTGATCGCGGATCGCCACGTAGACCCGCAACAATAGCATCTGGTCGCCCAGGCGCACGTAGCGCAGGTCGCCGGCCTCGAAGACCAGGGATAGCGGGCCGGCGCGCAGGTGGGTCTGTGCGGGCAAAGGATCAGGAGAGCCGTAGTAGAGGACGTTTTGAGGGAGGGTCATCACGCTGGACTCCTCGTGCAAGAGCTGGTATAATACCAGTGGTATGAGGTATGACCACTGTACGGAGTGTACCACAGGTACGTCGTGGTGGCGAATCCTCGGCGAAGATCATGAACAGTCTGCCCTGGTGGCCAGTGCCAGGGTTGCGAGAAGGCCGCTACCCATAGAGCCTCTGCGTATAGACGCAAGATCTTGCGTCTATACGCAGAGGCGAGGTAATCCCTCCCGGACCTATCCTGTCATTCGTGATATAATGAAGCTGCCGCCTGCTCGTCCCATCTACCACAGCGGCCGGCATGCCTGAGTAATCCCTGCTGGAGGTCGATCCATGCGTTTCATCGGACTGGATATCGGCACCACGGGCTGCAAGGCTGTCGTTTTCGATGAGACAGGCGACATCGTGGCCTTGGCCAGCTGCGAGTATGATGTGGAAATCCCCCAACCGACCTGGGCTGAGCAAGATGCCGAGCAGGTATGGGATCTGGCCCAGGATGCCCTGCGCCAGGCCATCGCCAAAGCCGGGCCGGCTGGCATTGCCGCGCTGGGACTGTCGGTGCAGGGGGAGGCCGTCATGCCGGTCGACAGCGCTGGGCGCGCGCTGCGGCCGGCGATTCTGGGCATGGACACTCGCACCGGGCCGCAGAACGACTGGTTGCGGGAACGCTTTGGCGCCGAGCATTTGTTCTTGCGCACCGGCATGCCGATCCATACGATCAATACCCTGCCCAAGCTGTTGTGGCTAAAGGAGAACGAGCCGGACCTCTGGGCCGGTGCCCAACGGTTTCTTCTATACGAGGATTTCCTGATCAACAAGATGACCGAGCAGGCAGTGATCAGCCGCTGTCTGGCATCGCGTACCCAGCTGTTCGACATCCCAGAGGACCGCTGGTCGCCGGAGATTCTGGAGGCATTGGAGCTGGATCCGAAGCGGCTGGCCACGGTGGCGCCGTCAGGCACGGTGGTCGGGCCCATGCGGGCCGACCTGGCCCAAAGCCTGGGGTTGAGCACCTTACCACTGGTGGTCACGGGCGGGCATGACCAGGCGTGCGGGGCACTGGGTGTGGGGCTGGTGCGGCCAGGTTTAGCCATGGTATCCACAGGTACGGCCGAGGTGGTGGAGGTGGCGCTGGGAAGCCCCGCGCTCAACGAGACCCTCTACCAGGGCAACATCTCGGTCTATGCGCATACAGTGCCCGGGCTTTACCTGGCCATGACCCTGAACCATAGCGGCGGATTGTTGCTGCGCTGGTTCCGGGACACGCTGGGCCAGGAGGAGCGGCGGCAGGCCCAGGCCGCGGGCGGCGATGCCTACGACCTGCTGCTGCAGGGGGCGTTGCCTGAGCCGACAGGGCTGCTGGTGCTGCCGCATTTCGCGGGCAGCGGCACCCCCACCTTCGACACGGCGTCCAAGGGAGCTATCCTGGGCCTGACCTTTGCCACCACCAAGGCCGGCCTGGCGCTGGCCACGTTGGAGGGGCTGACCTACGAGCTAAAGCTCAACCTGGACCTGTTGCGGGCTGGAGGCGTGGCTATCGAGGAGTTGCGGGCCATCGGCGGCGGTGCGCGCTCCGCGCTGTGGCTACAACTGAAGGCTGATATCAGCGGAATCCCGGTGGTGGCGCCGCGCGTGGCGGAGGCGGCCTGCTGGGGGGCGGCGGTGCTGGCCGGGGTGGCCGCGGGGGCCTACCCCAGCGCAGCGCAGGCTGCCGAGGAGACGGTCAAACTGGAACGGCGCTTCGAGCCGGATCCATCCCGCCATGCCCGGTATGGCGAGACCTACGCGCTGTATCGGGAGGTCTATCCGGCGGTGGCGCCGATCACGCACCGCCTGTAGGCTGGACAATCCAGGAGGGTCCACCATGCAAGCTGTGAGGAAGACTGCACAGGGCGTTGGGCACGTCGAGCTCTGCGACGTGCCGGTTCCCGAGATTGGCCCCACCGACGTGCTGATGAAGGTCTATGCGGCGGGCATCTGCGGCAGCGATCTACTCATCGAGGATGACAAGCATTTCTATCGCGCGCCCGTGACCCAGGGCCACGAGTTCTCAGGGATCGCCTACCAGGTGGGCCGCAACGTCACCCGGGTCAAGGAGGGGGACAAGTTCGTGGCCGACATCGAGTGCGGCCAGGGTGACTGGCTGGGCGTGACCATCGACGGCGCCATGGCGCCCTACATGCGGGTGCCGGAGCACGTGATCTACAGGGTGCCCGAGCACGTCTCGCTGCAGGATGCGGCCATGACCGAGCTGATTGTGGCGACGCATCACCTGATCCAGGAGCGGGCCCAGGTGCGGGTGGGCGACGACGTGGTGATCGTCGGTCCCGGCCCCATGGGCATCGTCGCCACCCAGTACGCCAGGATCTGCGGCGCGCGGCGGGTGTTCCTGATCGGACTGAGGAGCGACGAGAAGCGACTGGCCATCGGGCGGCAGGTGGGCGCGGACTACACCCTCTACGCCGAGGAGACGCCTGAGAAGGTGGTGATGGAGGTGACGGGCGGCAAGGGGGCGGAGTTCGTGCTGGAGTGCTCGGCCAGCGGCGAGGGTGTGCAGCAGGCCATCAACTGCGCACGCAAGGCCTACGAGGGGCCCGGCGGCAAGGGCGTAGTCGTCTTCATCAGCCTGTGGGGCCGGGAGGTCACGGTCAACCTGGACCAGGTCAGCCTGGGACAGCTGGACATCCGGGGCAGCTGGAGCTGGAACGGCCGCGAGACCTGGGAGCGGGCCGTGGACCTGCTGACTCGGGGCCTGTTCAACTTCGACCCGGTGATCACGGCCCACTACGAGCTGGAGGATTGGGCAGAGGCCTTCGCCAGCCTGCGGGCCCGGCAGAACCTCAAGGCGCTATTGCATCCCAACGGCATCGGTTGGGATGGCAGGAACTGAGCGACAAGGAGCGCATCAAACATGACCCCGTTTAAGTACAGCTACTTCCAATTGACCTTTGGCCAGGAGGAGGCGTATCGGCACCCGGAGCAGAGCTACGCACGGCTGAAGCGCTACGGCTACGACGCGATCGAAATCTGCCCGCCCAAGGGCCGGTACGGGCTGGGCGTGACCATGGAGGACTACCTGGCGACCCATCAACGGCTCAAGGCGGACTTCGGGCTGGAGGTGTCGTGCATCAACGAGTGTTGGGGCGAGATGTGGGATCCCTATTCGCCGACGTTCAAGACCCTGACCGAGCCCAAGACCGCGGACCTTGCGGTGGCCGAGACGAGGTCGTCGATCGATTTCGCGGCCGAGCTGGGGGCGGCGTTCGTCACCATTGCCGTGGCGATCCACGCGCCGATCACGCGGGACAACGTGGCCGAGGCCACGGCCGTTGCCGTCGACGCGCTGCAGCGGGCGGCGGACTATGCCCACACCCGGGGAGTGCGGCTGGTGTTCGAGGCCACCAACCACCTGGAGATGGGCAAGTTCGTCAATACGGCGCGCAACCATAGGCGGATGATCCAGCTGGCGGGGCGCGACAACATCGGCATCCAGCTGGACTGGTTCCACGTCAACCTGGAAGAGCTGAACCCGTACGAGGCGGTGATGGATGCCCAGCCCCTGCTGTGGCACCTGCACTTCCGGGACTCCAACTCGCTGACGCCGGGGTACGGCATGACCGACTTCAAGGCCGTGATGCGGGCGCTGAAGAAGACCGGCTATGATGGCTACTGCACCATCGAAAGTGCGCCGATGATTCCCGACCCGGACACGGCGGCCAGGGATGGCATCGACTACCTCAAGTTCGCGGAGCGCATCGCCGAGTACCAGATCAGCCCGGAGTTCCCCGACGGGTACGCGCTACCGCAAGGCCACTAACCATCAGCGGAGGACTTGACTGTGAACAAGGAAGAGATACTCGAGCAGGCCCGCGGCCAGATCCGGGCTGAGGGTGAGGTCCTGGTGGAGGTCGCCGACCAGCTCGGCGAGTCCTTTGTGGCGGCCGTCGACCTGGTAGCCAACTGCCGGGGCAAGATCCTGATCTGTGGTGCGGGCACCTCGGGGATCATGGCGCGGCGGCTGGCGCACCTACTGGCCACCTGCGGCATGCCGGCCTTCTATCAGCATCCAGGGGAGGCCTTGCACGGCCCCTCGGCCATGGTAACGGAAGGCGACCTGGTGATCGCCTTTTCCAAGGCCGGGAAGAGCGCCGAGGTAAATAACTTCGTGGCCGTGGCCAGGGAGCGCGGGGCGAAAGCCATGGCCTGGACCTGGGACCCGGACTCGCCGTTGGGCCAGATGAGCGACGTGGTGCTGGTGATCCGGCCGGACGAGCGGGGCGAGGGTGAGGGGGTGTTGCCCTTTGGCAGCACCCTGGCCAACGGCGCAGTGGGCGACGCGCTGGTGCTGATCGCCAAGCGCCAGCGGGATTTCGACCTGCGCACGCTGGTACAGACCCATCCCAGCGGCGCGACGGCGGACCTGGTGCGCTAGCGGATCGAGCAGACAGGAGGACCGTGGTATGAAGTCGGCATTTCTCGTTGGCGCGCAGGAGTTTGTGCTCAGGGAGGTGCCCGAGCCAGTGGCACCGGACGACGGGCTGGTGATGCAGGTGAAGGCCTGCGGCGTGTGCGGATCCGACCTGCGGCGCTGGAAGGAGGGGCCGCCGGCCGGCGTTGGGCCAGAGGGGCTGACGCCCGGGCACGAGGTGGCCGGCGTGGTGACGGCGGTGGGCAAGGACGTGGTGGGGTATGCGGTGGGCAATCGCCTGGCCATCGCCCCGGATATCCACTGTGACCGGTGCTACTACTGCCGGCGGGGCCTTTACAACCTGTGCGACAACCTGCGGCTGGTGGGCATCACACCCGGCTATCCGGGGGGCTTCGCCGAGAAGATGGTGTTGACAGGAGAGATCCTGACCCGGGGCATCGTGCATCCCATGGCGGGCGACATGATCTTCCCCGAGGGGGCCCTGGCCGAGACCCTTTCGTCGGTGCTGGCGGCGCATGACAAGGCGGGCACCAGCCTGGACGACGTGGTAGTGGTGATGGGGGCAGGTCCGATCGGCTGCCTGCACATCTCGGTGGCCAGGGCGCGGGGGGCACGGGTGATCGTGTCAGAGCCCAGCGAGACGCGGCGGGAGATCGCGCGGCGCTTCGAGCCGGACGCGCTGGTGGATCCCATGGCCGAGGACCTGGTTACTTATGTCAAACATTGGACGGGCGGCCTGGGCGCCAGCATCACCATCTGCGCGAACCCGATTGCGGCAACCCAGGCGCAGGCGGTGGAGCTGACCAGGAAGGCCGGGCGGATCGTCTTGTTTGGCGGGCTGCCCAAGGCCAACCCCATGACCACCTTGAACGGCAACATCATCCACTATGGCGAGCAGGTGGTGGTGGGCGCGTTCTCGTACCATCCTACGCAACACATGTCGGCGATCCAGCTGTTGGCCCGGGGGGTGATCCCGGCGCACAAGCTGATCACGCATACGATGCCGCTGGAGGACATCGGCCTGGCGTTCGAGACGGCAGCCAGCGGCGCGGGGTTGAAGGTGGTGGTGACGCCTTAGGCGGCGGGTGGGGTAGCGGTCTCGTCCGGGAGGCAGAGGGCAAGGCCGGCGGTCAGGGGAGCCTCGACGGCCGCGTAGCTGGCGCCGAAGGCCATCAGCTGCATGGCGGGGTCGTGCTTGTTGGAGGCCGCCATCTTGGCCAGCAGGGCGGGCTCGGCAGCCTCGCCGCGCAGCATCGCGACCCGTTTGAGCGTGTTGTTGATGCGGTTGGCCTCGGCGTTGGCGGCGCCGGCATGGGCCTCGGCAGCCTCCTGGTCGGCGTAGAGCATGACGACCCAGCAGGCGCGGGCTTCGTTCGCCGATGTGTAACCGAGCACTACGAATGCCCGATCAATCATAAGTGCTCCTTTCTCGGATGCGCCACCCACTAGGCGTGCATCGCCTCAGTAAACACCTCGGTGGCCCATTGATTGATACTCTTACCGCTGACTTCAGCGGCTGCAGCAATCGCCGCATGGACTTCAGGTGGTACGCGCAGCATGAGTTTGCCAGAGTATGGCTTCTGGGGCGGACGACCCAGCTTTTCGCAAGCCTCTAAATAGTCTTCTACGGCCTCCTCAAAGGCCACGCGTAGTTCGGCCACCGACTCACCGTGAAAGCCTACCACATCATTGATCCCGGCAATATGGCCAACAAAGCATTGATCGTCGTCGCTATACTCAATCCGAGCTGCATATCCTCGATAGGTCATCGTGTTCATGGTTTGATCCCTGCTTGCTCCAAGAAGCGACGCGCATCGCGCACCTGGTAGGGTTTCGCCTCTTTCTCGGGGTGCGGTCGATGAAACGTGGCTACGACACCGTTCAACTCAAAGCGCACCCGCGAACCCCGGCCTTCCACGGTATTGGCGCGTAGCGCGAGAAAGAGCGCCTCAATATCCCGCCATGCCACCGAAGCGGGAGCAGGCGTTTGGAAGATCTGGTCCAGGGTTCTCTGATGGCGTTTGTTCACTAGCTAGATGATAGCACATTCTGCTATCTTCCACAAGTGAGATAGCGATCGTCAAGGGCAGTTGTCTTGGCCCGTTTAGGTCCAGAAGGGAGACGCTCCCGCCGGTTACTTCTCCTGTACCGCCCGCACCAGCACCACGAAGAGCAGCATGCTCAGGGCACCCAGGACGAAGTAGGCGAGATTCTTCTGCTGTGCGGGCGGAAGGAAATCCGCGGCCAGGTCGCTGGCGACGTCTTTGGTGGTCTGGAAGGCAACCTGGGCGGTCGACGGGGGGGGCGGGACGGGGCGCGGGGGCGGGGGCGCGGCGGCGGATGGGGGAGCTTCGGGCGGGGGCGCGGCGGCGGATGGGGGAGCTTCAGGCGGGGCGGGCGCGGCCGCCGCGGGGGGTGCCAGGCGGGCCTGGATCTGGGCGTCCAGGGACTCCAGCCCCTGGCGGGTGATGGACCGGGCCGAGCTGTCCAGGAGCCGCTGGCCAACG
>JAULUH010000318.1:0-10280 GCA_032111745.1 Anaerolineae bacterium | reverse complement strand
TCTTGCGCCAGTGGGGCGCAGCGCGCTACGCATCCCGGACGGCACCGGTCGAGACAGCACCACGCCAAATCCTGGTTATCCGGCCCGACCACCTGGGGGACCTGCTTTTCACCACTCCGGCTCTGCACGCGTTGCGCCAACGATTTCCGTCGGCACATATCACTGCCCTGGTTGGTCCCTGGGGCGAGCCGGTACTGGCGCACAACCGCGACGTCGACGAGATCCTCACCTGTCATTTTCCTGGTTTCACCCGCCAGCCCGCAACAGGGCTCCTGGCGCCGTACCAGCTGCTCGCCGAGACGGCCGGGCAGCTGCGCAACCGGCGCTACGACACCGCGCTAGTCCTGCGCTTCGATCATTGGTGGGGTGCCTGGCTGGCGGCTGCGGCCGGAGTGCCCAGGCGCATCGGCTATGACATCGCTGAAACCCGGCCGTTCCTGACCGACGCCGTGGCCTATGCCTCCGGCCGTCACGAGGTAGCTCAGAACCTGGCCCTGGTGCAGGCGGCCGGCGGGAAGGTGACGTCGGGGATGGCACGCCTGGAGCCTGGGGAGCCAAGGCTGCGGTTCGCAGTGCCAGGGAGCGCGGAACAGGCGCTAGGGAGCTTGCTGCTCAGCTCGGGCGACCGGCCGTTGATCGCCATCCATCCCGGCAGCGGGGCCGCGGTGAAGCGCTGGCGCACCAGGGCCTGGGCTGAGCTCGCCAGCAGGCTGGCTAGGAAGGTTGGCGCTCAAATCGTGTTTACTGGCGCAGCGGCCGAGGCTGCACTGATCGAGTCCATCCTGGCGGTGCTGAACAAGGGCGAGATGGCCCTGCAGCCCATCTCCCTGGCCGGGCAGACGGACCTTGGCACGCTGGCCGCAGTCTATCGGCGCTGCCGCTTAGCCATCGGCCCTGACAGCGGGCCCCTGCACCTGGCCGTGGCTATGGGGACGCCCACGGTGCACCTCTACGGCCCGGTGGACCAGGCTACCTTTGGCCCCTGGGGTGCCCGGGAGCGCCACCGCGTGGTGACGTCCGATTGGGCCTGTGTCCCCTGCAATCGCCTGGACTGGCCCGAGGCGAGCGGGCCAGAGCATGGCTGCGTGCGAGATATCGAAGTGGCACAGGTCTTGGCGGCCGCGGCCGAGCTATTGGGATGAACCGGATGGGAGTCTCGTCGTGGCTGAGCCTGCCTAGACCAACGCCTGGGACTTTGTCAAGCCTCCAGGGTTGAGCTAGAATAGTATTTCTACCAGCTGAGGCTGGCCAGCGCCGTCTAGACCGGCGCCAGAATCGAGCCGTCGCTATCATGCCCATCACACCCATGCAAGTGGTCCTGGAAGAAGATCAGCACTGGTGGTTTGCCAGCCGGACGCGCGCGATCATGGCATACCTGGATCGCTATGTGGGCGCCGGCAGGAATTTGCGCATCCTCGACGTCGGCTGCGGCGCGGGTAACATGGCCCACCACCTGCGGGCCTATGGCCAGGTTGTGGGCGTCGACACCCATATCAAGCCGCTGGAGGTGGCCCGGCAACGTGGCCTGGACGTGCGCCAGGGCAGTGCCACTAACCTGCCCTTTTCTGACCAGAGCTTTGACTTGGTCGCGCTGTTGGATACGGTGGAACACGTGGCCGACGAGTCCGCGGTCTTCACCGAGTGCTGGCGGGTACTCAGACCCGGCGGCAAGCTCCTGGTGACGGTGCCGGCACTGATGGCGCTATGGAGCAACAACGACGTGATCAATGCTCATGAGCGCCGGTATACACGAGCCGAGCTCGGGCAGAAGCTCGAAAGCCACGGCCTCCGGGTGCTGCGCGCTTCCTACAACAACTTCTTCATCTTTCCCCTGGCGGCCGGGCGCATTCTGGTGCGTCGCGGGCGGGCAGAGCCGGAGCTGGCCTCGCCGCACTTCGACGCCGACGCTTACCAGGTGGAGATGGAGCCGGCGCCGCCGGCCCTCAACGCCGCCCTAAGCGGGGTTGGCCAGTTAGAGACCCTGCTCATGCAGGCGGTGTCCCTGCCCATCGGCACGTCGATCATCTGTATCGCGGAGCGGAAGCCGGTATGACCAACACAGAGATACGGGCCCGCATTGCGGCGCTGGAGGCGGAGTCCGAGGCCGAGGAGCAGGCGCAGGCGGCGCGGCGCAGAAGCAGTTATCCGGAGGAGGACGGCGACCCGTGGGCAGATTTGCTGTGGTCCAGGGACCGCATGCTCGGAGCGCGGCCTGGAGGCTCTGAGCGGGAGGCCCAGGGGGGCTTCTCCTTGGACGACTGGTTGGCCGAAGGCCTGCGCGGTATCCGCAGCACCCTGGCTGAGGCGGGATTGGATCAGGAGTTCTGGAGCCATATGTGGGCCGCCGAACGCGAGTTCCTCCTGGCCTGGCGTTGCCTGATCGACGCCCGCCTGCGCCGCTGGGAGGAGCGGGCGGCCAGCCATCCCCCGAACCAGCGGCAGCGGCAGGACATTGAGATCGATTTTGACGGGTGAGAGCAGGACTGCTAACATGGCGAAAATCAAGATCGGAATTCTGGGCGCCACCGGCGCAGTCGGCCAGCGCTTCGTGCAGCTGCTCGCCGGACATCCCTGGTTTGAGATTGCTGCCCTCGGCGCGTCGGATCGCTCGGCAGGCGTCAGATACGGCGACCGGCGCTGGGTCTTGCAGCCTGACATGCCGGAAGCCGTCGCCGATATGGAGTTGCGCCTGGGCGAGCCGCAGAACTTCGCCGACTGCCAGGTCGTCTTCTCGGCCACGCCCAACGACGTGGCCCGCGAGGTGGAGCAGGCCTTCGCCAGGGCCGGGTTCTTCGTTTTCACCAACGCCGGCCCCCACCGCATGGAGGAGGATGTGCCGCTGATGATCACCGACGTCAACCCGGATCATGCCGGGCTGATCGAAGTCCAGCGGCGCCAACGGGGCTGGCCGGGCTTCATCGTCGCCAATGCCAATTGCACGGCCACCCACCTGACTTCGGCCCTCAAGCCGCTCCACGATGCGTTTGGCCTGGACAAGGTGTTCGTGGTCAGTATGCAGGCCGTCTCAGGCGCGGGCTATCCGGGGGTGCCCAGCCTCGACATCATGGACAACGTCATTCCCTACATCGGCAACGAGGAGCCGAAGCTGGAGGAGGAGCCTCCCAAGATGCTCGGCCGGCTGGCCGGCGGCCGCATCGAGCACGCGGATTTCACCATCAGCGCCCACTGTAACCGCGTGCCCACCCTGGACGGCCACACGGAGTGCGTGTCGGTGGCCCTGCGCCGGCCGGCAACCCCCAAGCAGGCCGCCGACGTGTTGCGCACCTATCGCAGCCTGCCCCAGGAGCTCCGCCTGCCCTCCGCGCCCGATCCCTGTATCGTCGTGCGCAGCGAGCCCGACCGCCCCCAAACCCGGCTAGACCGTATGGCGGGCAACGGTATGGCCACGGTGGTCGGCCGCATCCGGCCTTGCCCTCTGCTCGACCTGAAGTTTGTCTTACTGGGCCACAATACCGTGCGCGGGGCCGCCGGAGGATCGGTGCTCAACGCCGAGTTGCTATACGTCCAGGGCATCTTGAAGTAGGAGGTGGACCTTGCAAACTTACGGCCAAACCTCCCTGCACGAGCTCTTCGGCGACCTGCTCATCCTGCGCAACCTGGCGCCCGTGGATGCACGGCTGCCCGCGCTCACCGAGGCCTGGCGCGACATGGGGCTGGAAAGCCCGCGCACGCCGCGTAAGCATGAGCTGGATTACGCCCGGGCCGCGGCGTGGTTCTTACGCCAGGCCCGTCGCCTGGACCGGCCGGGCACCGAGATTCGCGAGCTGCTCTTCGTGGGCGACACGGCCATGAGCGACGGCAACGCCTACCGCAACCTGGCGGCCGAGGGGGGCTGGGCCGGTTGGTGCTTCATCGGCGCCGAGAAGCTTAGCCAGCCGGCCACCTATCAGGTGGAGCCGGATCAGGTTTACCTGGCCAACCGCTGGGCGGCCCTGGCCGGCTGGGTGAACTTGGTGGCCGCGGCAGGTGCCCACCTCGACGAGAGCACGGCCGTCGTGATCGACATGGACAAGACGGCCGTGGCCGCACGCGGGCGCAACTCCGGACCCATGGACGCCGCGCGCATCGAGGGCGTGGAGCGGACCGTCGCCGGCCTCTTGGGCGCGGCCTACGATCAGGATGCCTTCCTCGCCGCTTACGGCGTGCTCAACGATCCGGCCTACCACCCCTTCACCGCCGATAATCAGGACTATCTGGCCTACATCTGCCTGGTGCTGGGCGCCGGCATGAGCGATCTCCCGTCCCTGGTGGCGGACGTGGCGGCAGGCCGCATGGCGAGCTTCGAGCAGTTCATTGCCTGGGCCGCTGGCCGCATGGGGGACGCACCTGCCGGGCTACAAGAGATCCATCGTGAGGTGTACGGCCTGGTGCTGGCCAACGATCCCACGCCGTTCAAAGCCTTCCGTCGCAACGAATACCTGGGCACCGCGGCCCGTTTTGCCTGCCTCCCCGCGGACACGGCCCTGGAGCGCCTGCTGGCCGAGCAGGTATGCATCACGGAGGAGGTGCGGGAGCTGGCCCTATGGCTGCGCAGCCGGGGCTGCCTGGTATTGAGTATGTCCGATAAGCCGGACGAGGCCACGCTCCCCACGCCCGAGCTGGCCGCCCAGGGCTACCAGCCGCTGCACCGCCTCTTTACCAGCGCCGTGGGTGAGTCTATTCTGGACCGGCTGGCTGGGTTGTAGGCCGGCTATGGACCGCATCCAACCTTTCCGCGGCTGGCGTTACAATGTGGGGGCTGCCGGTGCCGTGAGCCTGGACGAGCTCCTGGCACCGCCCTATGACGTGATCAGCCCGTCCGAGCAGGCAGCCCTCTACGCGCGGCACCCCTACAACATCGTCCGGGTTGACCTCAGCCGCGATGAGCCTGGCGACGACGACTGGTCGAACCGCTACGTGCGCGCGGCAACAGACCTGGCCACCTGGCAGGACCGGGGCATCCTGCGCCGCGATAGGCGGCCGGCAATCTACGCGCTGCGGGAGCGGTTTGTGATGCCCGATGGGCAACGGGCCGTGCGGACGGGAGCGATCTTC
The DNA here is from genome assembly GCA_032111745.1 of Anaerolineae bacterium. Lineage (GTDB taxonomy): Bacteria > Chloroflexota > Anaerolineae > JAAEKA01 > JAAEKA01 > JAULUH01. The sequence continues at coordinate 5,225 of JAULUH010000318.1, read as the reverse complement.
CGGCTGCGGCTGGCGCCCTGGGGTGAGGGCATCCTACCCCACGAGCGCACTTTCCCGGCGGCCAAAGCCGATCGCCTGGCATTGACCATTGCCACCGGAGCCCAGTGCAGCCCGATCTTCTTACTGTATACTGATTCCCAGGGAGAGGCCCAGGGCCTGTTGGCAGCCCATACCAGGCGGCGCCCTGACGTCATGTTGCTGAACAGCGATGAGGTCGAGCAGAGCCTGTGGGCGATCAAGGATGCCAGGGCTGTCGCAAGTTTTGCCAGGATCCTGGCGCCGGCAACCTTCTACATCGCCGATGGCCACCACCGCTACGAGACGGCGCTGAACTACCAGCGCTTCCGCCGGGGTGGGGCGCTGCCGGATACGCCGCCGCCGCCCTTGACCGAGTGGACGGCTCTACCTCGCTATGTCAGTCACCCTGGGCCGGGGCCAGTTGAGCTCCAGCCCTACGACTACGCCTGGGTCTACGCCGCGGCTATAGAGGATCCGGGGGTTGCGATCCTACCCACCCATCGCTGCGTGCACGATATACCCGGCTTCGACGCCACCCGCCTGTTGAATGGGCTGCGGACGAGCTTTGTTATGGTGCCGGTGTCCGACGATAAGACGCTGCTGGAGGCCCTGGGCGAGAACTCGCCAGGGAATGGCGCCTTCGGACTGGTGCTGCCTGGCCCGAGTCCAGCCTATTTGCTACGGCGAAGGCCGGAGACAGAGGTGGCGATGGCAACGGGGGCGGCTCTGCACCCAGCAGTGGCCGCGGTAGATGTGGCTGCGTTACAGATGCTGGTGTTGGGTCCCCTGTTGGGTATCAGTCCGGAGCCTGGGGAGCTCAAGCGCCACGTGCAATTCACCCCCAAGGCTTGGGAAGCCATGGAACAAACCCGGGGTGGGGCGTTTCAGGCTGCTCTCCTGGTCAACCCAACGACCCTGGATCAGCTGCGGGCCGTGTCCGATGCGCAGCAGGTGCTGCCCCCCAAGGCGACCTACTTCTACCCCAAGCTGCCATCGGGGTTGGTGATCAACTCGCTCCAGGAGCGGCCATCGGTGATCGGTCACCAGTCAGGGCAGAACGGAGGCGCGCCACACCATGCGCATTACGATCTCAAGCGATGAATACTCTCCGCTGGTAGACGCCGTGGTGGAAGACGTGGCGAGGCGGGGGCACGCCGTCACCTACGTCGGCCCCCAGGTCGGCGAGCCGGCGGACGAGGCCAACGACTGGCCGCTGGTCACTGGCCGGGCCGTAGCCCGGGTGGTCGCCGGCGAGGCCGATGAGGCCATCGTCATGTGCTGGACCGGCACCGGCGCCAGCCTGGCCGCCAACAAGGTGGCCGGCATCCGCGCCGCGCTGTGCCATGACGTCGAGACGGCCCGGGGCGCGCGGATCTGGAACCACGCCAACGTGCTCGCCCTCAGCCTGCGGGCCACGTCAATCCCCATCGCCCGAGAGATCCTCGAGGCTTGGTTCAGCACCCCTTACAGCACCGACGACTGGAACCAGAGACAGATCGCGCGCATACGGGAGATGGAGGCGGAATAGAGCTAATAGATGCCTAACGCCCCTGCACTTGCGCCAGCAAATCGACCACACCCAAGCTGGTGGCCTGGCGCCGGAGGTACTCCCAATCCAGGCGCTCAGCCTGAACTCTGACAATCCCTAATACATCTCGCCATTGCCGCTCGGAAACTTCACCGCCCTGGCGATACCACTCTAGCTTAGCCAGAATGGTGTCTTCAGCGCTGGCCACAAGCGCCCTGCGCTCGGGATCCGTGGCGATCACTTGGGGGGTAGCGTGCTCCAGTTGGGCATAATCAAAGGGCCTATCCTTCAGCACGAACACGTCCACCTTGAACATAGTAGCCAGGTGGATGACATTGAAGCTGCGCCGGTCCCGGACCGCCTTCCGCATCGTCGCATCGTCGACGTAGAATTCATCCTGAAGCAACTTCACCAGCGGCTCGACATGATGGGGCTGGAGCGCCGCCACCAGGTCGCTGTCGAGGGTGGACCGTGGTACACCGTGCAGCGTGCTGGCCAGCGACCCTCCGATGAGGTAGGGGACCCCCAGTTGCTCCAGCGCGTCGATGACCTGCAGTGTGACCCCAATAGGTTCAGGCATCATCGTCCTTCTCCTGGACCTCCAGTGGCCCATAGGCCCGCGCAGCCAGATCGGGCCCCAGGTACAGATCCGCCAGGCGGCGGCGCAACTCTGCCTCCCCGGCCTTGGGATGGCGCTGGCGCAGCCCGGCCAGGGCCAGGATGCGCACGGCCTCGTTGAGCTGGCCGATCATCTCCAGCTTGCGCCAGGCTGGGGCCTGCCGGAGTAGCTCCAGGTATATAGTCTCAGCTTGAGGATCGGTGTCCGAAAATGGCGGGGGCATGAAGCTAATATATCCTGATTCCCCGACTGCAGCCAATCGCCGGCAGTACGCTCAAAGAGCTCCTCGCAGACCCCTTCTGGCCCGGCGTCCGTGTTCCCGTCCAGCGTCCCTGTTCCGGTCCGGCTCAGCCAAGCCTCTGCAGCATCTCCAGGCACATCCGCCCGTGGTGATAGGGGCACTCCCACGGGCCCACCTTGAGCCGGTTCGGGTCTGGCCGGCCATGACGATCCAGTGCTTTGTACCAGTCACCGTGCACGCGGTCCACGAACCTGGCCTCGATGGCCTCCCAGCAGCCGGCGGCGGCCGCGACGAAATGCTGCTGGCCGCTGAGTTGGTAGGCATTGGTGAAGCCGACCACAGCCTCGGCCTGCGGCCACCAGTGCTTCTCGCCGGCCGTCTGATCCTCCGATTCGTTGGCCAGACTGCCGCCGGGCTCGATCGCCTGCGCGTAGACTGCCGTGGCCATGCGCACAGCCTCCGCCTGGACGCGCGCTAGGAGCGCGGGGTCGCCCTGTTCTTCCGCGGCTTCCACCAGGAGCCAGCTGGTCTCGATGTCGTGCCCATACGATACGACCTCGGACAGGTGGCGCCAGTTCCAGGCATCGTCGAAGAAGAGCCGCTGGTGGTGCGTCTCTGGATCGATCACGCGTTGCAGAAAGATCTCGATCAGGCCAGCCTGCTTGGCGCGCAGGGCCGGGTCAGGCCAGGCGCGCAGCAGGTTGGTATAGGCTTCCATCAGGTGCAGCAAGGTGTTCATGGACTTGCGGGAGTTGACGTCGCGCGGGCTCAGGCGCATATCGTCCAGCGCGCCCCAGGTGCGGCTCAGGGCTTCGATGTTGCCGCCGTAGACCGGATCGGCGCTGTGGCGCTCCACCAGGCGAAATAGCTCCTGGGCCAGGGCCAGTGCAGCCTGCGCACCCGTCGCCCGGTAGTACTCGGCCAGTCCGTAGATGGTGAAGGCCTGGGCATAGACGTGCTTGCGATCCTCCACCGGCCGCCCGTGGCGGTCCACCGCCCAGAATATCCCCCCACAGGCTTCGTCGACGAAGTGGCGCCGGATCGTGTCATAGGCCCTCGCAGCCGTTTCCCCATAGCTGGCCTCGCCGTAGCGGCCATAGGCCGCCGAGAAGGTCCACAGGATGCGGGCAGTGAGCACCGCCGTGCGCGGCACGCTGTTGTCGACGCGCAGGTCGTTGGTCATCGCGCCGTAGAAGCCGCCGTTTTCGCGGTCGAGGGTCTTCTCGCTCCAAAACCGCAGGATGTTGTCCCGCAGCTCGGCCTCGATGCGCTGCGCCCAGCACTGCGGTTGGGGAAGTGTCATGGTGCGGTTTCCTGTGCGCCGGGCCAGGTGGGCCTGGTCTCAGCCCACGGCCCGGTTGTGGCGGATCAACGCCATTCGTTGTTGCACGCTGGCCGCCGAGCGCAGCCCATCCTCCGGGGTGTGCGTGGCGTAGTCCAGCAGCCGCTCCACCGTCGACACGGCCACGTGTAGCCGGGTGTCAGAGGACGCGTAGTAGATCAGCACGGTGCCTTCCGCCCGCGCCACCCAGCCGTTGGCAAAGACCACGTTCGACACATCCCCGGTGCGTTCCTCGCCCTCTGGTGCGATGAAATAGCCGCCCGGGCGATGGGTCACCACCCAGGGCCGCTCCAGGTCGCTCAGGTACACGTACAGCACGTAGCGCAAGCCCGCGGCCGTGTTGCGCACGCCGTGCGCCAGGTGCAGCCAGCCCTGGGCCGTCTTGATCGGCGGCGGGCCCTCGCCGTTCTTGGCTTCCTTGACGGTGTGATAGGCCCGCGCATCGACGATGATCTCCTCGCCGATCACCGCCGAGTCCATCGATGCCGATAGACCCCAGCCGATCCCGCCCCCGCTCCCGGCCGCGATGAAGTCGTCCTGGGGCCGGGTGTAAAAGGCATACCGGCCCTCAATGAACTCCGGGTGCAGAACCACGTTGCGCTGTTGGGGTGAGGGCGTGCGCAGGTCGGGCAACCGCTCCCAGGTGCGCAGGTCGCGGGTGCGGGCGATTCCGGCCTGCGCCACCGCGCTGCTCAGATCCCCGGTCGGCGCCTGGGGGTCCTTCCGCTCGGTGCAGAACACGCCGTAGATCCAGCCGTCCTCGTGCAGCGTCAGACGCATGTCGTAGACGTTGGTGTCGGGGTCCGCGGTCTCCGGCATCACCACCGGCTCTGCCCGGAAGCGGAAGTTGTCGATACCGTTCTCGCTCTCCGCCACCGCGAAGAAGGACTTGCGGTCCCAGCCCTCGACGCGCACCACCAGCAGCACCTTGCCGTCCAGCTCGAGGGCACCGGCGTTGAGCGTTGCGTTGACTCCCAGCCGCTCCATCAGAAAGGGATTGGTCGTGGGGCTCAGGTCGTAGCGCCACGCCAGTGGCACGTGCGCCGCCGTGATCACAGGATACCGGTAGCGCACGTAAACCCCGTTGTCCCAGGCCGGATCGACCTCGTTGGGCCGGGCGATCAATGCCTGGTGCTGTGCCCGCAGCCGCGCCAGGCGAGCATCGAAAGGATCAAACACGGCTTCTGGTCTCCTTGATTTCTGGTTTTCCATTGCCGATGTCGATCATGCATCAGTTTGACTGCTCAGGCAAATCCCACGCGGGCAGATGGGTTCATGTTGCGGTGGATAAGAGCGAGTCTTGCCGGGCCTCTCAAAAGCCCCTCCAGTTTCCTCGCAACGCACACCTCCATCCGTGTTCCGGTCCGGCGTCCGTGTTCCGCTCCGGCTCCTCCAGCCCTTGTTCCCCTCTGCGTCCTCTGCATCTCTGCGGTAAGTTCCGGCGTCCGTGTCTGTCCGTGTTCGTCCGTGTTCTGGT
>JAULUH010000317.1:0-12821 GCA_032111745.1 Anaerolineae bacterium | reverse complement strand
AGGTGTTGCCGTTGGCGAGCCTTTGCACGCTGCCGAACCCCGGTGCGTAGACGTCTGGGGTGTTGCGGTACGACCACACCAGGGTGGCAGTACGCCTGGCCTCGTCGATGCGGACCTCCAGGGCGCGCGAGAGCGATGGCACCAGCCGATTGCCGTTGTCATAGAAGGTGTAGTTGCCGTTGGGCAGCACCCGGATGTCGTGCTGATACGAGAAGCCCCGCTGGTCGTTGACAAAGGTGAACTCGTTGTGGCGGCCGCCCCAGCGCCAGATGATCTCGCCGGTCTGCCGGTTGAGCTTGGTGATCTCGTCCAGGTGCCGGTTGGAGACGAGGATGTTCCCGTCCAGGTCCCAGTCCAGCGCGTTGCCGTGCACGTAGTCCACGATGGGCGCGGTCAGATCAAAGTAGGTATCGGTGATGGGGATGTGGTCCCAGCTGCGCCACTCGAAGAGGACGTGGCCGGCGTCGTCTATCTCCTGCACGATGAGGCCGATCACCGTGGCGGTGGGCGAGCCTCCCGGGACGACCTGGCTCATGTCGATCTGTTGGTGGTCGTAGATCAGGAACAGCGCGTTACCTGAAGGTGAGATGTTCAGATCATGGGGGTCGGCCCAATAGCCATTTCCGGGGCGGTAGCGGCGCACCTCCCGATACTGGCTGTCCAGGGCCAGGTACATGTTGACCCTGGTATCATAGTAGGTCAGCAGGCCGTTGGGCTGTTTCATCAGGTCCAGCAAGAGCTTGCCCTGATCCGAGCGTTGGTAATATACTGGCTCGCCTTGGTTGTCGACGATCAGGAGGTGCGAGTAGTTTTCCCAGAACCTTCCTGCGATCGTGGTGAGCAGGAAGTAACCGTCGGAGGCGCCTTCGGCCAGACTGGTCACCGTATAACTGGGGAAGCCGGCGGGCAGGGTAACGTATCTCTGGAAGAATTCCGGATCGCCGTTGCCGAGCTTAGGCGCTAAGTCTTCTCGGGTAGCCAGGTGCTCCGCCTGGAGGCGCGAGGGATGGCTGCCCGGCGAGGCCGTCTTGGGCGACACCGTGAAGGACCAGGAGGCGCCGCCCTGGGGGGTGCCCGTGGTGGTACGCAGGCCTGGACGCACAGCTACAGCCACGGTCTCGCCGGGTGTGAAGGGGGCGGCAGGGGTGAAGATCACGGTCAGGCCGTCGCCAGCCAGCTCGACGCGGCCTGTGTGCACGCCGCTGGCAGAGCCCGTCACCGTGAACAGATGGTCTGCCAGGCTGGTCTCGGCGATGGGCTCGCCCTGGCGCACCGCCACCTTGGTCTCGCGCGACACCAGCACAGCCCCGGGCCGCGGCGCCAGGTACTGGAACGGTGCGGCCTCCTGGGCCTGGGCTGGCCCGGCGCAGGCCAGGCCCAGCCCCCACAGGAGTGCCGCCAACGCTAGAATGGCACGGAGCCCGGCATCCCCCCAGGCTCCGTGTCTCGGGGTTGATATGCTGATGGCGAGAAGCCCTTCCTGGCTGGAAGCCTTCGCAGGCATAGAAGTCTCGATGCTTCCCGGGTCTTGCAGAAGTCTACGTCCTACCGCATAGCCAGCGGGAAGATCTGGATGAAGTCGTATGCCGTCGGCTCTACCAGCACGTCCACCGGTACGGGCCGGGATTCCTGCAGGCCAGACCGGCCGTTGCCCAGCTGTCCATACTGGTTGTTGCCCCAGCACTTGACCCCACCGCTCTCCAGTACAGCGCAACTGAAGACCTCTCCGGTGCCTACGCCCACCGCGCCAGCCGCCAGCCCGACTACAGCCACCGGCGTCCGCTGCAGCGGTGTGGCCGTGCCATCGCCCAGCTGGCCCAACGCGTTACCCCCCCAGCATTTGGCGCCGCCCGCAATTATGGCACAGGTGTGGGCGGACCCGCCATCCACGGCGGAGACGCCACTGCTTAGCCCCACCACGTCCACAGGGGTCTTGTGGTCTGTGTTTGACCCGTCGCCCACCTGGCCACGCTGCGCGTTGGCTCCCCAGCACTGGAGGCCGCCGCCCGTGGTGATGGCACATGTGTGAGCGATGCCGGCGGCGATGGTGTCGACCGCGCCCGCCAGCCCTACCACGGCCACTGGCGTCGTGGTGCTGGTGAACGTATCGTTGCCCAGCTGCCCATAGTCGTTCCATCCCCAGCATTTGACCCCTCCACCGGTAACCACTGCACAGGTGTGCAACCCACCGCCGGCGATGGCAGTCACACCACTGGTCAGGCCAGACACATCCACCGGCGTGTTGGAGCTTGTGGTGGTGCCATCGCCCAGCTGGCCGTTGTCGTTGAGCCCCCAGCACTTGACGCCGCCGCCGGTAGTCAGGGCACAGGTGTGCAGCGTGCCCGCAGCGATACCGATCACGCCGCTGGCCAGGCTGGACACGTCAACAGGTATGGGCTGGTCGGCGTTCACCCCGTTGCCCAGCTGGCCAAACATGCCCAGGCCCCAGCATTTGACCCCACCCGCAGTGGTCAGTGCACAGGTGTGGTAGTTGCCGGCGGTGATGGCAGCCACGCCACTGGCCAGTCCGGTCACGTTCACGGCTCTGGACCAATCGAACAAAGTGCCATTGCCTAGCTGGCCGACCTGGTTGCGTCCCCAGCATTTGACACCACCATCCTCTGTCAGTGCACAGGCGTGGGCCAGACCCGTGGTGATGGCCTTGACGTTGGCGAGCAGCTCGCTTTCAGGGGCGGTCGCCTCCGGTGTGGCCGGCGCGGCGGCGGCCGGCAGGGTACCCAGCCCCGCGATAAACACGACCAGGCCGACACGCAGAATGGACGCCAGCAGATGCCTTGCCTTCATGGTTACCTCCCTGATCCTCTGATGTGCAAATGGACGGCGTGGGGGAGTGACGCGGCTTGCTGTCTTCCGCGGCTCCTTCCTGGGTCACACGGCGTCGTTGCCTGCGCTACCCCTGTCGGGTCGAACTCCACCGGGTTCTACCGACCAAACACGACTGTCCTCAGTATAGCACAGAATGCAGTAAAATCAAGGGCTTTTTCAACCTTGTCCGTTTCGCGTTGACGAGGCAGGCGCGACAAGGATTGCCCCACCCCTGCGTAGAGACGCAAGATTTTGCGTCTCTACGCCCGATATCAGTCCACTGCGCGTAGAGACGCAAAATTTTGCGTCTCTACGCGCGATCCCCAATCGGTCTCAAATATACCCACATGAACTGTGCCCGGATCGACGATCCGGGCACATGGGTTGGCATCAGTGGTTGGGCTATGGTGGCGTGGGTGTCTCCGCCGGCCCTGCCTATACCAGCAACCGCAGGGGTTCTTCCAGGGCCTTGCGCAGCGTCTGCATGAACCCGGCAGCCTCGGCACCATCCGTGACCCGGTGGTCGGCGGAGACGGTGGCCTTCAGGCGCGAGCCAGCGACTACCTGGCCATTGGCGTCCACCACGGGCACCTGCTGCACCGCACCCACGGCCAGGATGGCGGCCTGGGGCGGGTTAATGATGGCGATAAAGTTCTCCACGTCGTACATGCCCAGGTTGCTGACCGTGAAGGTGCCGCCCAGCATGTCGTCGGCCTGCATGCGGCCCTCACGCGCCCGGTTGACCATCGTCCGGGAGTCCCGGGCGATCTGGGCCAGGGACTTCTTGTCGCAATCCTTGATCACCACGGTCAACAATCCGGTCTCCCGGGCTACGGCCATGCCGACATTGACGCGGTCGTGGTAGTGGATCTCGTCCCCGGCAAAGGAGGCGTTCAACGATGGATGCTCTCGCAAGGCCACGGCCGCGGCCTTGACCACCAGGTCGTTGACCGAGATGCGGCTCTCCTCGGGCAACACGGTGTTCAGCTGCTTGCGCAGCGCCATGGCCGCGGCCATGTCCACGGCCACCGTGATGTAGAAGTGGGGGGCCTGTTGCTTGCTCTCCACCATGCGGCGGGCAATGGTCTTGCGGATGGGGGTCAGAGCCTCGGCCCGATAGCCCTCCATCCCTTCCAGGCTGGGGGCCATGGCCGGCACAGGCACTGGCATGGGGGTGGGCCTGGCTGGCGCCTTCTCGCGCTCGCTCAGGTAGGTTTCGATATCGCGCTTGACGATGCGGCCATCAGGGCCGGAGCCGTGCACGCTGGCCAGGTCGATGCCCAGCTCGCCCGCCATGCGCACGGCGACCGGCGAGGCCAGGAGCCGGCCACTGGGCGGCGCCACGGCTGCCGGCTGCTGGGAAGGGAGGATGGGGGCGGGTTCGGCCGGCGCCGGCTCCCTGGCCGCGGCTGGTTCTGGGGCCTTGGCCGGTGCGGGCGGTGCAGCCTTGGGAGCGGCTGCGCCGGCCAGGCCCAGGGCCGCCAGGTCGATGGTCTCGTCGGCCGTGCCCAGCACGGCAATGGGTGCGCCCACCGGCACGATATCTCCAGCCTGCACCAGCAGCTGGCGCAGCGTGCCGGTCTGGAACGACGTCACCTCCACACTGGCCTTATCGGTCTCGATGATGGCCAGCACGTCGCCGTCCTTGATGGAGTCGCCGACCTGCTTGACCCACTCTTCCAGCTTGCCCTCGGCCATGTCGAAGCCCAGCTTGGGCATGGTAATCAGTTCTGCCATGAGTGTATCTCCTCAGGGTGTGTCTGGCTAGTCGTTCAGGTAGAGGACGTCCTTAACCGCGTGCACGATATCGGGCACTTGTGGCAGGGCCATCTGCTCCAGCCGGCGGTTGTAGGGCAAAGGAACCTCGGCCTGGGCCACGCGGCGGACCGGCGCGTCGAGGTGGTCGAAGGCCAGCTCGGTCACCCGGCTGGCGATCTCGGCGCCCACGCCGTAGGCCCGCCAGCCCTCCTCCACCACTACCAGGCGGTTGGTCTTCTGCACCGAGGTCACGATGGAGCGGGTGTCGATGGGGCGCAGGGTGCGCAGGTCGACCACTTCCACGTCGATGCCCTCCTTGGCCAGCTCGTCGGCGGCCTGCAGGGAGGCCTGGAGCATCTTGGAGTAGGAGACGATGGTGGCATCCTTGCCCTCGCGCTTGACATCGGAGACGCCGATGGGCACCACGAAATCCTCGTCCTCGGGCACCTCGCCGCGCACCTGGTAGAGCAGGGCGTTCTCGATGAAGAACACCGGGTCCTCGTCCCGGATGGCGGCCTTAAGCAGGCCCTTGGCATCGGCCGGCGTGCCGGGCGCCACCACCTTCAGGCCGGGGAAATGGGCGAAGACCACGTCAGGGGTCTGGGAGTGGGTGGCTCCTAGCTGCCGGCCGCCGCCGCCCACCGTGCGCACGACTAGGGGCACCTTGATCTGGCCGTTGAACATATAATACATCTTGGCGGCGTGGTTGACGATCATGTCCATGGCCAGGAACGCGAAGTTGATGGTCATCAACTCGGCCACGGGCCGCAGGCCGGCAATGGCGGCGCCAATGGCGGCGCCGACGATTACGCCCTCGGCGATGGGGGTGTCGCGCACCCGCTTCTCGCCAAACTGGTCCAGGAAGCCCCGGGTGACGGCATAGGTGCCGCCCCACACCCCGATCTCCTCGCCCATCAAGAAGACGCGCTCGTCGCGCTCCATCTCCTCGCGCAGCGCCATGCTAATCGCCTCTCTCATCGTAATGCGTGACATTGTGGTTGTCCTCCGTGTTGGCTCTAGCGATGGCCCTGGGGGTTGACGTAGACGAACTCGCACAACGCGGCGTCTTCCGGCTCCGGGCTCTCATCGGCGAAGCGCATCACCTCCTCGATCTGTTCCCCCACAGAGGCGTCGATCTCGGTCAGGCTGGCCTCGCCGGCCAGCTGGTTGTCGGTGAGATGCTTGGCGAAGCGCAGGATGGGATCGCGGGAGCGCCAGCTATCGATCTCGGCCTTGCTGCGATAGCGCTCCGGATCGCCCATGGAGTGGCCGGAATAGCGATAGGTCATGGCCTCCAGCAGGTACGGGCCCTTGGTGCGCGCGTGCTCCAGCGCTTCGTGCATCGCCTCAACCATCTCCAGCAGGTCCTGGCCGTTGACCGTCTTGTAGGCGATGTCGTAGGCGCGGCCCTTTTCCGAGATGGTCTTCACAGCCGACGCGCGGCTGACCTCGGTGCCCATGCCATACTGGTTATTCTCCACCAGCCATACCACCGGCAAGTCCCAGACTGCGGACAGGTTGACCGATTCGTGGAAATAGCCGATGTTGGTGGAGCCATCCCCAAAGGAACACACCACGGCCTCGTCCTTGTTTTCGTAGCGAATGGCCAGGCCGACCCCTGCGGCCAGGGGGAGATGTGCACCGACGATGGCGTGGCCGCCCCAATAATGGTGCTCCGCACTGGCCATGTGCATGGAACCGCCCTTGCCACCCACCACGCCCGTGGCCTTGCCAAACATCTCCGCCATGACCCGGCGTGGATCGAGGCCCCGGGCGATGGCCCAGCCGTGGTCACGGTAGGCTGTGAACATGTGGTCCTTGGGCTGCATGGCCGCACAAGCCCCGACGGCAATGGCTTCCTCGCCGATGTACAGGTGCAGGAACCCGCCGATCTTGCCTGCCGTGTATGCCTCGGCGGCCTTCTCCTCGAAGCGCCGGATCAGGACCATCTGCCGGTACAGCTCCAGCAGCCGGTCGCGTGACAGATCGCTCATTACCAAAACCTCCTTACACAAGTGCTGTGCCCGGGCAACACGCGATGCCCTTTGTCGCAGTCCAACTTTCTCATTCTACCACACAGGCCGCAGCGCATGTGGGGAGTCAGTTACTTTTTTCGTGGGACGTTGACCCTTTGGGGGGGCGGCATCACATTGTACCACATGAGCACGGTCGCGCCCCAAATGCGGCCGGCCGCAGGCATAGGGCTTTGGGCTGGCAAGCCGGGAGAACTCTAACACAACTCTAACAAGAATCTCGCCCATGCCCCTTGACAAAGGCGAAAAGCCGTGGTATTGTCTAGCCAAAATATAGACAAAAACAAAACAGAACTTAGTCAGAATACAAGAGGAGTGCTTCTCCCGCCAAAGCAGGGCGGGCGGATAAGGGAGAAGGCACCGGATGCAGATTAGGCCGGCACACCGCCCAACCCTGAGCGTGGTGCCGGCCTTTTGACAACAAGTGGCTTGATGATCCGAGCGGCGTGCCGAGCGCTGCTCTGTGTAACCCAGACGAGAACGAGGTAACAATGTTTGAGGGCTACATGCTCTACATCCTGATCAGCCTTCCGGCGCTGGCCCTGGGTATCTGGGCCCAGTTCAAGGTACGATCAGCATTCAGCAAATACGCCAAGGTGCCCACGAGCACTGGCATGACCGGGGCCCAGGTGGCCCGGCGCATTCTTGATCGGAACGGCCTGGCAGAGGTGCCGGTGGAGCGCACCGATGGGCTGCTCAGCGACCACTACGACCCTCGGCAGCGGGCTCTGCGGCTAAGCTCCGAGGTCTACAATGGCAACAGCCTGTCGGCCGCGGGCGTGGCCGCGCACGAGGCTGGCCACGCGCTACAGCACCAGCAGGGCTACAATATGCTGGCCTTGCGCAGTGCCATGGTGCCCACAGTGCAGATCGGCAGCTGGCTGGGCCCGATCATCTTCATGGTCGGCTTCTTCCTGGCCGGCGTGTTGGGCCAGACCCTGGCCTGGGTTGGCGTGGCCCTGTTCGCCGGCGTGGCTCTGTTCTCGGTGGTTACACTGCCTGTGGAATTCGACGCCAGCAAGCGGGCCAAACAGCAGCTGGTGGCTGAGAGCATCCTGTTTCCCCAGGAGATGAGCGGCGTCAATGCGGTCCTTAACGCGGCGGCCCTGACCTACGTAGCTGCAGCCGTGCAGGCGGTCTCGACCTTGCTCTACTATGTCTTGCTCCTGACCGGCTCCAGCCGGGAGTAGCACTGGCAGCGATATCAGGCCCTAGGCCAACGGCCCACCCGCTTCACTGGTCGGGTGGGCCGTTACTTATGTCAGGATGTGTGCCACGTTGTCACGGCTTCATAGCATCCCCGTGCCCACCAGCCTCTATCGCAGTCATCTAGAATCAAGTCCCACGTGCTGACTCGACTTGCCGGCTGGATCTGGCCCGTTCGGGCATGGTCGTGTTATACTCAGTTCTCGATGCCCACCGGCCTGTACCGGCAGCCAACTGATGCTTCCATTTTGAGCGGTTATCGATGACTCCTGCAACACTTCTGACGCTGATTGGCGGCCTCGCCCTCCTGATCCTCGGTGCCGAGCTGCTGGTGCGAGGTGCCTCTCGCCTGGCCGCGGCCGTAGGCATATCCCCTCTTGTCATCGGGCTGACCGTGGTGGCCTTTGGCACCAGTTCGCCAGAGCTGGCCGTCTCCCTGCAATCGGCCCTGTCCGGCAGTGGCGACATCGCCCTGGGCAATGTAGTCGGCAGCAACATCTTCAACATCTTGGTCATCATCGGCCTGTCCGCGGCCCTGATTCCCCTGGTGGTGCACCAACAGTTGGTACGGCTGGAAGTGCCCCTGGTCATCGGCCTGTCGATCCTAGTCTATGTGCTGGGCTTGGATGGCCGTATTGGGCGCCTTGAAGGCGGCTTGATGTTCGCCGGTTTGCTGGCATACCTCGCCTTCTCCATCCGCCAGAGTCGCCAGGAGAGCGCCGAGATCCGGCAGGAGTATGCGGATGAGTTCGGCGATGGCCAGCGCCAGCGGCCGGGCCAATTGCTCGTCAACCTGGCGCTGGTGGCCGTGGGTTTCACCATGTTGGTGCAGGGAGCGCGTTGGGAGGTGGACAGTGCGACGGACATCGCTCGGGCTTTGGGCGTTAGTGACCTGATCATCGGCTTGACTATTGTGGCCGCGGGCACCTCCATGCCCGAGGTAGCTACCTCTGTGATGGCAGCCCTGCGCGGGGAGCGGGATATTGCTGTGGGCAATGCTATCGGCAGCAACATTTTCAACATCCTCAGTGTGCTTGGCCTGACCGCGCTGGCGGCCCGTAACGGGGTTGCCGTACCGCGCGAGGCTCTGGCCTTCGACATCCCTATCATGATCGCAGTGGCCATAGCGGCGTTGCCCATCTTCTTCACCGGTTTCCGCATCGCTCGCTGGGAGGGCTGGCTGTTCCTGGCGCTCTACGCCGGCTACGCGCTCTACCTGCTGCTGGATGCCACGCAGCACGACGCCCTGCCCCTCTACTCGAACGTCATGCTGGCCTTTGTGCTGCCCCTGCTGGCCCTCACCCTGGGGGTACTGGTGGTGCGGGAGATCCGGGCTCACCGCAAGGTTGTTCTCCCTGAACCCGTGCCCACGGAGACGTCCGCCGCTGGGCCATCTGACCCGAACCCGTCAGCATAGCCTCGATGACTATACCCACCCTTCTCACGCTGCTTGCTGGCCTCATCCTTCTGATCGTCGGTGCCGAGCTGTTGGTGCGGGGCGCCTCCCGGCTGGCTGCGGCCTTTGGCGTCTCGCCTCTGGTCATCGGTCTCACCGTGGTAGCCTTCGGCACCAGCTCGCCGGAGCTGGCCGTCTCCCTGCAATCGGCCCTGTCCGGCAGTGGCGACATTGCCCTCGGCAACGTGGTGGGCAGCAATATCTTCAATATCCTGTTCATCCTCGGCCTGTCCGCTGCCATCATCCCCCTGGTGGTGCACCAACAGCTGGTTCGCCTCGAGGTGCCTCTGATGATTGGGCTGTCTGTCCTGGTGTACTTGTTAGGGCTAGACGGCCGTCTGGGGCGGTTGGAAGGCGGGCTGATGTTTCTTGGCCTGCTGGCCTATACTGCCTTTTCCGTCCGCCAGAGCCGCCGGGAGAGCGCCGAGATCCAGCAGGAGTATGCGGATGAGTTCGGCGATAACCCGCGCCAGCAGCCAGGGCAGTGGCTCGTCAACCTGGGGCTGGTCGTAGGTGGGTTGGCCCTACTGGTTCTCGGTTCCCGCTGGCTGGTGGGCGCCGCCTCTGCCATCGCTCAGGCCTTGGGCGTCAGCGACCTGATCATCGGCCTGACCATCGTGGCGGCCGGCACCTCCATGCCCGAGGTAGCGACCTCCGTGATGGCGGCGCTGCGCGGGGAGCGCGACATCGCCGTGGGCAACGTCATCGGCAGCAACATCTTCAACATCATGGGCGTGCTGGGCCTGACAGCCCTCCTGTCGCGTACCGGCGTCGCCGTGCCGCGCGAGGCCCTGGCCTTCGACATTCCCATCATGATCGCCGTGGCGGTCGCGACGCTGCCCATCTTCTTCACCGGCTTCCGCATCGCTCGCTGGGAGGGCTGGCTGTTCATAGGGCTTTATGCTGGTTACGTGCTCTATCTGCTGCTGGATTCGGCACAGCACGACGCCCTGCCCATTTACTCGAACGTCATGCTGGCCTTCGTCCTGCCTTTGATGGCCCTGACCCTGGGGATTCTGGTCGTGCGGGAGATCCGGGCCAACCGTAAGCCAGCCATCCTGAGCACTACGCCAGGGGAGGCATCCCTGGTTGAGCCTTCCAGCCCAACGTCTTCCGACCGCAGCGCATGACTCCTGCATTCCTACTCCTGCCCCTGGCCCTCGTGGCTGCTGGAAGTGCCCTGGCTGCCCTGTTTGGCCTGCCAGCGCTCAATCGCCGCCTGTCAATTACCCGCCTGAGCTGGCTGCTCGCCCTGTCACCCCTGGCCGCTTTTGCGGTGCTCCTCGTCCTTGTCCCCGGTCCAGGTGAGGAGCTTACCTGGCAAGTCGATTGGATCCCTGCCCTCGACCTGCCCCTGAGCCTCTACTTCGACGATCTTAGCGCGCTCTTTGCCCTGCTGGTCTCCGGCATCGGCACCCTGGTGGTCATCTATACTGGCTACTACTTCAAAGGCGACCAGGCGGCCTGGCGCTTCCTGACCTATCTGCTCCTGTTCATGGCCGCCATGCTGGGATTGGTCATGGCCGGCGATATCATCACGCTGTTCATCTTCTGGGAGGCCACCAGCATCACGTCCTTTCTGCTGGTGGCCTACAAGACCAAGGATCCCGAGGCCCGCCAGGGGGCCTTCCAGGCACTGTTCATCACCGGCGGCGGAGGCATCGCCCTGCTGGGCGGCCTGCTCATGGTCGCCTATGTCGCCGGAGACACCACCTTCTCGACGATCCTTGCCAGCGGCGACGCGCTGCGCGCCAGCGCGCTCTACCCGGTGCTGTTGGGCCTGGTCGCCTTCGGTGCCTTCACCAAGAGCGCCCAGTTCCCCGCCCACATCTGGTTGCCCCGGGCCATGACCGCCCCCACCCCGGCCAGTGCCTTCTTGCACTCGGCTACCATGGTCAAGGCCGGCATCTACCTCATGGCGCGCATGAACCCGGCCCTGGGCTTCACCGACCTCTGGTTCTACCTGTTGACCGGCTTCGGCCTGGCCACCATGCTGGTGGGCGCATACCTGGGCTTGAAGCAAAACGATCTCAAGGCCCTGCTGGCCTATTCCACCGTCAGCCAGCTGGGAGTCATGATGGCTATGATCGGCCAGGACATCGAGATCGCTTTCAAAGCCCTGGTGATCAGCGTGGTTGCCCACGCCCTGTACAAGAGCGCCCTCTTCATGGTGGCCGGTATCGTGGACCACGAGACCGGAACCCGTGACCTGCGCCGGCTGGGCGGGCTGCGCCGGGCGATGCCGGTGTCCTTCGTGATTGCCGCCGTGGCCGGGCTGTCCATGGCCGGCCTACCGCCGCTGTTCGGCTTCCTGGCCAAGGAAACCCTGCTGGCGACCTCTTTGCACCCCGGCTTGCCGGCCATCGCCGGCAACCTGATGGCCCTGGCCGCGGTTCTGGCCGGCGCGCTCCTGCTAGCCCAGGCTGGATTGTTCGTCTGGGACACCTTTCTCGGCCGGACCCGTGACCCGTCGATCCATGCCCACGAGGCCCCGTGGGGGATGTTGCTGGCGCCGGCCATTCCCGCCGCACTGTCCCTCACCTTTGGACTGGCGCCGGAGCCGCAGTTCCTGGCCGATTTCCTGGCCGGCGCGGCCCAGGCGGCCTACGGGGAGAAGGTCAAGGTTTCCCTGGCCCTGTGGACCGGCCTCAACGCACCGCTAGTCCTGTCCATCATGGCCATCAGCACTGGTCTGGCCATCTTCCTGTTCCGGGACCGGGTGCGCGGCCTGATGATGCGCACCAGCGAGCGCTGGGGTTTGCAGCAGCTCTATCTGGCTGTGCTGGCCGGGATCGACCGGCTGGCCTGCTGGGCGACCCGGCTGCAGGGCGGCAAGCTGCGCACTTATCTGTCCATCATGTTCGCCAGTGTGCTGGCGCTGCTGGTCGCGGCCGTCGCCCTTTCGGGCACACCGTTGTGGAGCCCGGCCTATCACCTGGACGCGCCGGAGTTCAGTTTCAACGGCGAGGTGGCCGTGCTGCGCATCTTTGCCGCCATGGTCGTGGTGGGTGCGGCGATCGCCACCATTGTCCTGCAGCGGGATTTTGCGGCGGTGCTGGCACTGGGTGCCTCCGGCCTGGCCATCGCCATCTTGATGGTCCTGGAGCCTGCACCGGATGTGGCCCTGGTGCAGATCGTGGTGGACATCCTGGCCATGGTCATCCTGGTGCTTTCCCTTACCCGCCTGCCCCGCGCCCAGCGTTATGCGGCCGGCCTGATCGCGCGGCAGCGCAGTGGACCCGGCCTGGCCCGCGACGGGCTGATCGCAGTCGGCTCCGGCCTGGTGATGGGCTTTCTGACCCTGGCCGCCCTGGCCTCCCGCCCGCGGGCCAGCCTCGCTACTCCTTACTACGAGGCCAACGCCAAGACCCTGACCGGCGCTACCGATATAGTCGGCGCGATCGTGGTCGATTTCCGGGCCTTCGACACGCTGATCGAGATCACCGTGTTTGCCATGGCCGGCCTGGGCATCTATACCCTCCTGCGCTACGCCTCCCGCATAGCCGGGGACCAGGTGCCCAAGGCGCCGCCGGCCATGGCCC
>JAULUH010000316.1:0-12767 GCA_032111745.1 Anaerolineae bacterium | reverse complement strand
TCCAGCTCCCGGGCCACCCGCAGGATGTCGTAATGGGCCTCGATCTCCGCCGGCTCCCGGGCTTCGGCCATGTGGTACATGACCTGGGTAAACAGCTGGGCATACAGCGAGTCGACCCTGCTGTCGCGCTCGGCGACGGAACGGGCCAGGTCCACGTCATCCTCGGCGTAAGCCCGCATCACATCCTGCAGCATATCCCGCACGATGCCGCCCATGGCGGCGATCTCCGGCCAGCGGGCCACCTGGGGATACTGCACCAGGTGCGGCACGAACTTGGCGATCCCCTTGGCCTGGTCACCCATGCGCTCCAGGTCCACGTTCATGCTCATGACGGTCACGATGAAGCGCAGATCGCGGGCCGTGGGCTGCTGGGAGGCGATGAGCCAGATGCACTTGTTCTCCAGGTCATAGCGCTCGCGATTGATGGTCTGGTCATAAGTGGGCACCTGGCCGGCCAGGCGGCTGTCCAGGCGGTCCAGGGCCTCCAGGGCCATGCCCAGCTCCTCGTCCACCTGGCTCCCCATGCGCAAGATATCATCGCGCAGGTCGCCGAGTTCCCGGTGAAAGGTACTGCGAATTTCGGTCATCCACCACCTCGCTGCCCAAACATCACAGGCGGCCGTCACCCGGTCGAGTCGTCGCGGTCGACGTTGATCTCGTCGATCTTGCCGGTCACCATGTAGATCACGCGCTCGGCGAGATTGGTCGCCAGGTCGGCGAAGCGCTCCAGCTCACGCGCCGCGCGCAGGGCCTCGTAGGAGGCCTCGATGCGGTCACTGGTCTCCACCCCTGCCATGTGGTGCATGATAGAGCCAAAAACCCTGGCGTACAGATGGTCGACCTCGTCGTCCTGGGCCGCCACCAGCCGGGCCAGCTCCACGTTGTCGCCGGCATAGGCCGCCAGGGCCCCGTTCAACATGCGCCGCGCCAGCTGGCCCATCTGGGCCAGCTCCGGGGGCTGCGGCAGGTCGGGCGACTGCACCATGTGCGGCACGACCTTGGCAATACCCTTGGCCTGGTCACCCATGCGCTCCAGGTCGACGATCATGTTCATGACGGTCACAATGAAGCGCAGATCGCGCGCGGCCGGCTGCTGGGTGACGATCAGGGCGAAGCACTGCTCCTCGATCTCGTAGCGCCGGGCGTTGACCGCGGCATCCAGCACATGGACCTGCCGCGCCTGCTCCAGGTCCAGCGCAGCCAGGGCCTCCAGGGCGACAACCAACTCCTCCTCGACCATCCCTCCCATCTGGACGACCTGGTCGCGCAGCTCGCTCAGTTGTTGCTCAAATCGCACCCGGATGCCCATGAGGTGCCCTCCTCACTGCAGTGCCAGGCCACCGCAAGGCCAGATTTTGAGTTGGTCGCAGCACGTGCTCAGCCGCGACGGCCGGTGATATAGGACTCGGTCAGCTCCTCCTTGGGAGAGCTGAACAGGGCCTCGGTCCGGTTGAACTCCACCAGGCGGCCCAGCCAGAAGAAGCCGGTCCAGTCGGACGCCCGGGCCGCCTGCTGCATGTTATGGGTCACGATGACGATGGTGTAGTCCCGGGCCAGGTGGCGCATCAGGTCCTCGACGCGCAACGTGGCCACGGGATCCAGGGCCGAGCACGGCTCGTCCATCAGGATCACCTCGGGCTGGACCGCGATGGTGCGGGCGATGCACAGGCGCTGCTGCTGGCCGGGGTTCAGGTCCAGGGCGGAATCTTTGAGCCGGTGGCGCACCTCGTCCCACAGGACGGCACCTTGCAGGCTCTCGCGTACGATATCGTCCAGGCTGCGCTGGCGGGCCATACTGAGCACGCGCGGGCCAAAGGCGACGTTGTCGTAGATGCTCTGGGGAAAGGGATTGGGGCGCTGGAATACCATCCCCACCCGGTGGCGCAGCTCCACGACGTCGACGCCGGGATCGTAGATGTTCTGGCCATCCAGCAGGATCTGTCCCGTGGCCCGAGTGCCGCTGATGGTATCGTTCATACGGTTGAGACAGCGTAGAAATGTCGACTTGCCACAGCCCGATGGCCCGATCAAGGCGGTGATCTGCCGCTCGCGGATGGGCAGGCTGAGCTCGATCAGGGCCTGGAAATCGCCGTAGTAGAAATTGAAATCGATGACTTCGATCTTGTCGTTCATGGGGCCAGGGCCCATTCCCTATCCTTTAGCCAAAGCGCCCGGTGACATAGTCCTCGGTGCGCTGGTCCTTGGGCCGCACGAACAGGCTGGACGCGGTGTCTACCTCTACCAGCTCGCCGGTGAGCAGGAAGCCCGCCCGATCCGCCAGGCGCGCCGCCTGCTGCACGCTGTGGGGCACCATGATGATGGTATACCGCGCCTTCAGCTCCCGCAGGGTCTCCTCTACCACGGCCGTCGACAGCGGGTCCAGACCGGAGGTCGGGTTGTCCAGCAGGATCACCTCGGGCTCCAGGGCCAGGCTGCGCGCGATGCACAGCCGCTGCTTCTGCCCTCCCGAGAGGGCCATGGCCGAGGTGTCCAGGCGGTCCTTGACCTCGTCCCACAGGGCGGCCTGTTGCAGCGAGCGCTCGACGCGAGCCGCGGACTCAGCCTGGTCACGCATACCGGCCATGCGCAGGCCATAGGTCAGATTCTCGCGGATGGTGCCGGGCAGGGGTGTGGGGATGGCGAAGACCATGCTGATGCGGCGCCGCAGGTCGAATACGTCGGTGCCGGGGGCGAAGATGTCGTAGCCGTTGAACAGGATCGTGCCCAGGAACACGGTGCCCTCGGTCAGATCCGACAAACGGTTCAGCAGGCGCAACAGGGTGGACTTGCCGCTGCGCGAGGGGCCAAACAGCACGAAGATCTCGTGCGGGCGCACGTCCAGGGACACATTGCGCAGGGCCTCGGTCCCGTCCGCGTAGGTGTAGAAGACGTCGCGGATGGCGATCTTCGCATCCACAGCCTGTTCCGATACTCCCATCGTGCTCATCGTCTCAGGGTTCCGGCCCGGGATGGCTACCAGTCGCGACGGCGGCGAACCGTCGTGCGCACCGCGGTCGCCAGCAGGGTCAGGGTCAGGGTGATCAGCAGCAGCACCAATGCCGTGCCGTACTGGATCTGCAACGGCATGTTGGGCACCTGCGTCGAGATCACGTAGAGGTGATAGGGCAGGGCCATGGTCTGGTCCATGATCGACCTGGGCAACGACGGCACGTAGAACGCGGCCACGGTGAACAGAATGGGCGCGGTCTCGCCGGCCGCCCGGCTCAGGCCCAGGATCATGCCGGTGAGGATGCCAGGCAGGGCGTGAGGCAACACCTGGTGGCGGATGGTCTGCCACTTGGTAGCGCCCAGGCTCAAGCTGACGGTACGAAAGCGCTCGGGCACCGAGTTGATGGCCTCTTCGGCCGTGCTGATCACCACCGGCATGGTCATGATGCCAAGGGTCAGCGAGCCGGCCAGGATCGAGGTGCCGAACCCGGCGGCCAGCACGAAGGCGCCCAGGCCAAACAGGCCGTAGACGATGGATGGGATGCCGGCCAGGTTGACAATGGCCATGCGAATGGTGCGGGTCAGTCGATTGTTTCCAGCGTACTCAGCCAGGTAGATGGCCGTGGCGATGGAGATGGGCATGGAGACGATGGCCGTGCCCATGGTCAGGATCAGCGTGCCGAAGATGGCGGGCATGATGCCGCCTTCCTTCATGCCATTGCGCGGCGCTGCGGTCAGGAACTCCCAGTTGATGGCGCCGATGCCGCTGACGATCAGGTAGGCGATGACCAGGATGACCGGGATGAAGACCAGCACGGCAATCCCGGTGATCAGGCCCACCGCCAGCTGCTGGGTCTGCTGCCGGCTCATCATAGCTGCCCTCCCTTGCGCCGGACCGCGTCGACCCCCACCAGCCGCGTGGCCAGCCAGTTGACGGCGAAGGTGATCAGGAAGAGGATCAGGCCGATGCCGAAGAGCACGTTATAGTGCAGGCTGCCCTGGGCGACCTCGCCCATCTCGGCGGCGATGGTGGCGGTCATGGTGCGCACGGGGTTGAAGAGCATGGTGGGGCCAAAGGGGGGGATGTTGGCCGCGTTGCCGGTGACCATCAGCACGGCCATGGTCTCGCCGATGACGCGGCCGATGCCCAGCATCACCGCGATCACCAAACCTGACCGTGCCGCGGGCAGGACCACGCGCCAGATGGTCTGCCACTGGGTGGCGCCGATGGCCAGGGACCCATCGCGGTACTCCTTGGGCACCGCGTACAGGGCGTCCTCGGAGATGCTGATGATGGTGGGCAGGGACATATAGGCCAGCAGCAGGGCGCCGGTGAACGCGGTCAGGCCGGTGGGCGCGCCCAGGCCCTGGATGATCGGGGCCAGGGCCACCCAGCCCAGGAAGCCCAGCACGATGGATGGGATGCCGGCCAGCACCTCGATCAGGGGCTTGAGGATCTCCCGCAGCCACAGGGGGGCGATCTCGCCCAGGTAGATGGCGGCCACCAGGCCCAGGGGCACGGCGATGATCACGGCGCCGGCCGTCACCAGGAGCGTGCCCACGATCAGGGGCATCAGGCCATAGATGCCCTCGATGGGATACCAGCGGGAGCCGAAGAGCTGCCGCAGGGGGATATCCAGGAAGGTGTTAAGGCCTTCTTTCAGCAGGAACAGGAAGATCAGGCCGACGATGACGATGGTCGAGACGCCGGCCAGGCGAATGAGGCCCTCAATCACTACCTCGCGACGCCGGCGCTGGGTGGTTGCCCCCGCCATAGCCTGGTCAGCTTGCATGGCACCTCGCTCCTAAGGCAGGGGCACGAAGCCCAGGTCGGCCACGATCTGCTGCCCGGCAGGCCCCTTGATCCAGGCGATGTAGCTGGCAATGTCCCCGGCTGGCTCGCCCGCCGTGTACATGTAGAGGCCGCGGCTGATGGGATAGCTGCCATCGGAGGCGCTGGCGACGCTGGGCAGCACGTAGGGGGACCCGGCATCTTGCGCAACGCCGATCATCTTCTCATGCTCGGTCACATAGCCCAGGCCGTCGTAGCCGATGGCATGGGGATTGCGCTGGATCTCGCTGGTGATGCCCACCGAGGAGGGCATGAGCAGGGTCTGGGGCGCGAAGATATCCTCCCTATCGGCATCTCCCTGGCGCACGATTTCCTCCAAGAAGTAGACATGGGTGCCCGAGTTGGTCTCGCGCGACACCAGGATGATGGGCTCGTCTTGTCCGCCCACCTCCCGCCAGTTGGTGATGCGGCCGGTGAAGATGTCCGAGATCTGGGGAATGGTGAGCTGGCTGACGGGATTCTGCGGGTTGACGATCACGGCCAGGGCGTCGACAGCTACCAGGTGCTCCACGGGCTCGATGCCGTTCGCCCGGGCCTGCTCGATCTCGTTCTCCTTCATCTCCCGGGAGGCGTTGGCGATGTCGACGGTGCCGTTGATCAGGGCGGCGATGCCGGTGCCGGAGCCGCCGCCGGTGACCGCGATATCCACCGTCGGCTCCACCTCCCGATAGGCCTCGGCCCAGGCCAGGGCCAGGTTGACCAGGGTATCGGAGCCCTTGTTCTGAATGGCTCGACCGCCCCGGCCGGCAGCACTGGCCTCGGCGCCGCCGGCCGTCTGATCTGGCGACCGGCAGGCAGCTAGAAGGAGGGATAGAAGAAGCAACAGGGCGAGCAGCGGCTGGAAGGGACGATAGCGTAGCACGGGATGGCGGCCTTGCCGAGGGGATGAATCGGTTCGATAACGTGTCGTTAACGAACAGTTAAAATTGTACCCGATGTCACGAGAAATGCCAAAGGTCGCAACCGGAGTCCAGAGGCAAACCACAGAGACGCAGAGAACGCAAAGCGGACCTTGGACCAGAGGAGTCCAGAGGAGACCCCGAGGCGAACTGCTGTGCCAAAGGGGACGTTTGAAGAATCCTCCTCTTGAGAAGGAACGCTTGCCAATTGCCGGGCAAAGGGCTATACTGCTGGCGTGGCGCGTCGGTCACACCCACACCACACTCCAGTTCCGCCAGGCCCCGCCCATGACGCGTTCCAACTTGCACCCCGCCCTCGAGCCCTTGCCACCGTTGGTGGTTGGCGGCACGACGTTGGCCTGGGGCCGCCAGACCTACGTCATGGGCATCATCAACGCCACGCCGGACAGCTTCTCCGGGGATGGATTGGTCCGGGAGGGGGTGGAGCGCTGGGTCGACGCCGCGGTGGCCCAGGGCCTGCGCTTCGCCGCCGAGGGTGCGCACCTGCTGGACGTGGGCGGCGAGAGCACCCGGCCCGGGTCCGCGGCCGTGTCTGTGGCAGAGGAGCTACGCCGGGTAGTTCCGGTCATCTCCGCGCTAGCGGCCGCCGGGGTGGCCTTGCCCATCTCTGTAGACACCTCCAAGGCTGCCGTGGCCGCGGCGGCGCTGGCCGCCGGTGCGACCCTGGTCAACGACGTGTGGGGGCTGCGCCTGGACCCCGAGCTGGCCAACGTGGCCGCGGCGGCCACCGCCCCGGTGATCCTGATGCACAACCGCAGCCGCCGCGAGCACGTCCACATCGACCCGGCCCTGGGCGGCCGCTACGTGGGCATGGATTACGACAACCTGGTCGAGGATATCAAGGCCGAGCTGCAGATCAGCATCGACCTGGCTCGCAGGGCCGGCATCCCCGACCAGCGGATCATCCTGGATCCGGGCCTCGGCTTCGGCAAGACCGTGGCCCAGAACCTGGAGCTGATCGACCGGCTGGGCGAGTTCCGGGCCATGGGCTATCCCATTCTGGCCGGGCCGAGCCGCAAGTCCTTCATCGGCTACACCCTGGACCTGCCCCCGGAGGAGCGCCTGGAGGGCACGGCAGCGGCCGTGGCCGTGGCCATCGCCCGCGGCGCGGACCTGGTGCGGGTGCACGACGTGCGGGCCATGGCCCGGGTGGCGCGCCTGGCCGACGCCATCGTGCGGCGGGGAGCATGAGCATGCGCCTCGCCGGCCAGACCGCCGTGATCACGGGCAGCAGCCGCGGTATCGGCCGGGCCATCGCCCTGGCCTTCGCCGCCGAGGGCGCGCGGGTGCTGGTGCATGGCCGCCACCCCGAGGCCCTGGCGGCCGTGGCCGCGGAGGTGCAACGGCTGGGCCAGCCGGCGGCGGTGGCCGTGGCCGACCTGGCTCGGCCGGCCGCGGTCGAGCGGCTGGTGGCAGAGGCCTGGCCGGCCCTCGGCGGCCGGGTGGACGTGTGGGTCAACAACGCCGGGGCCGACATCCTGACGGCTGGGGCACTGGAGCTGCCCTATGCCGAGCGCCTGCAGCAGGTGCTGGACGTGGACCTGCGCGGCACGGTGCTGTGCTCCCACCTGGCAGGCCGGCGCATGGTAGCCCAGGGCGGCGGCCTGATCCTCAACGTGGCCTGGGACCAGGCCAGCACCGGCGGCGTGGGTACCGAGAGCGGCCAGCTGTTCGCGGCGGCCAAGGCGGGCGTGGCCGGCTTCAGCAAGGCCCTGGCCCGGGGCCTGGCGCCGGTGGTGCGGGTCAACTGCCTGGCCCCGGGGTGGATCGAGACGGCCTGGGGCGCGGACGTGAACCGGGAGCTGTACGAGCGCCTGCGCCGGCAGACGCCGCTGCAGCGCTGGGGCACCCCGGCCGACGTGGCCGGGGCGGCCGTGTTCCTGGCCTCGGCCGAGGCGGCGTTCCTGACCGGCCAGGTGGTGATGGTCAACGGCGGGGTGGTGATGTAGGCGGTCGCGGCCACCATGGAAGCCCTGCTGGAGTCGATCCCACCCTCGCTGGTGCTATCCACCCTGCTGGCCCTGCTGTGGGCGACCCTGTGGTACGTCTGGCGCGGCGGCGGGTGGCGCGACTGGCTGGTGTACGTGCTGGCGGCGCTGCTGGGCTTCGGCGCCGGCCAGCTGGTGGGCTGGCTGTGGGGCTCGCCGTTGCCGGCTGTAGGCGAGGTGCACGTAGTTGAGGGCACCCTACTGAGCTGGCTGGCCCTGGCGCTGGTGACCCAGGCGCGGCGGCGCTAGGCCGGCAACCTGGCAGTAGATTGTGCGTAGTGTAGGCCGTGTGGCATCTGGCCGGCCATCTTCGGCGATGACTGGCACACTCTCATTATCACGGAGGTAATCATCACATGGTAAGGGAACGTCCTTTTGGTATCACCATCCTGGGCTGGGTCTTCCTGGCCCTGGGCATCCTGGCCGGCCTGTGGAGCCTGTTCGTGTTTGGTATCGGCGGGCTGGGCGCGCTGTTTGGCACCATCTTCGGCGCCAATGCCTGGCAGGCCTCCGGCGTCTCCAACCTGTGGGCCGGCCTGTTGGGCATCGTCACGGCCGTGGTGGAGATCGTCGTGGCCTATGGCTTGCTGACTCTCAAGCCCTGGGGCTGGCTGCTGGCCCTGATCGGCGCCGGCCTCTCCATCGTCACCGGCGTCGTGGGCATGCTGGGTGGCGGCTTCTTCACCTTCATCTGCGGTGGGATCGGCGTGCTGATCCCCATCGGCATCCTGATCTACTTGCTGACCCCCGGCGTGCGCAAGGCCTTCGGGCGCTAGACCCGCGGCTGGCCCGCCACCGGGGTGGCAAACAGCGGAATCTGGCTGACTGCCGGCCCCGCCAGACTCTGGTAACCTTCAGGTGCCATGGCGGATCATGCCGTGGCACCTGATTCATGGTGCGCCAGGCAAGGAGATGCCATGACAGCCGCCCTCTGGTGGGTGCGCCGCGACCTGCGGCTCGGCGACAACCAGGCCCTGGCCGCAGCCCAGGCTGCAGCCGGGCAGGTCATACCGGTATTTGTGATCGACCCGGCCCTGCTGCGCTCCCCCTACGTAGGCCCCAAGCGGCTGGCCTTCCTGTGGGAGGGGTTACGCCGGCTGGATGCGGACCTGCGCGCCCGCGGCAGCCGGCTGGTGGTGCGCGAGGGCGAGCCGGCCGCAGAGCTGGCCGCACTAATGGCCGAGTCCGGGGCCAGCGCGATCTGGGCCGAGGCGGACGTGACCCCCTTTGCCCGGCGCCGCGATGGCCGCGTGGCCGGGCAGCTGCCGTTGCACCTGGCGGGTGGCCTCACGGCACAGCCGCCCGGCGCGGTGCTCAAGGACGACGGCACCCCCTACACCGTGTTCACCCCGTTCAGCAAGCGCTGGCTCTCCCTGCCGCTACCCCGGGAGGTGGACCTGTTGCCGGCGCCGGAACGGCTGGCGATGCCGGCTGATTTGCCCAGCCTGCCCATCCCGGCGGAGCCGGCGCTGCCTGCGGGCGTGCCCTTCCCGGCGGGCGAGGCCGAGGCCCAGCGCCGGCTGGCCCGCTTCACGGACGGCCCCGAGGCCGGCATCACCCGCTACCGGGAGCAGCGCAACCGCCCCGACCTGGACGGCACCTCGCAGCTGTCGCCCTACCTGCGTTTCGGCATGCTGTCGGCGCGCCAGGCCGTGGTGGCCTCCCGCGCGGCGCGGGCGGCTGCGGCCACCTCCGACGCCTGCTACGGGGCCGACACCTGGCTGAGCGAGCTGATCTGGCGCGAGTTCTACGTCTCGATCCTGTACCACTTCCCCCACGTGCGGAACGGCAGCTTTCAACGCCAGTATGAGGCCCTGGCATGGGAACAGGATGAGGAAGGCTTTGCAGCGTGGTGCCAGGGGCAGACCGGCTACCCCATCGTGGACGCCGCCATGCGCCAGCTGGCCGAGACGGGCTGGATGCACAACCGGACGCGCATGATCGTGGCTTCCTTCCTGGTCAAGGACCTGCTGATCGACTGGCGCCGGGGCGAGCGCTGGTTCATGCAGCACCTGGTGGACGGCGACCCGGCGTCGAACAACGGCGGCTGGCAGTGGACCGCGGGCACCGGCACCGACGCCGCGCCCTATTTTCGCATCTTCAACCCGGTAGCGCAGGGAAAGAAGTTCGACCCGGAGGGCGCTTACGTGCGACGCTGGGTGCCGGAGCTGGCGCGGGTGCCGGTGGCGGCCATCCACGAGCCGTGGCAGATGAGCACAGCGGAGCAGCACCGGGCGGGATGTGTGATCGGCCAGGACTACCCGGCGCCGGTGGTGGACCACGCCATGGCCCGTGAGCGAACGCTAGCCGCGTACGCGCGGGCGCGGGCGTGAGCGATCTACGTGAGCGGGTGAGCGTTTGGACCACGAAGGCGCGAAGGGCCACGAAGGCGCGAAGCACGAAGATCACGAAGGTGATCATGAGACGCAATCGTAGGGGCGGGGTCTCCCCGCCCTTCGATCACCAAAGACCCTTATACCGTCCACCGATCGCCGGCCACAACCCCATCTCGATGGAACAGTCGGAACAAATGCGCGTGACGCGGTGCTCCTCCATGGCGTCACAGTAAACGAGCGGGACCACACCCGATTTTGGGTGTGCCCTCATGAATGCAGGAAAGGCCAAGAGAGAACCATGAACCGAGACGTAGTACGGCAATGGGCCGTGATGCTGAGTGTGGTGGCGACGATTATCGTCAACGGCCTGGCCAATGCGCTGCCCCTCAATGGGATCACCACGGGTGAGATATCGGACGGCTTCGACGTGCTTTTCGTGCCGGCGGGCTATGTGTTTGCGATCTGGGGGCTGATCTACCTGGGGTTGATCGCCTACGGCGTCTACCAGGCGCTGCCGGCCCAGAAGGAGAATCCGCGGCTGCGCGCCATCGGCTGGCCGTTCGTCGTCGGGTCGATCGCCAACATGGTCTGGATCTTCCTGTGGCACTATGGCTACCTGGCCCTGACCGTGGTGGCGATGCTGGTGCTGCTGGCCACCCTGATCCTGATCTACCAGCGGCTAGGTACCGGGCGCACAAAGGTCTCCCGGGCCGAGACCTGGCTGGTGCGGGTGCCGTTCAGCATCTACCTGGGGTGGATCACGGTGGCGACCATCGCCAACATCACGGACCTGCTGTGGGCCAGCGGGTGGAGCGGCTTCGGGCTCAGCGCGGAGACCTGGTTCGTGATCATGCTGGGGGCCACGGTGATCATCGCCGGGCTGATGGCCTACACCCGCGGCGACGTGGCCTACCTGTTGGTACTGGTGTGGGCGCTGGTGGGCATTGCGGTGAAACATTCGGGCCTGCAGCCCCTGGTCGTCGCCAGCCTGATCACTGCCGGCCTGGTGGGTGTGGCCGTGATCGTGGCCGCGGTGCGGAGCCGGCGGGTGATGTTGCCGGCGGGGGTGGGGTGATCGGTGATCGGTGATCGGTGATCGGTAATCGGTCAGAGGTGAGTGGTGGGTGATAGGATGAGTGTGGTGGTGACGGGTGCTAACCGTGGGCTGGGGTATGAGACGGCGCTGGCGCTGGCTGGGGATAGGGCGCGCACGGTGGTGTTGGCGGGGCGCGATGGGGCGGGCTTGAGGGAGGCAGGGAAGCGCATGGCGACCAGCACCGGCAATGACAAGCTGGTGCCGATGCATCTTGACCTGGCCTCCCTGGCCTCGGTGCGGGCGTTTGTGGACGAGCTGGCCGCGGCCGACGTGCCCCCGCTCACGGCGATCATCTGCAACGCCGGCATCTCCAAGCCTACCGTGCGCGAGCGCTCGGCGGACGGTTATGAAGTCACCTTTGCCGCCAACCACCTGGGCCACTTCCTGCTGGTGCACCTGCTGCTGGACTACGTGCAGCCCCCGGCGCGCATCCTGTTCGTCAGCAGCGGGGCCCACGACCCGGCCCATGCCGGCGGGCCGATGCAGCCGCCGCGCTACGTGAAGGCCAAGTGGCTGGCGTACCCGGAGCGCGATCCCGGCCTGCCGCCGCCGCCACCGCCATCTCCGCGTCGAACAGGTTTCTTGCGAGGATCTCAAACCACAACGCCTGCCCACCATTGGCATCTGCCGGGATGGCATAGCTCCCCGGCCGCTCGTCCGTGAACAGGTAGATGGCGTCAGACTCCCACCAGTCTCCCGCCCGGAAGCAGACCCTGGTGATGCGTTCCCAGGGAATGACCGCCTGCCAGGCCACCGCGTCCGGCGGGGCCCCTTGCAAGGCGATGGCGGTATTGTCGAAGCGGACCGCAAACCATTCACTGAGATGGGACATGTCGAGGGTCGCCTCCACGTTGGCTCTCTTGCCAACTCTGGACAGTAGTCTTGCAGATTTAACAATCGAGTTCGATTAGGCCAGAGCCGGCGCCAAATGAGCACGGATCTGAGCGGCGGAGGCTCCGTAGGTCGCTTGATGAACGATCCAATGGAGCAACAGATCGTCATGTTGTTGGCGGACCCAGGACCGTGCCTCGCCCATGGTAACGTGGCGACCCAGCTCGCGTTGCGGGTGAACACGTTGTTCGTCCAGGTACTGGTAGAGAAAGAGGCCCAGGGCCCAGAAGCGCAAGATGCCCTGAGCGGAGCGGACCTGGTTGCGGTCAGCGCCCATGAGTTCCATGAAGTCGGCGAAGAGGGTCTCGATGGTCCAGCGCATGGCTGCGGCAGCAACGACCTGCTCCAAGGTGTGCTGGAGGCGACTGGCAGGTCGGCACACCCCTCGATCTCCACGTCAACCGGAATGCGAGCCCTGCCGGCCACGGCTTCGGCCAGTTGGTATAGAAGCTCCTCCAGGCTGGCCGAGAACTCGTTGTACCGCCTGATCGCGGCGGTGCACGGCCAGCTTCTTGTAGATGCGGTTCACGTGGGCGCGCACGGTGCTGAGGCTGATCACCAGCTCTTCGCCAATCTGCGCATAGGTCAGATCCTCGGCCAGCAGGGCCAGCACATCGTGCTCGCGCTTCGTGAGCAGGTCCATCACCTCACCCACGGATGCGGTGATGGCTTCGTCGTCAGACCAATCGACCGGTGCCAGGGCCGGGATGTCCAGCAGCACCCGCACATAGCCGG
>JAULUH010000315.1:0-14312 GCA_032111745.1 Anaerolineae bacterium | reverse complement strand
GAGTCTGCTGGGCCCGCTGGACCTGGGACATCACGCCTTCCTCGTAGCTGATTTGGTCCACGTCACGGAAAACGCCGATGGGCACCGGGAAATCGGGGTTGGCCATGCGGCTCAGCATGAAGGCCAGGTTGGGGTTAGGAGAGTGCTCGTCGTGGACGAGCAGTCCGGACTGGTCGACCTGGTCCAGGGACACGACCTCGGGCTGGAAGCAACCGCTCATGCGGATGCCCTTGTCCATCTGCTGGCCGAAGATCATGGGCTGGCCGTGCTCCAGCAAGAGCCGGTTGTCGTCCTTGACTTCCTTGTCGGTGACGTTGGCGAAGGTGCCGTCGTTGAAGATCAGGCAGTTCTGAAAGATCTCCACGAAGGATATGCCCTTGTGGGCGACGGCCCGGCGCAGAACCTCGCCCATATGCTTCTGCTCGATGTCGATGGTGCGGGCGATGAAGGTAGCCTCGGCGCCCAGGGCGACGCTGATGGGGTTGAAGGCCTGCTCCAGCGTGCCCATGGGCGAGGACTTAGTCTTGGTGCCCGGCAGCGACGTGGGCGAGTACTGGCCCTTGGTCAGGCCATAGATCCGGTTATTGAACAGGATGATGTTGAGGTCGACGTTGCGGCGCATGGCGTGCAGCAGGTGGTTGCCGCCGATGGACAGGCCATCGCCATCGCCGGTGATCACAAACACCGTCAGGTCGGGATTGGCCAGCTTCAGGCCAGTGGCCAGGGTAGGGGCACGGCCGTGGATGCTATGAATGCCGTAGGTATTCATATAGTACGGGAAACGGCTGGAACAGCCGATACCCGAGATGAAGACGATCTTCTCCCGTGGAATGCCCAGCTCGGGCATCACCTTCTGCATCTGGGACAGGATGGCGTAGTCGCCGCAGCCGGGGCACCAGCGCACGGTCTGGCTGGAGACGAAGTCCTTGCGCGTCAGTTGGATGGGTTCACTCATGGGTTCCTCCGAGGTGCCGGCCGGGCCGGCACCGTCGCTGTTGTAACATCTCGTGCTCAAACCGGCTACTAGCCCAGCAACTCGTCGATCGTAGCGCTGATCTCGTTGATGCGGAAGGGCCGGCCGCGCATCTTGGACAGGGAGATAACGGGCTTGAGGTAGGTAGCTCGCAGCAGCATCGCCAGCTGGCCCAGGTTAAGCTCCGGCACTACGATCTGATCGAAGCGCTCCAGAATCGCGCCCAGCTCGCGCGGGAACGGGTTGAGATGGCGCAGATGCACAAAGCCGACCTTCTGGCCCTGGCGCTGGGCCTTGTCCACGGCCTGGTAGATCGAACCGTACGAGCTGCCCCAGCCCACGAGCAGCAGATCGCCTTCCGTCTGGCCAAAGACCTGGAGCGGTGGAATGGTGTCGGCCAGCCGGGCTACTTTCTCCGCTCGGTCCCGGATCATGCGATCGTGGTCCTCGGGTTCGTAGGAGACGTTGCCGGTGCCGGGCTTCTTGGCCAGGCCGCCGATGCGGTGCTCCAACCCGGGTGTGCCGGGCAATGCCCAGGGCCGCCCCATGGTCTCGGGATCGCGGCCGTAGGGCAGAAACGGGATACCGTCACCATAGTCGCCGGCCGCGGGATGGTGCACGACGATCGGCTCCATCTCCTCAGGGTCAGGCAGCAGCCACGGCTCGGCACTGTTCGCCAGGTAGCCGTCCGATAGGACGAACACCGGGGTCATGGCCCGCACAGCCCAGCGGAAGGCCTCGATGGCGGTGGTGAAGCAATCGGCCGGCGAGCGGGGGGCCAGGACGGGTATTGGGCTCTCGCCGTTGCGGCCAAACAGGACCTGCAACAGGTCGGCCTGCTCGACTTTGGTGGGCAAGCCGGTGCTGGGACCGCCGCGCTGGACGTCGACGACGACCATCGGCAGCTCGAGCACGATGCCGAGGTTGATAGCCTCGCTCTTGAGGGCCACCCCGGGCCCGCTGGTGCCGGTGGCCGCAAAGGCCCCGCCGAACGCGGCGCCGATAGTGGCGCCCATGGCGGCGATTTCGTCTTCCGCCTGGAAGGTGCGCACGTCGAATTGCTTCAGGGCCGCCAGGTAGTGCAGGATATCGCTGGCCGGGGTGATGGGATAGGTGCTGTAGACCAGGGGCTTGCCGGCCAGTTGCGCCGCGGTCACCAGGCCCATAGCCATGGCCTCGTTGCCGGTCACCTTGCGATAGTTGCCCGGGGGGAGCTCGGCAGGCTTGATCTTGTAGCGGGTCTGGAAGGACTCCGTGGTATCGCCGAAGTGGTAGCCAGCGATAAGCGCCCGGCGATTGGCCTCGTGCACGGCCGGGTTCTTGGTGAACTTCTCGTCGATCCAGGCCAGCGTGTTGTCCAGGGGCCGGTCGTAGATCCAGAAGGTAAGGCCCAGGGCAAAGAAGTTGCGCGAGCGGTCGACCTCCTTGGTGGACAGGCCCTCGATGCCCTCGACGGCGTGGCGATTGAGCGTGGTGAGGGGCACCTTGTGGACGTGGTAGCCTTTGAGGGTGCCGTCCTCCAGCGGATTGGACTCGTATTCGGCCTTCTTCAGGTTGGCAGGGGTGAACTCATCCTTGTTGATGATGATGGTGCCGCCTGACTGCAGGTCCTCCAGGCTGGCCTTGAGCGCAGCCGGGTTCATGGCGATGAGGACATGGGGCTCGTCGCCTGGGGTGAAGATGTCCTCGCTGGACAGGTGAACCTGGAAGCCACTGACACCGGCCAGGGTGCCGGCGGGGGCTCGGATCTCAGCCGGGTAGTCGGGCATCGTGCTGATGTCGTTGCCGATAATCGCCGCCGTGTTGGTAAACTGGGTGCCGGTGAGCTGCATGCCATCGCCGGAGTCGCCGGCAAAGCGAATGACAACCTCCTCGATTTCCTCGATATGCACCGGCTTGAGCGGTTGTGCCATCTGGGAGTCTCCTTCGACCGTCGTAGGCGGAGTAAATTCGTTGTGGCAGACGATAACCGTTTGCTACTATCTACGTTAAGCGCGCAGCGGACAAATTGTCCGTCTGGAGCACTACATTTCCCCGTCTTGGGGAAAGGCTATGCCGGTAACAAAAGCCGGCCATGAGGCCGGTTGCTGGAACAGAAGCTGGCGCACGCGGCCAGGTCTACATGGGTTGATCGGCGGTGCCCACTAGGCAATCTGTACGCTGCAAGTATAACATGGTTGGCATGGCGTGTCAAAGCTTTTGCGGCATGATGGGCGCCAGAGGGAACGCAGCCAGAGGGAACGCAGCCAGAGGCACCCACCGCTATCCCATCGTCGAGGCAGGGGCAGAGTCCATCTGTTCCAACTACTTGCGCTTTTGCCCCAACGCCTGGTCAGCCCGGCCCCTGATCCTATGCCGCCACCGCATGGATCCGCGTTCCCATCGTAGGGGCGGGCGTCCCTGCCCGCCCCTACCCTGCCGGAGCCGCAGCAAGACCAGCCGCCTGTTCCATCCCGACCAGCTGCTGTTCCCGCCTGTGTAGCTTTTCGATGACGTAGTTCAAATGCAGGCGGAGCTGGTAAAGCTCCGGCATATAGGAGGTGGACAGGTTGAGCTGGGTGCCGAGCTGTTCGTCCAGGGCCTCCAGCTGCCCGATCTGCTCCCGGACGTGGGCCAGGTCCATGGACTCGACGTCCATCTCCACGCCCCGCAGGTACTTGTACCAGCGGCGAACCTTGTTGCGCACGAACGTGGTATAGACCACCGGGCTACGGCTCAGCATGGGCAGGAAGATCAGGGCGATAGGCACGACAAAGAGCAGGTAACGATCGATGATCGCCGCCGCCCAGAAGGGCAGGTAGTTGTCCAGGGTCGACTCGCCGCTCTTGATGCGCTCCAGGTACGCCGCCACCTTCTTGTTCACGGGCAGATCGGTGTTGACAGCATTGGGAAACTCGTAGCGCTTGGCGAAGAAGTCGCCGGCCTCGTGGGTCTGCACTGCGGCGATAGTCATCAAACGCAACAGGTCCGGATGGAAGCTATTGCGCACCACCAGGTTGGCCGTAGTGGCGACCAGCTGTTTATCCTCCGACGGGATATCGTTGATCAGATTGATGGCGCCCTTTGGGATCGTCACGGGGACCAGGTAGGGAAACTTGGCCGCATAGGCATCCGCCTGTTCGAAATTCATCAGCTCCAGCTCCGGGTCTGAGGTCAGAGCCTTACCTGCAGTGGTACCCAATCCCATCACAAAAAAGGCGGCGTCGATGCGGTCGTCCTTAAGCTGCTCCGTGGCGTCGGCCGTCGATAGGTGAACGAAGGTGCTATTCTCGGGGATGATGCCGCTGGCGCCCAGGAGAGTCGTGGCCAGGGCC
Organism: Anaerolineae bacterium; assembly: GCA_032111745.1. Taxonomy (GTDB): domain Bacteria; phylum Chloroflexota; class Anaerolineae; order JAAEKA01; family JAAEKA01; genus JAULUH01. Next base: position 10,025 of record JAULUH010000315.1, on the reverse strand, counting down.
TGGGTGCCACTACCGTCCTCACCCACGCCGATGCGCTTGCCGGCAAGCTCGGAGAGACGCGTCGGGAAGCCCTCGGGAAACGCGTCCTTGCGCAGGAAGACCCACACGGGCTCGTAGAAGACGCTGGCCATGGAGGATAGCTGCGTCGGGTCCTCGTTGACAGCCAGGCCACCCTGGACGAAGCCGATATCGGCCTCCCCATTGCGCAGCATCTCCAGTGCCGCCACCGAGCCCGCCGTGGGCTCGATGTTGATCGTGAAGCCGCGATCCTTGGCAATCTGCTGGTACTTCAGGGCCGTGTTGTAGTACGCGCCTCCCTCGCGACCCGTAAGGAGGGTGAACTGGCGCGGCGGCAGCGTGCGCCAGAACAGGTACGCCAACACAGCTACCAGTAGCACGACGCCGAGCGCAATCATCCATTTGGCGTACTTGTCCAGAAAGGACGACACTGTGGGCACCTGGCGACGTATAGACATAGCAGACTCTCCCGCGTTGGAGGAAAGACAATACTGGCCGCCAGGGCCTGGCCGGCCAAGCAGGCTATCGGAGCAGCCCGGCCACAACTGGGCAGGCGTGGCCGGGCTGGCGTCTAGAACAGCAGCGAACCGGCTCCCAGCAGGCCCAGGAGCGGCAACGCGGCGAACATCACCAGCGCCGCGAGGGCGATGGCGCCGGTGGACCGCCACATGGTGAAGCCATGGGCCGTGGCGACGGTCTTGATCAGCAGGATCACGCACCAGGCGACGCCGATCAGGCCCAGCACACGGCCGAGGGACCGGATGGCGAGGGCCAGGGAGAGCGACATGCCTCCGGCCAGCGGAGGAATGAAGTAGCCGATCAGCAGGATGGCCGGCGCCGCGGCCAGGGCCGCCGCGGCCAGGTGCTGGGGCAGGGTGGCGCGGCCACCCAGGGCCTTGGCGACCAGCATCAGGACGAGGATGAACAGGATCCAGTCCGCCATCAAGATCATGGGCGAGGAAAGCCACTCGCCGAACAGGCGGATGGAGTCGCTGAGCCGGACCCCCAACGGTGGCTCAGCGCTCTCGGCTGCCGTGCGCACGGTGCTCACCACGCCTTCCACCTCGTCGGCGGACACCCCGAGCTCTGCCATCTTCGCTCCCAGCTCCGCCGGCTTGACGTTCAGGCCCTGTAGCAGCCGGTTGAGCTGCTCCGGCGTGGCCGACAGCTGACCCAGGAGGCTGCGCAGCTGATCCTCGGTCATGCCAATGCGATCGATCAGGGGCCGCAGCTCCGCCATCGCGGTGCCGGCCGCCGCGCCCAGGCTGGCCCGGGCCTGGTCGAGCTCGGCCTGGGCAATGCCGGCCCGCTGCAGAAGGGACTGCACCTGCTCAGGGGTGGCGTTGGCACGCTCCACCAGCTGGCTCATCTGCTCCGGCGATACCGCTACCTGGTCCACGACCTGTGAAACCTGCTCCACGGTGACCGTGCCCTGCTGCAGAAGCTGCTGGACTTGCGGCGAGCTCCCCGCCATACCCTGCACGGCTCCCTGAAGCTGGCCCAGGATGGGTGCGGCTTGCTCCGTGACTGTGCTGCTCAGGAGCGCGGGGATCTCGCTGGCGTCGCCGCTGGCCAGGCCGGCTACGGCGCCGGTCACGGCTGCGCTGGATCGCTGGGCCACGGCCACGCCGGTGTCGATCTTCTCCACCAGCGTGAACTGGCGGGAGATGATGGTGAGGCCGAGGAAGGCGCCCAGGCCGGCGATCAGCGTCACCACAAAGAACATCTTGACCGACCAGGCAATGCCCTGGTCCGTGTGCAGCAGCGCCCGGATCGTCTCCGTCCGCAGCTGGAGAACATCGGAGTATGTGCGGAAAGTTCCCATGGTAGTTCCTCCCACCTAGAAGCCGAGGTCGACGAACGGGATCCGGCCGCCCTGCTGCAGGATGGGACCGAGGACCGGAATCTGGTTCAGGCCAAGGGCCAGGGCGATTAGGGCCACGGCCAGGATAACTACGGCGATCACCAGGTAAGGCCCCACAGTCACCGCCAGGCTGGCCATGGGGTGGAGGCCGTAAGTATGCCGGATGGCCATGAACTTGAAGGCCAGCAGCAGGAGGAACATCAACGTGATCGGCACAAACGCGCCCGGGATGATCTCCACCACGTACAGCAGGAGCGGCACGTAGGACAGGGCCAGCGGAGCGAGGAACTGGCCGAAGCTGGCCTCACCGCGGAACCAGCGCGCGATCAGGTGGGCCAGGATACCGTAGCCGATCCAGGCCACGAAGGTCAGGATCACGAAGGTGATCAAAGACCCGATGGTCGCACCCGGTGTGGGGATGCCCAGGAGCGTCTGCAGGCCCACCCAGAACAGGTTGTAGCCGCGCTGGAACTGGTCCGCAAAATCGGGCGCCTGGCGCTGGAACCACGACATGCCGGTGATGGCGTTGAAGGTGGCGGCCTGCAACCCGCCCAGCCGCGGTGACGTCAGCAGGCCCAGGCCCAGGCCGATCAAGCGGGCGGCGGCCACAATGCCCACGATGCCCAGCAGGATCTTGAAGCCCAGGCTCGCCGGGGAGCGATCGTAGCGGGCGACGGTATAGACGTCGTCGTCCAGCAGCAACGCCCCCCTGATCAGGCCCCCGGCGCTGCGGTAGCTCTCGGGCAGGGGCTCAGGCGGAGGCTGGAGGATCTCACGGTCGTCGTAGGGGGAGAGCTCAAGCGTCATATGGTTCTCCAGTGAAGATTACAGATCGATGCCTGTGACCCGGGCTAGGAGGATAATGCGCGATCATGCCCGGGACATCACGATACGAGCACGAAGATGGCGCGATTCTACTTGTACAGTCTACGATATGTCAAATGGACTTGCACCTAATCAGGTAGCGAGGCCAAGGCTTAACAGAATTGGCTGTGCCCACGGTCGGCAGCCCACCCCATCGTTGTGAGAACCCCATACCGCGATTGGGTGTGAAACGTAGGGGCATGAATGGCCGGTATATCTGTTCATGTGTTCACGCGGCAACGCTTGAGCGCCGCCGAAACCATATCGCCAGTGCCACCGCCGCCACGATGACGGCCGCGCCCAGGCCCAGGTTGATGGTCAGGAAGACCAGGGCTGTGATCTCCAGCACGTAACCCAAACCGCCCGCCAGGCAAAACAGGCCACTGAGCAGAAAGGCGCCCCCAATGATGCGTTGCAGCCTGTCCCCACCGAAAACGGGCGCGACGAAGAGCGAAGAGAGGCCGAGAAACAGCGTCCAGCCCAGCATGTTGATGGCCGTGATCGTGGAATAGGGATTGGCCTGCACGATATGCTCCAACCCGGCAGTCTGGCCCTCGGCCAGGCTGAGCCTGACCGTGCTGAGCTGCACGAAATAGTTGACGCTGCTCAGCACGGCAAAGGCGATGCCAAAGGAGAGGGCAGTCCTGCTCAAGACCCTCCGGTCAGGCGGAACGATATCATGGATGCTATTGAGCAGCACGACGAACAGAGGACCGAAGAGCAGCATCAAGAACCGGGCCAGATGTTGCAGGGATTGGCCGTAGTGCTGCGTGTAGAAGACGTAGTCCGCCAGGTTGGTCCAGGTGAATAGCGGCGAGGTAAGCAAGATACCCACGAACGCTACAGTGTAGAGGACAAACGACACCGCGATGGCCACGGCAGACCAGAATCCGAGACGAGCGGCCATAGGATCACCCAACTTCTAGTCTGCGCCGCGATCCAGGCGCAGCACCAGGTCGTGCAACGCACGGGCGGCTGCCACCAGTTTCCCGGGATCGACGATCTCCGGACGATCCCGGGCCGTGTGAGCGATTTCCATCCAGAGCTCGACGAATCGCTCAGAGGTAATGGCCAGGGCCGGCACCCCGTGCATCAGGAAAAGGCCGTGATCGGATTGGTACCAGGGCTCCCCCTCCCGTAGCTCCGGATGGGCCGCCAGCACCTGGTGGATGGTGTGGGCCAGGTCTGGGGGGCAGCCGTAGAGCGAGTAGGCGGTATGGCCCTGGTGGTAGCCGGCACCGTCCAGGTTGATGCCCAGAAGGATCTCCGCCATGCGGCCCGCGTTGAGCTCCAGGTAGAGTTGTTCGCCAGGTCCCGAGTAGTAGTCCTCGCCGTTCATGGCTACGATCTCGACGCCCAGCTCGCCAGCGTAGTCCGCCAGTAGCTCAGCCAGCAGGAGCAGCACGACCACGCCGGTGGCGTTGTCGATGGCGCCCAGGGTGCCATCCTTGGCATCGATGTGGGCGAAGATCACGACCCGGCGTTGAGGGTCGCCCTTGCGGGCGACGACGTTGCAGCCAGTGGCCGGGCTGCGGCGGGCCTGGATGTCAAGCACGGCCATCTTGCCCGCCAGTCCAGCCAGCTGGCTGCCGGCCTCTTCCGGCAGATAGACCGAGGGGATGTCGAAGTCGCCATCCTCGAAGAGGGGGAAGGGATACACGGCGCCCGCCATCTCGGGATCACGGCCGGTGGCGGCGATGATAGCCAGCGGCTGCTTACGCTCCAGCAGGGCAAGGATGTGCTGATGCTCCTCCGGGTTGTAGAACGGAAAGTTCTTGGGCATCAGCTGCGCCCGGGCGATGTCGCCGTGCAGCAGGAGCACCTGGCCAGATAGCTGGGCAGCTTCCAGCTCCGATACGGTCGAGACGGCGACCAGGGGAGCGGCGGCCTGGCCCCCCAGCGAGTAGGGGCTGGTGGACACAGGAAAGGCAGTGCCGTCGACCGTGAGCGCGGCGCCGTGGTCGACCCAGTCGATGCACTCAAACTCGGGTGTATCGACGGCGAAGCCGAAGGCCGCCACGACGTCGGCGAAGAACTTGGTGGCAGCCCGGTTGCCCGCACTGCCGACGCGGCGGCCGGGGAGTTCCAGGCACAGGGCGTTCAGGTAAGACGAGGCCGTAGTTGCGGATGGCATCGAGGGGTCCTCTCATGGCGTGGACGCGGGCAAGGGGCGGCCCTGGAGGATCGCTTCTGCTATCGACAAGGCAATGGCCCGCGGATTGACGTCCTGCTGGTTGCCCAACACGATCACGGTGACCTGGTCGTCGGGATAGCGTACGATGAAGCTGGAGAAGCCCTCGATGCCCCCCGCGTGCGCCTGGTACGGATGGCCCGCCTCCTGCCCAATCTCCCAGCCATAGCCATAGCCCGCGCCACCCGGCCCCGGGATGGCGGCATGCGCCGTGAACATCTGGTCCTGCAGGGCTGCTGGCACCAGCCGGCTCGCGGCCAGGGCCCGGTCCCACCGGTACAGGTCCTCCACGGTGCTGTAGAGCGCGCCCGCGGCATAGGGGATGGACATGTCGATCGCCTCCGCCCTGGGCCCCGACCGGTTGGCATAACCCACGGCCAGCCCGCTCTGCCCGGTCTCGTAGCCCGAGTCGCGCATGCCCAGGGGCTCGAAGATCGCCTGTCGCATGAACTCCGCATAGGGCTGCCCCGCCGCCCGCTCGACGATGGCACCCAACACGATATAGTTGGAGTTGCTGTAGTCCCACTGCGTGCCGGGCTGGAACGCCAGCGGCCTGCCCGCGAAACGGGCGATAGTCGCCCCCGGCGGGGACGGCGTCTGCTTCGTGGCCTGGAAATCCGGGAAGCGCGTGAGATCGGGGATGCCAGACGTGTGCGTGAGCAAGTGGTGGATGGTGATGGGCTGCCACGCCGCTGGGCAGTCGGGCAGGTAGCTGCAAATCGGGTCGCCCACGTCGAGCCGGCCCTGCTGCTGCAGCACCAGGACGGCCATGGCCGTGAGCTGCTTGGTCAGGGACCCCAGGCGGAACCTGGTCGTGGGCGTGTTGGGCCGGCCCTCCTCACGGTCGGCCAGGCCGTAACCCTGGCTCAGCACGACGCCATCCCTGCCGGCTACCAGCACGGCCCCGCTGAAGTCCCCCGCCGCCGCCAGGCTGCGCACGTACGCGTCGAGTTCTGCCGCCAGCCCATCCTGGGGCGCTGGAGCTTCCTCAACTGCCGGCGCCGGCAGCACGGAGGTAGGCGCTGGCGGCGCCGCCGGAGCTGGCACCCGCGTTGCAGCCGCAGCTGGCTGCACAGCCGGGGCCGGCCCGGGGCTCGCCGTGGGTGTTGGCGCCGCTGCCACCGGCCCAGCAGCGGGCCGGCCACCACAGGCCACCAGCACCACGGCCACCACCAACACGACCCACACCGGCACCCGTCGCAATGGGCCGGGCATTGGACCTCTCGATCTCCAGGAACGGCTACGGGGTCGCGGCGACCCCGTTCCAGGCTGGATCGCCGGACCTGTCGGGCTAGGCACCTCGGCGTAGCCCCGCCAGCACCGCGTCCACCAGGTCGACCCTGCCCTGCTGTGGCTGAACATCCTGCTCTTGCTGGCCCTGTCCTTCATCCCATTTCCCACGGGCTTCATCCGCGAGTACCCGCGCAACGCCACATCGCTGGCGCTCTTCGGCGTCGGGCTTATGGTGGCGGGAATCGCCTTCAACCTCATGTGGCGCCACGCCGGCCGCCGCCGCCTGGGTTCTCTTCATCACCATCCCGCTGCTCTACGTCTTCTACCGCAGCGAGCAGTCGCCGGGCACCTGATCGATGGAGCCCATGGTCCAATTAAGGTGCCAAACTGGGGAGGCGCCGGATACGATGCCCATCAGGTTCGACAACGACAAAGGCATGCCCGAGTTCCTCCTCCGTGTAAGTGCTCAGGACATTCTCGAGCTGGGCGTGAATAGCTGCCTGAGTGGTAGGCCTTATGCGGAGGCAGAGCACGCCGGCGCGCATTGCTCGCAAGAACACCAAATTACCGAAATCCCTGTTGCGAGTTACCAGGATGCGATTCTCTGCATGCGCCACGCGCAGGATCTCTTCGTCTCTGGCCTCGCTAAGGCCGATTTGACTCGCCAGGATAACATCGTGCCCCAGGTCGCTCAAGAGCCGAGCTGTAAGCGCATATACATCCCTGGTCCAGAAGGAGTCTCATGCCGCAACCGCTGTAAGGTGGATATCCTCAGCAGCCACCAGGGCGATGGCGTACTGGATACAGGCCTGGATATCCTCGATCGCAAGATCAGGGTAGTAGTCTCGGATGATTGCATCAAAAGGCAGCCCTTCGTCGATCAGCTCGAGCACCCCTTGCACTGTGATCCGTGTACCGGCAATACAGGGTTTTCCGAAATGAATCGCTGGATTGACCACAATTCTCGTTTGCCAGTTCTCCACCGCCAACCTCCTTCGCTCATCAACGTACTCAGCTCAGATGACCGCCACCTCAAGGTCTGGCCAGACTTGCCGGCTGAGCTTCAGCCCATCAGGATGTCTCTGGCGCTCGCTGGCTCACAACGATTATAGCCTCAAGACCGCCATCACACAAGGGCCACCTCGAGGAGCACGTCGAGGTCGCCAAGTGGCAGCAGGGCACGGCCGTGCTGGGGGAGGTGCTGGAGCGCCTAATGGCCGGCTAGCCAGCACAGCGCGGCCGGTTAGCGCAGATCCGTTGTCAGCCGAGGGATGGAGTCGATTGGAATGACAGAGATCCTGGCGTCAAGCGCATAGTCCTGGCCTCCAGGGTAGACCACCCAGAGATGTTCGAGGGACAGGTCCTCAAGAGCAATGCGCATCGAGCGGGTTGTCCCGGGCGCGTCCGCGTATTTGAACTCGAAGCCGTAGTGTTTGCCACCGATACGCACCAGGAGATCCAGCTCTGCGCCGCCGTGAGTTGCCCAGTAGTAGGCATCTCGAGTTTCGAGCAATCTGATGATCTGTTCGACGGCAAAACCCTCCCACGAGGCACCTAGCTTGGGGTGCGACTGCAGATCGGCCATCGTGGTCAACTGAAGCAGCGCGTGGAGAATACCACTATCGCGAACATAGATCTTGGGCGCTTTGACCTGACGCTTACTGATATTCTCGAACCACGGCGGGAGGACTCGCACCATGTAGGCGCCGGAGAGAATGTCGAGATAGCGACGGGCCGTCAGCTCGGAGGTGCCCAGCGAACGAGCGAACTCCGCGGCGTTCCATACCTGCCCATGATAGTGGGCAACCATCGTCCAGAAGCGCCTCAAGGTCTCGGCCGGGATGGTGATGCCAAGCTGTGGGATGTCTCGCTCAAGAAATGTGCGAATGAAGTCCTGGCGCCACAACATGCTAGCAGAGTCGTCGGCTGCCAGAAAAGACCTGGGAAAGCCACCTCGTAGCCACAAGCGGTCACGCTCGGATGGCCCTGTCTCAGTGAGATCGAAGCCTGACAGGTCGATGAAACCGATGCGCCCGGCCAGCGATTCTGAGACTCCCTGTACCAGCTGGGGCGACGCTGAGCCGAGGAGCAAGAACTGGGCAGGGTTGACCGGCCGATCTGCCAGAACCCTGAGCAGCGGGAAAAGGTCAGGGCGGCGTTGCACTTCGTCGATGATCACCAGCCCGGATAGGCTTTGAAGCACGGTCATCGGTGCCGACAATCTGCGCAGATCGACGGGATCCTCAAGATCGAAATAAGTAGACGGCTGTCGCTGCGCAACCATTCTTGCCACAGTGGTCTTGCCGCATTGGCGCGGGCCCAGTAGAGCGGCAATCGGGTGGATGTTGAGAGCGCGGTCAATCTGATTGATCACAGTTGGTCTTGGTATCATGAGTCTATCATATCCATGAAAATCCTAACGTCAAGTGAGGATTTTCATGAAACTATGACTGGGAGCTCTGAAGGACCTGGCTAGTTGAACGACGACCAGCGGTGTGGTATACTTCTGTCTAATGTAGACGATGGTGAGACAGGGCTCGGCTCCTTGCGTTTTTGCACTCGTGCCGCTGGCCGCTGGAATTGGTCGGGATACGGCACCGCGATCAGAACCAATGAGGTGAGACACCATGGCGCGTGCCATCCGTGCCCCCCGGGGCACCCAGCTAACCTGCAAGAACTGGCTTATCGAGGCCGCCTACCGCATGCTCCAGAACAACCTGGACCCCGAGGTGGCCGGCGACCCCGAGCACCTGATCGTCTATGGGGGCCGCGGCAAGGCCGCCCGCAACTGGGAATGCTTCGACGCCATCCTGCGCTCGTTGGAGGCGCTGGAGCCCGACGAGACCCTGCTGGTGCAGAGCGGCAAGCCGGTGGCCGTGTTCCGCACCCACGAGGACGCGCCCCGGGTCCTGATCGCCAACAGCAACATCGTGCCCCACTGGGCCACCCAGGAGAACTTCGACCGCTGGGAGCAGCAGGGCCTGATCATGTTTGGCCAGATGACCGCCGGCTCCTGGATCTACATCGGCACCCAGGGCATCCTGCAGGGCACGTACGAAACCCTCGGTAGCCTGGCGCGGCAGCATGGCTGGGGCTCCCTCAAGGGCAAGCTGGTGCTCACCGCCGGCCTGGGCGAGATGGGCGGCGCGCAGCCCCTGGCCGTCACCATGAACGAGGGCGTGGCCGTGGTCGTCGAGGTCGACTCCTGGCGCATCGAGCGCCGCCTGCAGCACCGCTATCTGGACGTCGCTACGGACAGCCTGGAGGAGGCCATGACCTGGGCCGAGGAGGCCAGGGCCAGGGGCGAGGCCCGCTCCATCGGCCTGCTGGGCAACGCGGCCGACGTGCTGCCCGAGCTGGTGGCGCGGGGGGTGGTGCCCGATGTGGTCACCGACCAGACCAGCGCCCACGACCCCCTGCTGGGCTACATCCCCATGGGCCACACCCCGCAGAGCGCGGCTGAGCTGCGCACGCGCGACCGGGAGGCGTATCTGGAGCTGGCCATGGCCAGCATGGCCCGGCACGTCGAGTCCATGCTGGCCCTGCAGCGGGCCGGCGCCGTGGTGTTCGACTACGGCAACAACCTGCGCCAGCGGGCGTTGGACTACGGCGTGCGGGACGCCTTCGCCTACCCCGGCTTCGTGCCCGCCTATATCCGCCCCCTCTTCTGCCAGGGCTCCGGCCCCTTCCGCTGGGTGGCCCTCAGCGGCGACCCCGAGGACATCCGAGTGACCGACCGCATCCTCATGAACCTCTTCCCCGACAACGCCCACCTGCTCCGCTGGCTCAAGCTGGCCGGAGAGCGGGTGGCCTTCCAGGGCCTGCCGGCCCGCATCTGCTGGCTGAAATACGGCG
>JAULUH010000314.1:0-2268 GCA_032111745.1 Anaerolineae bacterium | reverse complement strand
GCGCTGGCTGCAGTCCGCCGCCATCTCGCCCGACGGCACCGCCGTGGCCTGCGCCGTCAGCGCCTACGTCGCGGCAGACGACGAGGACTACGCTCACCTCTGGCTCGTCGACGTGCCGTCCGGCGCGACGCGCCAGCTCACCCACGGCAACCATGACAACCGGGGCGCCCGCTTCTCGCCCGACGGCCGCCACCTGGCCTTTATCTCCAAACGCGGCGGCCAGGCCCAGGTCTGCCTCATGCCCGTGGACGGGGGCGAGGCCTGGCCCCTCACCAGCCTGCCCCAGGGAGTGGGCGGCGACCTGGCCTGGTCACCCGATGGCTCGCAGATCGCCTTCACCGCCGGCCCGGCTCCCGAGGGCAACGACGCCAGGGACAAGCCCCAACCCTACCGGGTGGATCGCTACGTCTATCGCTTCGATGGCCTCGGCTACCTGGACCAGGCCGTGCAGGACATCTACGTCATCCCGGCTGCGGGCGGCGAGCCCCGCCGGCTCACTGCCGATCGGGCCTCCCACGGCGATCCCCAGTGGTCGCCAGATGGCCGCGAGCTCCTCTACACCGCTACCATGTTGCCGGATACCCCGCGCTGCTTCCACCCCCGCCTGCGCATCGTCAACCTGGACGGCCGCACCCGCGAGGTGGTGGGCGATGGGATGGATGTCACCTGCAGCGCATGGCTCCCCGGCGGCCAGGCGATCATCTTTGTGGCGGCCCCGGCCGATCGCCCCATTGGCAGCAAGTCCGACCTGTGGATCGTCGACGCCTCCGGCCACGGCCAGCCCGAGAATCGCTCGGCCACTCTGGCTGTGGGTGTTGGCAACCGCCTAACATCGGACATGCCGTCTCAGCTGACCCGGACGCCACCCCGCCTGCTGGTGACACCCGACGGCGTGGCGGCCATCGTCCAGGTCCAGGAAGGAGGCCACGTCTCCCTCTACCGCATTGCCCTCGCCGGCCCCGAACACTGCCAGCCCATCGTCACCGGCGAGCGGGCCTGCCTGCCCCTCATGCTGGACCGCCAGGGCAACCTGCTCTTCGCTGCGGCCACCTGGCACGAGCCGCTGGATCTCTACCTGGCCGGCCCCACCGGACAGGACGAGCGCCGCCTGACCGCGTGGAACGCAGAGCTCCTGTCCGGCCTGGCTATGCCTGTGGTCGAGCCCCTGGCCTTTGCCGGCCCGGACGGCGTGGCCGTCGAGGGCTGGATGATCATGCCGCCCACCGCCACTCCCCCCTTTCCCACGGTTCTGGTCATTCACGGCGGCCCCCACGGCGCCTTCGGCGCCACCTATCACTTCGACACCCAGATGCTGGTGGGTGTTGGCTTCGCCGTGGTGATGGTCAACCACCGCGCCTCCACCGGCTATGGCGACCCCTTTGCCACCGCCATCAAGGGCGACTGGGGCAACCTCGATGCCGGCGACCTGCTGGCCGGCGTCGACGAGGCCATCGCCCGCGGCCTGGCCGACCCCCAGCGTCTCGGCGTGTGCGGCCTCTCTGGCGGCGGCAACCTGACCTGCTGGCTCGTCGGCCAGACCGATCGTTTCCGGGCCGCCGTGCCCGAGAATCCCCTCACCAACTGGCTTAGCTTCTACGGCGTCAGCGACATCGGCGTATGGTTCGCCGTGGAGGAGCTGGGCGGCCATCCGCACGAGATCCCTGAGATCTATGCCCGCTGTTCCCCCATCACCTATGCCCATCGCTGCCGTACCCCCACGCTGCTCATCCAGGGCGAGGCCGACTGGCGCTGTCCTGCCGAGCAGTCAGAGCAGTTCTACACCGTCCTCAGAGCTAACGGCTGCACAGCAGAGATGCTGCGCCTCCCCAATAGCGCCCACGGCGGCGCCATCACCGGCCCCCCCGCCTCCCGCCGCGCCCAAAACCAGGCCCTCCTGGACTGGATGCAACGTTTCGTCTGAAGCCTGGGCCCAGTCTCTTAGCCACCACTCAGGGTCACCCAGCTTTCCCCGCCCACGCCATTCGCCGTTCCCTGTCGCTCCGCACGCTGCTATGTCCACCAACTGATCGACCAACCCTCAACTAATCCCCTGGTTGTTGTCGCTCCACTCACTGGTTTATGCCTGTCCCACCCCTCTCCCATTAACCCATTGATTGTTTCTCCGGGAGTAACTGCACTCATGCATGTAGCCCGACAAAGACTGTGGTTGCCTAAAAGGCAGAACCAGCGACAATAGGGCCATGGAAACGGTACGGTTACCCTCGCTGGAAGATATCCACCAGGCATATGCGCAAGGGGAAGGCGCTG
>JAULUH010000313.1:0-2405 GCA_032111745.1 Anaerolineae bacterium | reverse complement strand
GGCAAGAACCCGCAGACTGCCGCGCAGAAGGCACGCCGGGCCAGCTTCAAGGCACGTCATGCGCAGAACATCGCCAAGGGGCGGATGTCGGCCGCGTACTGGGCGGATCGGGTGAAGTGGTAGCACTGCGCGACCGCATCCTGGAGCTCCGCCGCACGGTGCAGGACGGCGTGATCCTCGACTGGCTGGACCTGGCCCGGCTGCTGCCCGATGGTGTCGGCAGCCTGCGGGTGGAGACGCTGCGCAACCACTGGCACTGCAGCCAGCCGGCCGTCTCGCGGCGCATCACCGCCTGCGCTGATGCCCGCCTGATCACACTCCGTCGCGGCTGGGGGCGATACAAGATCGTCTGGATTGAAAAGCCATGACCCTGTTCAACCCCGACTTCTACCCCACGCCGCCGGATGTGGCGGCCGAGATGCTCGACCCGCTCGACCTGCGCGGGCGGGTGGTGCTGGAGCCCAGCGCCGGCAGCGGCAACCTGGTGCGGGAGTGCATGGCCAGGGGCGCGGCGGAAGTGCTCTGGTGCGAGAAGGAGCCCCACCTGCGGGACATCCTCACCAGCGTCAGGGGCGCGGTGCCATCCCACCGCTGTCCCGACTTCCTGCAGGTGCAGGCCGAGGCCGTCAGCCACATCGACCTGATCGTGATGAACCCGCCCTTCTCGGCGGATGAGGCCCACATCCTGCACGCCTGGGAGATCGCCCCGCCCGGCTGTGAGATCGTGGCCCTGTGCAACTGGAACACCGTCGAGGGCCACTACCGGGGCCTGCAGCTGCGGCTGGCCAGCCTGATCGAGGCCTACGGCTCGAAGGAGGGCCTGGGCGAGTGCTTCAGCACCGCCGAGCGCCCCACGCGGGTGAGCGTCGGCCTGGTGCGGCTCACCAAGCCCGGCAGCCGGCCCGGTGGTGATGAGTTCGAGGGTTTCTTCCTGGGGCCCGACGACATCGAGGCCCAGGGCGAGGGGATCATCCCCTACCGCCGCAGCCGGGACATCGTGAACCGCTATGTGGAGGCCTGCCGGATCTTCGACGAGCAGGTCGAGGCTGGCACCCGCCTGCGCACCGTGCTCGATGGGTTCTTCGGCCAGGAGCTGGGCCTGCAGGTGACGGTCGATGGCGCGGCGGTCACCCGCAACCGGTTCCGCAAGGACCTGCAGAAGGCCGCCTGGCAGCACGTGTTCGCCGAGTTCCTGCCGGCGCAGATGGCCACCAGCCAGCTTGCCAAGGACATCAACTCCTTCGTGGAGAAGCAGAGCCGGATCCCGTTCACCGAGCGGAACCTGTGGCGGATGCTGCAGATCGTCGCCGGCACCCAGGAGCAGCGGGTGGATCGTGCGGTGGAGCAGGCCATCGACAGCCTGACGATGCACACGAAGGAGAACCGCTACGGGGTTGAGGGCTGGGTGACGAACAGCGGCTACATGCTCAACCGCCGCTTCATCCGGGCCTACATGGCGGAGCTCAGCTGGAGCGGCCGTGGCGTGCGAGTGCAGACCTACGGCCGGGCGGCTGAGGAGATCCAAGATCTGATCAAGGCGCTGTGCTTCCTCACCGGCCGCAGCTACGACGAGGTGGGCCAGCCTGCCAAGACTGCTGACGGCTGCATCTGGCCGGGCGAGTGGTACGAGTGGGGCTTCTTCAGGTTCCGCGCCTACAAGAAGGGCACCGTGCACTTCGAGTTCCTCGATGAGGAGGTCTGGGCTGCGGTGAACGCCCGCTACGCCCGCATCAAGGGTCAGGTGCTGCCGGAGGAGCATCGGCGGCCGAAGCGTGCCGCCAGGCGCTAGGGGGTAACGGCATGACCACCGCCGGCACCTGGTACCCACCAGGGCCCACCACCTACGACCCTGCCGCCGGTACTGGCGGCTTCCTCAGCAACCCACCATTCGCAATCATGCCCCTTTCCAACGGCGACACCCTCTGGCGCACCCCGCGCCATGAACCATTCCCCCACTGGGAGGTCACAGTCCATCGTGCCGGTGGCGGCAACCTGCCGGTGCTGGTGCGGTTCTTGCGGCACGGACGCATGGTCACCACCCGGCGCATCGCGGCATGGCTGCCGACGGTCGGGGCATGGGATCAGACCCGCTGGGCACCGAACGCCCAGGGGCGCCAGGTGCCGGCTCTCGTGCTCTCCGCGGTGGAACTGGCGCTGCGTGGGGGTGGCGCATGAACTGCCCCAACTGCAACGGCATCGGCCAGACCATCCGCACCAAAGTCAGATTTTCCGGTTGGCGGTGGCGGCGGATTCAATGCCAGGACTGCAAACAGCGGTGGTCCGAGAACTTCCCGCCGGGTGATCACCCGCCCACGCACCGCATGGGCCGCCTCACCGAAGACCAGATCGTCCTCGCCCTCACCACGCACACCCGCTCCAGGGACCTAGCCAAACGCTGGGAGGTC
>JAULUH010000312.1:0-12463 GCA_032111745.1 Anaerolineae bacterium | reverse complement strand
GCGGGCGGCGGCGTCACCTGTTCCAGGATGGAGGGGGAGAGGGAGATGAAGGTCTGGAACTGGAACTCCTGGATGGTCACCAGGTAGCCTGCAGCCTTTAGCTGCTCCGCCACATAGGCTGCCGACGCGTCATAGCCCGGCGAGCCCGATACGCGCGTGCCATTGTTGGCGTCGGCGATGGCCTGCAGTGCGGCCTGGTGGCTGCGGGCGCCGTCCAGGGTCACACACTCCAGCAGCTTGTCAAACGTGTTGTTGGTGCGCGAGGCACAGGCCTCAGACCCGGCCTGCACCACGGCCACCATCGTCAGGGTGACCAACAGGGCCAGCAATACAGCCACAGCCAGCACGGTTCTACGAGACATCGACTGTCCTCCTCAGGATTGGATTGGTCAAAGGCGGCGCCGGCTCGTGGATGCCACGCCATGTGCCCCTGACAGGGTGGCGCAATTCTACCACTGATAGTTGCACAAGTCAAGGACGAATTCTCTGCGAAAACCGGCCCCCGCGACATCAAGACTTCGGCGCGGAAACACTTCACCACATGACGGTGACGGCGTATTGGGCAATCTCGGCATCAGCCGAAAGCAGCGGGATGTCCTCCAGCTGGCACTGTGCTACCAGTAGTCGATCGAACGGATCCTGATGGAGCGGGGGCAGACTGGCGACATGCAGGGCGTGGCTCAGCTGTATCGGCAACGCCAGGATGTGATAGTGAGCCATCCGGTTGGCCACGTAGCGTGCGGGGGTTCAGGCAAGGTGAGAAGTCCCTTGCCCGTCTTGATGGCGATCTCCCAGGCGCTGGCGGCGCTTAGTAACAACTCGGTGCGCCCATCACCAATGATATCACGCGCTGTCGCCGAGAGCTGTGGATCGTCCAGGTTCCACCATAGGAAGACGTGGGTGTCCAGCAGTATCCTCACAGCTCAAACTCCGGCAATGGTGCATCGAAGTCCGGCTCGATAACTGCTTTGCCAGCATCTATCCCCGGCACCCGGCGTTCTGGTACCTCGGCCACCGGCACCAGCATGGCCACCGGCTTGCCTGCCCGCGCAATCACGATTTGCTCCCCGTTCATCACGCGCTCCAGCAACTCTGAGAGATGGATCTTGGCTTCGTAGACGTCTACTGTGGTAGTCATGCGAACCTCCGATTGAGTAGACTAAGCATTGGCCAAGTCAACGATGTTCGCACACGTCGTCTGCCGGGTGCTCTAGGCCAGCGGCACCGCGTGCCAGCGCTCCTGGCCGTCCTCCCCCACTACCTTCACCAGCCGGCGCAGGCACTCCGGCCCCTCCACGCGGTCGATGAACAGCACGCCGTTGACGTGGTCGACCTCGTGCTGGATCACCCGGGCCAGCCAGTCGGTGGCCTCCATCTTCTGGGCCTTGCCGTGGCGGTCCTGTCCCTTGACCACCACGGTCTGGGCCCGCCACACATCCCCCACGATCTCCGGGATGGAGAGGCAGCCCTCTTCCCCCTCCACCTCCTCGTCGCTCAGGTAGACCAGCTCCGGGTTGACGAACTCGTAGACCCGGCCGCTCTGGGGGTCTTCCTCGTCCTCCGGCAGCTCCACCACGATGACGCGCTCGGACACGCCCACCTGGGGCGCGGCCAGCCCCACGCCGGGGGCCTCGCGCATGGTCTCGACCATGTCGTCGATCAACCGGTGCAGCCGGCCGTCGAAGCGTTTCACCTTGCGCGCCTCCGCCCGTAGCACCGCATCGCCGATCAGCTTGATATTCCGTACCGCCATCTGCAACCTCCACAGCCACGCTCGCAATGTCTTCCCCCGGATTATAGCGCCGGGTTTGCGCCGCTGTCAAAGCTGTGCCCCAAGCTGTGCCCTGCCGCTACGGCTGCTGCGTTCGTAGTGAGCGCTTCAGCGCTCAACCCCAGGCCTTGGCCAGGGCACCGTGCCCATGCTATAATCGCCGCCATGCCAACCGCCCCAGACTCTGTATTTGTCGATGCCCTGGCCGCCGGGCCCCTGCTCTGCGACGGCGCTATGGGTACCCTCCTGCACGCCTACGGCATAGCCCTGGAGGCGTGCCTGGACGAGGCCAACCTCAGCCGGCCGGCGCTGGTGCTGCGGGCCCATTCCGAGTACCTGAACGCCAGTGCCAGCGTCGTCGAGACCAACACCTTCGGCGCCAACCCGATCAAGCTGGCCGAGCACGGCCTGGCCGGACAGGTAGACGAGATCAACGCCGCCGGCGCACGGCTGGCCCGCCAGGCCGTGGCCCTCTCCGGTCGCGCTGCCTTCGTCGCCGGCGCCCTGGGGCCGTTGGGCCGGGGGCTGGCGCCGTTCGGCCCTCTCTCCGCTCACACTGCGCAACAGGCCTACGCGGCGCAGATCGAGGCCCTGGCAGCCGGCGGGGTGGACCTGTTGCTGCTGGAGACCTTCAGCGACCTGCAGGAGATTACAGCGGCCATCGAGGCGGCCCATGAAGTGGCGCCCCACCTGCCCATCGTGGCCCAGATGACCTTTGTGGAAGAGCGCCGCACGATCTCCGGCCACTCGCCCGAGGATGTGGCGGCTGCGCTGTGCGGCCTGGGGGTGACGGTGGCCGGGGCCAATTGCAGCGCCGGCCCGGCTATCGTCCTGCGGGTGGTGCGCCGCATGCAGGCTGCCTGCCCGGAGCTGTTCTACGCCGCGCAGCCCAACGCCGGCTTCCCCACCCGGCAGGGCGGCCGAGGTGATGGCCGTGCTACGCCAGCCGGCGTCTGCTTGATTTTTCTCATATTTATCTGCGAAATTTGACACGGGGCGCGAATTCAGTTAGCATAGATGCCCATCGCACGGGCGGGGTCTCCCCGTCCGTGCGTAACCCATGCCCGTAGGGGCGGGGTCTCCCCGCCCTCTGGATGAATCCGGTCCAGGAGTTGGAGTCCCCATGAGCCCTGCGCAGGCATCTCGCCTCGCTTCCGTGTTATTGGCGTTGCTGGTCCTGGCCGCCCTCGCCGCCGGGTGCACGTCGCCCGCGGGTCCGGGGACCCCGGCCGCCGACGCGCCCGGTAAACTGGTCGTGTACTCCGGCCGCAACGAGAACCTGGTCGGTCCCCTGATCCAGCGCTTCGAAGCGGAGACCGGTGTCGACGTCGAGGTGCGCTACGGCGACACGGCCGAGATGGCTGCCACCATTCTCGAGGAGGGTCCCAACAGCCCGGCCGATGTGTTCTTCGCCCAAGATGCCGGCGCGCTGGGCGCGCTGGCCGGCCAGGGCCGCCTGCAGCAACTGCCCCCGGCGCTACTGGACCAGGTCGAGCCCCGCTTCCGCAGCGCCGATGGCCGCTGGGTCGGCGCGTCCGGCCGGGCCCGCACCGTGGTCTACAACACCGAAACTCTGACCGAGGCCGACCTCCCCGACTCCATCCTCGGCCTGGCCGGCCCGGCCTGGCGCGGGCGCGTCGGCTGGGCACCCACCAACGGCAGCTTCCAGGCCATGGTCACGGCCATGCGCCAGCTCATGGGCGAGGAGCAGACCCGGGCCTGGTTGCAGGCCATGGTCGCCAACGACGTCAAGGTTTTCGACGGCAACACCGCCATCGTGGAGGCCGTCGGCAAGGGCGAGATCGACGCCGGCCTGGTCAACCACTACTATCTCTACCGCTTTCTGGCCGAGCAGGGCGACAGCTTCCCCGCCGCTAACTACTTCACCCGCGCCGCAGACGCCGGTGCGCTGGTGAACGTGGCCGGCGCCGGCATCCTGGACACTGCAGATAGTCGTGTGGCCGCCGAACGCTTCATCACCTACCTGCTCAGCCCGGCCAGCCAGGAGTACTTCGCCGCGGAGACCAGCGAATACCCGCTCGTGCCCGGCGTCGCCATCGATCCCTCCCTCAAGCCGCTAGACCAGCTGCAGTCCCCCGCGCTGGACCTGAACCAACTGGAAGACCTCCAGGGCACGCTGGAGCTGCTGCAGGCCACTGGTGCGTTGTGACCACCGGCGCTCACCACGGCACCCTGCGCCCCTGGCAACCAGTCCCCACGGCCGCTGCGCGACCTTCGCGCTTCGTGACCTTCGCGGCCCGTCGTGCCATCGTGGTCCAAACGCCCGTCCTGCGCCCTGAGCCCCTCTCCCTCCCATGAACGCTGCCCGCACCAGCGCGTCCCTGCGCAGCCGCTTAGCCCTGCGGCGGCCGGCCAATGCGACCCGCCCGCCGTTGCCTCCTGTGCTCACCGCCATCGCGGTGCTGGTGGTGGCGGCGGCCCTCCTGCCGCTGGTCTACCTCATCGTGCGCGGGCTGGCTGCCTCACCGGCGGCCTGGGCGCAGTTTCTGCAACTCCGCACCCTGGTTATCTTTGCCAACAGCGTGGTGCTGGCCGCGGCCGTCACCCTCGCCTCGATCGCCCTGGCCCTGCCCCTGGCCTTCCTGACCACGGTCACCGACCTGCCCGGCCGCCGCTTCTGGCGCGTGGCCACGGTGTTGCCCCTGGTGATCCCCTCCTACGTGGGTGGTTTCGCCATCCTGGCCATGTTCGGCCCCCGGGGCATGCTGCAGGGCTGGCTGGAGCCGCTGGGCGTGCAGCGCCTACCGGAGATCTATGGCTTTGCCGGGGCCTGGCTGACCCTGACCCTCTTCACCTATCCTTACGTGCTGCTGACCCTGAGCGCGGCCTGGCGCCGCCTGGACGGCAGCCTGGAGGAGACGGCCCGCAGCCTGGGCGCGGCCCCGGCGGAGGTGTTCCGCCGGGTCACCCTGCCCCACCTGCGGCCGGCCCTTTCGGCGGGGGGGCTGCTGGTGGCGCTCTATACCCTGAGCGACTTCGGCGCCGTTTCCCTGATGCGCTATAACGCCCTGACCCAGGCCATCTACGTGCAGTATCGCTCCAGCTTCGATCGCAGCCTGGCCGCATTGCTGGCCCTGCTATTGGTGACGGCCACCCTGCTCCTCTTGTGGGCCGAGCAGCGCGCCCGGGGCCGGGCCCGTTACAGCCGCACCAGCTCGGGCACGGCGCGGCCGCTGCGCACCGTGCGCCTCGGCCGCTGGCGCTGGCCGGCCCTGCTCTTTACCGGCCTGGTGGTGTTATTGGCCCTGGGCCTGCCCATCGGCGTGACCCTGACCTGGTTACTGCGCGGGGCCGGGAGCGGTGCCGCGGCCCAGCCGCTGTGGCAGCTCACGATGAACTCGGTGCTGGCCGCCGGGCTGGCCGCAGCGGTGACCGCGCTGGCCGCCCTGCCCATCGCCATCCTGGCCGCGCGCTATCGCCATCCCCTGGTGCGCCTGCTGGAACGCGGCAGCTACGTCGGCTATGGCCTGCCGGGCATCGCGCTGGCCCTGTCCCTGGTCTTCTTCGGCGCCCGCTACGTGCCCTTCCTGTATCAGACCCTGGTTCTGCTCATCGCGGCCTATGCCGTGCGCTTCCTGCCCCAGGCCGTGGGCGCCAGCCGCACGTCGCTGTTGCAGGTCAGCCCGCGGCTGGAGGAGGCGGCGCGCAGCCTGGGCCACTCGCCCGCCCAGGCCTGGCTCAAGGTCACCCTGCCCCTGGCCCGGCCGGGCATCCTGGCCGGGGTGGCCCTGGTGTTCCTGACCGCCATCAAGGAGTTGCCCATTACCCTGATGCTCAGCCCCACCGGCTTCAAGACCCTGGCCGTGGAGATCTGGTCGGCCACGGCCGAGGCCTTTTTCGCCCGCGCCGCGGCGCCGGCCCTGCTGCTGATCGCTATCTCCTCCCTGTCCATCTTCCTCATCCTCTCCCAGGATCGGGCCCTGGCCCAGGAGCGCGACCATGCCGGACCCGCATGAGCTGGTGGCGCCGCCCACGCCGGTCGTGGAGCTGCACTGCGTGGTCAAGAGCTTCATCCACGCCGTGGAGCAGCCGGATCCCGCGCGGCCGGCCGGCCCGGAGATCGGCGGCGACGTCAAAGGGCTCTCCCTGATGGTGATGGCGGGTGAGACCATGGTGCTGCTGGGCCCCAGCGGCTGCGGCAAGACCACTACCCTGCGCCTCATCGCCGGCTTCGAGCAGCCCGACGGCGGCACCGTGCGCATCCGGGGGGAGCTGGTCGCAGACCGATCCCGCTGCCTGCCGCCCGAGAAGCGCGGCCTGGGCATGGTGTTCCAGGACTACGCGCTGTTCCCCCATTTGTCGGTGGCGGGCAACGTCGAGTTCGGCCTGCAGCGCCTGTCCCGGCCGGAGCGCCACCGCCGGGTGCAGGAGGTGCTGGCCCTGGTGGGGCTGGACGGCCTGGCCGAGCGCTACCCCCACGCCCTGTCGGGCGGGCAGCAGCAACGGGTGGCCCTGGCCCGGGCCCTGGCGCCCAACCCGGCGGTGATCCTGTTCGACGAGCCCTTCAGCAACCTGGATGCCGAGCTGCGGCAGCAGATGCGGGCGGAGGTGCGGCGCATCCTCCGTGAAAGCGGCAGCACGGCCCTGTTCGTCACCCACGACCAGCAGGAGGCCCTGATGCTGGGCGACCGGGTGGCGGTGATGCGCCGGGGCTTCGTGGAGCAGGTGGACACGCCCGAGCACATCTTCCACACCCCCCACAACCGCTTCGTAGCCGACTTCCTCGGTGCCGCCGACTTTCTGCCCGCCGCGGTCACCCCAGCCGGACTCGAGACCGAGATTGGCCTGCTGCCGCCCGCGGACGCCATCCGGCCGGGGCAGGTGGTGGACGTGATGACGCGGCCCCACGACCTGGCCCTGCGGCCTGCGGGCCCGGGTGTCGTGGCCCACGGCGTGGTGGAGGCGGCCGAGTTCATCGGCGACAACTGGCAGTACCGGGTACGCCTGCCCTCGGGCCGCAGCGTGCGCTGCCTGATGCCCCATACCGGCCTCTATGCTGCGGGCACGCCGGTGCAGGTGGTGCTGTCGGCGGACCACGGCCTGGTGTGCTTCCAGGGGGAGCACAGCGTCCGGCGTTAATTTCGCGTTGACAAACCATGGGGCTTGTGCCATAATGATGCCGGCAAACCCGGCCCCGGGGGACCGTTCTGGCGCCCGGGATGCGGGTCAGCCGCCATCGGTCGCGTCATCTTCGCTTCTTGCCAGGAGGTTAGCATGGGGAAAAAGAAGAAGGATAAGCAGCCTGCAGAGGCGTCGTCGTCGAGCAATGGCCAGGATGGCAGCGCGGCCGATGTGGCCAGCATGCCACCCCTGTCCGAGGCTGCCAGGGTTTCCGCCGACCAGAAGAAGATCTCCACCAAGGTGTACGAGGAGGAGCTGCGCAAGCTGCAGATCGAGCTGGTCAAGCTGCAGGAGTGGGTCAAGGACCGGGGCCTGAAGGTGGTGGTGATCTTCGAGGGCCGCGATGCCGCGGGCAAGGGCGGCACCATCAAGCGCATCACCGAATGCCTCAACCCCCGCTTCTGCCGGGTCGCGGCCCTGCCCGCGCCGACCGAGCGGGAAAAGACCCAGTGGTATTTCCAGCGCTACGTGGCCCAGCTCCCGGCGGCCGGGGAGATGGTCCTGTTTGACCGCAGCTGGTACAACCGCGCCGGTGTGGAGCGGGTGATGGGCTTCTGCACCGAGGAGGAGTACTGGGAGTTCCTGCGCTCCTGCCCCTCCTTCGAGCGCATGCTGGTGCGCTCCGGCATCATCCTGATCAAGTACTGGTTCTCGGTCAGCGACGAGGAACAGGAGAAGCGCTTCCAGGACCGCATTGAGGACCCCACCAAGCGCTGGAAGCTGAGCCCCATGGATCTCAACGCCCGCTCCCGCTGGGTCGAGTTCTCCATGGCCAAGGATAACATGTTCTCGTATACCGATATCAAGGAAGCGCCGTGGTGGGTGGTCAACGCCGACGTGAAGAAGCTGGCCCGGCTCAACTGCATCAGCCACCTGCTCAAGCAGATCCCCTACCAGGACCTCACCCCCGCTCCCATCGTGCTGCCCCCGCGGCAGACCAATATCGGCTACGTGCGGCCGCCCATGGAGAGCCAGAGTTTCGTGCCGGAGGTTTTTCCTTGATCACGAGGCCGGGCCTGGTGTAGACGCCCCGTCAGGGGCGTCTACACCAGGCCCGGCCGAGACTTGACGTCTCCGGCAACCTGTGCTATACTTCAAACATCAATGCCCCTCTGGGAACCCTCCCCCCAAGCCCAGGGCGGGCGTTGTCGATTCTGGGGCCTGGCGCCTCAGAGGCCCGGGTTGATCGCCACCGGCCGGCGCTCCCGGTAGGACTGCCAGGCCGCCAGGCCGATCACCACCGGGGCCCGGCCATCCGCTCCCGTCACCGGCACCGGCCGGTCCTGCTGCACCGCCTCGATGAAGGCCCGCATCTCCAACAGGTAGCTCTCCGCATAGCGCTC
Source organism: Anaerolineae bacterium (assembly GCA_032111745.1). Taxonomy (GTDB): domain Bacteria; phylum Chloroflexota; class Anaerolineae; order JAAEKA01; family JAAEKA01; genus JAULUH01. The sequence continues at coordinate 4,207 of JAULUH010000312.1, read as the reverse complement.
GAGGAAGAAGTGCAACGGCTTGCTGCGCTGCACCGCGTCCCCGTCCATCAGGGTCACCTGGTCCGGGAAGTTGTTGGCGGCCGATAGCCCGCCGGCCGCGCCCAGGATCTCCGCGCGCTGGTCGTAGCCGTACACCGCGCGGCGGCTGTTGGCGATGGTGCCGATGGCGCCGCTGGCGAAGCGCAGCACGGTCACCGCAGTGTCCAGATCCCCCGCCTCGCCGATGGCCGGGTCGATCATCACCCCGCCGGCCACGTAGACCTCCACTACCTCCGAGCCCACCAGATAGCGGGCCATGTCGAAGTCGTGGATGGTCATGTCCAGGAAGATGCCGCCCGATACCTTCACATACTCCACGGGCGGCGGTTCCGGGTCGTAGCTGGTGATGTGCAACAGGTGGGGAAGGCCGATGCGGCCCGCCGCCACCAGGTCGTGCATGCGCTGGAAGTTGGGGTCGAAGCGGCGATTGAAGCCTACCTGGAGCTTGACCCCCGCCGCGTCCACCGCGGCCAGGGCCCGGTCGATGCGCCCCAGGTCGTGGTCGATGGGCTTCTCGCTGAAGATGTGCTTGCCCGCGGCGGCGGCCTCGCCGATGATGCGGGCATGGGTGTCGGTGGCCGAGCAGATCACCACGGCGTCGACGTCGTGCCGCTCCAGCAGCGGGTGGTAGTCCGCGATGGCCACGGGGATGTTATAATCCCGGGCCGCGTTGGCTGCCGCCTCGGCCACGACATCGGCCACGGCCACCAGCCTGGCCCCGGGAATGCGAAAGGCCAGGTTTCCGGCGTGGATGCAGCCGATGCGACCGGCACCGATCAGAGCAACCCTCACGAGATCAGGGGACATGGCTGCATCCAGCCTTTCCGTTCTGGCTGGCTTACCAGACCACTACCTTGGGCAGCGTCTTGGCCATGTCCACCCAGCCGGCCACCTCGTGCTGTGACGGCAGGGCCTCCACGATGTGCTCGGCGGCGTTCACCTCGGTCATCTTGGCCAGGAGGTTGGCCGGGTTGCGCGTGGCCAGCTCAGGCACCGTATCGATGCCCGAAGCCAGCAGCAGCTTGGCATACTTGAAGCCGACGCCCTTGATGCGCATCAGGTCCAGCCGCTTCACCGACATCAGGATGGCGTCGGCGGAGAGGCCCGTGGCCGCCGCCAGCTCGGCCCGCCCCTTGGGCGTGGCCCCGCGCTGGAGGAGCTCCGAGGCCTTGGCCACACCGGCGTCGTGCAGCTTGGCTGCATCTGTCGAGCTGAAGTCACTGGCCGCCACCAGGCCGCTGACCGCAGCCACGCCCGCCGGCGCCAGGTTGGGCAGGTCGACCGCCACGCTACGTGCCGCATCCTTGACCTCGGCCGCCACGTCGGTCACGGCCTCGTCGACGGCTGCCGTGGCTGCGACCTGGGCCTCGGCGGCGGTCGTCAACACGTTCGCGGTCGTCTCCGGTACGACGTAGGATTCGACCCGGCCGCCGAGGTGTTTCATCTGCGCCAGGGTGCTATCGACCTCGAAGTCGTCGGCCATCACGGCCAGGGCCGCGCCGCCCTGGCGCAGGTTGTTCGCCATTTCCTGCTGGTCGGCATCGGTCATGCCTACGTCCTTGTGAAACAGCGAGCCCACCACGGCACCACCGCCCGCGCCCAGCAGCAGTCCGGGGATGAGGCCGATGCCGCCGGTCAGGATGCCGACCGCCGCGCCGATGGCCGTGCCCCACAGGGCCCCGCTGCCGGTCTCGCGCTGGCCGATCTCTGAGGCCTCCAGTTCACCGTTCTTCGGGTTGATCGCCAGAACCGCGATGGCCCCCAGCTTGATCGCATCGTTCGCCTTGTCCCAGTCCTTCAGCTGTTCCGCGGCAGCTTCGGCGGCCGCGCGGTTGGCGTAGTAAGCCACCACCAACCTGTTGTTCTTGTTCGCCATGATTGTCGAATCCTCCTCGTAGTCTGACACTGTGGTATTTGGCCAGTAACGGCCGTGTCTGCTGGCACCTAGTCTATCCCCATGATGGTACCCTGTCAATTCTACAGGAGGCGCTCGCGCGCTACACCCTGTCCCATTGGCGGGGCGGGCGTTCCTACCCGCCTGGTGTCCCTGCCTTGCGGAATGAAATGCCCCCGCGGAGGCTTTGCAGCGCACCCTGGATCCCGGTATACTATCCGGTATACTATAAGGAAGCCCGGTGCCCTGGTCTTGGACTACGACTGTGCCGGCCCCTGCACCGGGACCGCTCTTCGCCCATGGTCGTCGTCAACATCCTGGCGCCTATTATCCTGGTCATCGCAGCCGGTGCCGTGCTGCGCTGGTCCGGCTTCGCGTCTATGGGCTTCTTCCGGGAGACCAACCGGCTGGTCTACTGGGTGGGGCTGCCGGCGTTGCTGTTCCAGAGCACGGCCACCGCGGATTCGGAGTTGGGCGCAGCGACCGATATCTTTGCCGTGCTGGTGATCGGCATGCTGGCCTGCATCGCCGTGGGCTACCTGGCCGGGCGCGGGCTGGGGCTGAGCCGGCCGTCGCTGGCCGCGTTCGTCCAGGGCGCGTACCGCAGCAACCTCACCTACGTTGGGCTGCCCGTGGTGCTCTACGCGCTGGCCGCCACCGGCCAGGACAGCCCCCAGCTCCAGGCCGTGGCCCTGCTGGCCACCGCGCCGCTGATCCCCATCTACAGCGTGGCGGCCGTGGCCGTGCTGCAAAGCTCCAACGGCCAGCCCGCCCGCTGGCGCGACTCGGCGGTTCAGCTGCTGCGCGGGGTGCTGGCCAACCCCCTGGTGTGGGCCTGCCTCGTTGGGGTGCTCTTCGCCTATAGCGGGCTCGAGCTGCCCCAGGCCATCGACCGCACCCTGGCGACCCTGGGCCAGATGGCGCTGCCCCTGGCCCTGTTGGGCATCGGCGCCACCCTGGACCCCGGGGCCGTGCGGGCCGGAGGGCCGGCCGCGGCTGTGGCCGCCACCATCAAGGTGATGGTGGCACCCCTGGTGGGCCTGCTGGCCACGCGTGCCCTGCGCCTGGATGGCGTCGAAACCACCATCGCGCTCCTGTACCTGGCCATGCCCACCGCCGCCATCTCCTACGTCATGGCCGAGCTCCTGGGCGCCGACGGCAAGCTGGCCAGCAGCATCGTGGTGGTGTCAACCCTGCTCTCCCTGCCTGCCCTGGCCATCGTGCTGGCGCTGACCCTGGGCCAGTAGTGGATGCCGGATCCGGACCAGGCCGGAAGGGCACCGCAGAGGCGCAAAGAGCGCCAAGGGGAACCATGGACCAGAGGAGTCCAGAGGAGACCGGACCAGAAAGGCGCTCTTTGCGACTCTGCGGTGCCCTTCCGGCCTGGTCGCACTTCACCAGGAGTTTTGACCTATGAAAATTCTCTTCATCGGCGGCACCGGCGTCATCAGCTCGGCCTGCGCGGAGCTGGCGCTGCGGGAAGGTATCGAGCTCACTCTGCTGAACCGCGGCCAGACCACGATCCACCCCATCCCTCCCGGGGCCATCGTGCTGCACGGCGACATTCGGGATCGCGCCAGCGTCGAGGCGGTCCTGGCCGGGCGCAGCTACGATGCCGTGGTCCAGTGGATCGGCTTTACGCCCGACCACGTGGCCGCCGACCTTGCCCTGTGGCGCGGCCGCACCGGGCAGTATGTGTTCATCAGCTCCGCCTCGGTGTACCAGACCCCACCCAGCAGCCTGCCGGTCACCGAGTCCACACCTCTTCACAACCCCTACTGGGAGTACGCCCAGCAGAAGATCGCCTGCGAGGAGCTGCTGCTGCAGGCCTACCGGGAGGAGCAGTTTCCGGTCACCATCGTGCGCCCGGCCCATACCTACGATGCCACCAAGGTGCCCCTGTTCGGCGGCTATACCTCCCTGCATCGCCTTGGCCAGGGACGGCCGGTGATCGTCCACGGCGACGGCACCTCCCTGTGGACGCTGACTCACCACCGGGACTTCGCCAGGGGGTTCGTGTCGCTGCTCGGCAACCACCGGGCCTTTGGCCAGGCCTTCCACATCACCTCCGACGAGTGGCTAACCTGGAACCAGATCTACACCATCATGGCCGATGCCCTCGGCGTGGTGCCGCAGCTAGTGTATGCGCCCTCGGAGCTGATCGCGGCCTACGATCCCGTGTTAGGCCCCAGCCTGCTGGGCGACAAGGCCCACAGCATGGTCTACGACAACACGAAGATCAAGAGACTGGCCGCGGCCTTTGCCTGCACCATT
>JAULUH010000311.1:0-10814 GCA_032111745.1 Anaerolineae bacterium | reverse complement strand
GGAGGCCGGGCGGGCACGGAGGCCCGCGCCCTACGAGGGGCCATGCCAGGGTGCGGCAGAGGCTTTTCTCGGCCCTGGTCTGTGTTCGTCCGAGGTTCAAGTGCTAGCACTCGCTATAGCCGCAGACGTGGCATTTGCGGCAGCCCTCTACGTTGAGCAGGGTGCTGTTGCCGCAGTCGGGGCAGAGATCGCCGATTTGTTTGGGCATAGGGAGGGCCAGTTGTTCAGCTGGCGAGGGCGATGGGGGCTGGGGAGCATGCTCGACCTCTGATAGGTGCTCGGCCAGGACCTGGGCGATGGCATCAGGCAGGCTGCGGACCCGTTGGGGGCCGAAGCCGAGGTGGCGCCCGCCGCCGATGCCATTGAGCTGGTAGACCACCTGCTGCAGGCGCTCGGTGGGGGTCAGGGAGCTGGGCAGGCGCAGGACCAGGCTGATCAGCCGGCCCAGGGCCTCGCTGACGGCGGCCACATCTGAGCCAGCCTTGCCCACGTTCATGAACACCTCGAAAGGCTCGCCATCCTCGGTGTCGTTGACGGTCACATAGGCTGTGCCTAGCGGGCTCAGGCGACGGTAGGTAGTGCCATGGAGATGCCGCGGCCGCGGTCGCTTAGCATCGAAGGGCGAGGGCGTTTGGCCCACGTGGGGTGCCTCGTATCCGTTGTTGCCGTTGGCTGGCTCCCCGGCGTCCAGCATCGCAGCATGCAGCGTTTCCGCGGCCGTGGTCGTGCCGTTGGAGGCCTGCTCCGGAATGGCACCTTTCTTGGCGTCGGCAGTAGCCTTGGTCTCGAGCACGACCTCATGACGACTGCCCGTCACGTAGACTGTCAGGCCTTTGCATTCCAGTTCCCAGGCCATCATGTAGGCCTCGCCAACGTCCTCGCGACTGGCATCAGGGGGGAAATTGCAGGTATTGTGGTTGCCTATGCCGTTGGCAACAAAGCTATGGGAGCCAGGCACGCTGATGTCGAACACCTCGGCGAAGCCGACGGTGACGCCCTGTACAGGCACGAACAACATTGCGCTGACCTGGCCCGCCGAGGTCTCCACAGCCTGTGGCCGGTCCATGCTGATGGTGGTCCCAGCCGCCGGGGAAGACACAGGATGCCGGTTGGCCGGCAGCGAAGCCGGCAACACGGCCGCGGCAGTGGCCGGGAGCGGCCGGACGGAGCCGGGCAACCCCTGAGCCGGCTGATCATGGGGGAGTGCCCGCTGCCTGGCTGGCCACACTTCGACAAAGCCGATCAGGCTGGATAGCACCTTCAGCGCACCTCCCTGCACGGACAGGCTCCAGAGTCCTGTCCCGGCCTGCTGCACAGAGGCCAGCACTCCGAGGTTGAGCAGAAGCACCTGGCATTGGCGGATCAACCTATCGCTGGCCAGCGAGAGGTGGAGGCCCGTGCCGCCTTCGGCCAGGGAGGCATCCCGCATTAGGCCGCGCAGAAAGGCGGATATTTCGTCCAGGCCAGCGCGCAGGATGCTGGAGGGGATGCCCCGGTTTGCAGCACTGCCGTCCAGGCCGAGGTCTGCCAGGAGCCAGTTGCGCAACGGGCGAGAACTGATTTGCAGGACATAAGGCCCGTGGCTAGGATCGCGCACGATGGTGGATGCCAGGTCAAACTGTTTCTGGACGATGGCCTGCAGCTCGGCGAGGAAGCTGCGGTCGCCGTGGGGCACCGATAGGCGGTGACGGTCGATCACTCCATGGGACGTGAGGCAGCCGAGCAGGAAAGCCAGGTCAGGGTTCATCTTTCCGGGGCGCCGCAGATCCATACCGGCTGGCGCGGGCAGGGGCTGGCCTGGTGATCCGGTGCGGCGTTGGCCGGCGTAGAGCACTGCGGTATCGCCTGGCTTGAGCTGGTCCAGGCGGCGGAAGACAATCTCGCCCGACCCATCCAGGACCTGGATGCGATGGTTAGGCGTACCCTCTATCCGGTAGCCGTGGGCCAGCTGTACCAACCGGGTCTCGCGATAACCACCGTAGTAGAAGGCGTCCGCGGGCTCCAGGCCGGCGGGGCTGGTGATATCCAGTTGTAGCGATTCGAATTGATCGTCCAGGCGTAGTTCGGATAGCTCATCGATGGGTACCAGGCCATGGGCGGTGAGTACCAGCGAGTCGCCGGCGATGCACTTGCTGATGCTGTTATCGACGAATCGCTGCAGCACGGCCTGCATCATCACGTGTTCCTGCGGGGTGATATCCTGGCTGACGACAAAGGTATGCCGGATGGCGGCCGGTAGCGCCTCTACGCCCTGGCAGGTGCCGCTGTGCACGATCTGCTGGATGATCTCATCCCGCCGGGCGCCGTCGATATGGGCCTGTTCCAGGGTCTGCAGGAAGAGGGGGCTGACGTAGGTCAAGGGGACATCGCCGTCACGCTCTTTGACATAACGTGTGTAAGCCAGGGCGAACACCGGCTCGCAGCCATAGCCTTCGCAGCCGGTGACCGTGCCGATGGTGCCGGTGGGGGCGACGGTGGTCTGGGCGCCGTTGCGGATGCCGTAGCGTTTGATACTGGCCACGATGGCACGCCAATCGAGGGCGGGCCGGCCGAAGTCATGGGAGTAAGGCTGGATGGGAGTGGGGGGCTGCCATTTGAGGTCTTGGGGATCGTAGAGGGAGCCCGTGATGGCGGGAAAGGCGCCGCGTTCCTTAGCCAGCTCGATGGAAGTACGCATGCAGTGGTAGCGCACGAACTCCATCACCTGTCCGGCCAGGTCCAGGGATTCCTGGTCGCCGTAGCGCACGCCCAGCCGGTACATCATGTCGGCCAGGCCCATGATGCCCAGGCCGATGCGCCGGACGCGGTGAGCGGCGTCCTGGAGCTCTGGCACAGCAGGCACGTACTTATTGGCGCTCACGACGTCGTCAAGGAAGCGGGTCGAGGTCTCGACCGTTTCCTGCAGCCTGGCCCAGTCGACGCGGCCATCGGCGGTGAGGTGTTGGGCCAGGTTGATGGAGCCCAGGCAGCAGTTCTCGAAGGGGCCGAGCCATTGCTCGCCGCAGGGGTTGGTGGCTTCGAGCTGATAAAGCTGGGGCACGGGGTTGGAGCGATTGGCGGCGTCGAGGAAGAGCACGCCGGGCTCGCCGTTGCGATGGGCGTAGGCCACGATCTTCTCGAAGAGGTCCCGGGCGCGCACCGTGCGGGTGACCTCGCCGTGGCGCGGGTTCACCAGATCGAATCCGGTATCGTCGCGCACGGCCTCCATGAAGGCATCGGTGACGCCCACGGAGATGTTGAAGTTGGTAATCTGTCCCTCTTCGGCCTTGCAGGCGATAAACTCTTCGATATCGGGATGATCGACACGTAGCACGCCCATGTTAGCGCCCCGCCGGGTGCCGCCCTGAGCGATTTCGCCGAAGGCGGCATCATAGACGCGCAGAAAGCCCACGGGGCCGCTGGCCACGCCGGCGCTGGAGGCGACCGAATCGCCCTTGGGCCGCAGGCGGCTGAAGCTGAACCCATTGCCGCCTCCGGTCTGCTGGATCAGGGCTGCATTGCGCAGGGTGTTGAAGATGCCCTGGCCCGAGTCCTTGCCCATGTCGTCCTCAATGGCCAGGACGAAGCAGGCGGCAAGCTGGCCCAGCGGCGTGCCAGCACCGGTGAACGTAGGGGAGTTAGGGAAGAAGCGCAGCGAGGTGAGTAGATCGTAATACTGTTCTGCCGCCTGCAGGTAATTGGCCTCATCTCCCCAGGCCTGCTGCGGCAGGGCAACGTTGCTAGCCACGCGCCAGAACATCTCGGGGATCGTCTCCATGGGCTTGCCGTCCAGCCCTTTGCGTAGATATCGCCGCCGCAAGACCTCCAGACCATTCTCGCTGATGCCCATCGGTCGCTGGAGCAGATCTGCCGGTGCTGCGGTTGCCTGTGCTCCCAGTTTTGGGTTTTTTGTCGTGCTCATTCCAACAAAACCTCCACCTTCGTATTAATGATACCGGTATGAAACCGCAAGAGAAAAAAAGAGGCTGGACTTAGCGTACTGGCTCGTAAATGAAGCGCCGGCCGCCGCCCTCTATGATCTCCTCGCCGACTCGATACAACAGGCCACGGCGTTCCAGCTCCTTAAGGCGGTTGCTCTTGGTGCTGGGCGACAAGCTATCTGGGAGGTCGAGAGCGCTGATCTGGCCGCGGGCCACGGCCAGGTTATAGGTTTGCAGGAGGGCCGGGCTGAGGCCACCCAACACGGTGGGCACCCCATTCTGGTCGACCCTGACGCAAGTCAGGCCGTGCATGGTAACGGCGGCCTTGATGCTCTCGGCGACGCTTTCGCTGGGACCACGCACGACCACAAACAGCTGCCCTTCGGAGGTGTGGGCTACGTCCACCAGGCTGGCTACAACCTCATCGGCCCAGGAGTAATCCATGAACTGGACGTGGGCACAGTCCAGGACCAGGAGGCTGTTAGCGGGCAAATCCTTCAGGCGAGCTACGAGGTGCTCCTTCATCTGTGGATCCCGCCCGCCGAGGACCGGGCCTGGCAGTTCAACGTGTTCCTCAAGTAACGGCATAGCGACCCTTTCTGCTAGTCGATCTGGCTGAAACTGATGCCGACCTGGGTGCCGGGGAAGCCCGCTCCGGTGGCGTGGTGTGGCCGGCGTTCGGCAGCCAGGTAGAGCCTGGTGTCGCCAGAGCGGATGGATAGCCGTCCGCCATAGCGCTGGACGATGGCGTGGATGCTACGGAGGCCGGCGCCACCGCCAAGCGGACGGCTGCTGAGGCCGTCCAGGGCCTGCTCGATAGCCTCGGCGTGTGACCAGGTCGTTGCCTCAGCATAGCGCTGGGAGAGGCTGGTACGGATGCCTATCCCGGCGTCGACCACAGCCAGTGAAACAAAGCGGTGGCCTTTCCGGTCCCGGTAGATACGGGCGACGGCGTACCCTTCAGCCTGGCTGTGGTCGACCACATTGAAGCACAATTCGGACACAACCTTGGTGGCGTCGAGCACATCGCCGGTGGCATAACCTAGCCGTCCGCGCGACAGGTCTACGAGGTAGTTCAGCACCGTCTGTACGTCGCTGCGCGACCGGATCGGGTTCAGGGCCAGGGCAGTATCCCTACTGGACGTGTGTCCTGCCGGCAGCACATTGCGCAATTCAGCCAGAGGTCGCAGCGCGCTGACCAGGCCCAGGGCTACGGCCATGGTTTGGGCCGGCTGATCTGTGGGCAAGACACAGACCAAACGCTGGCCCCGATCCGTGGCCTGGCGGCAGATCAGCAAGAGGCAAGCTGCGCCGTAGGGATCGACAAAGGCGGCCTGGCTCAGATCGATAGTTATATTGGGCGCTCGCTGCGCCCGTTCCTCGGCCAGCCGGGAGAGCAGCCGGTCGCAGGAAACGGCGTTAAGCCCATCTTCACGAGCCAAGACCAGCCGCATTATCGACTTGGCAACATGCGGCCGATATGCGCCTGCAGCGCTTCCAGGTCTCGCAGATCGAGATAGACCATGGCGAAACGGATGTAGGCCATGGGGTCCAGCTGCTTCAGGTGCTCCAGAACCATGCTGCCAACCACCTGGCTCTTGACCTCTGCCCGGCCGATACGCGACAGCTCTTCCTCGATCTCATCGACCATGCCTTCGATGGCCATCTGAGGGATGGGGCGTTTGGCGCAGGCCACCAGGATACCGTGCATCAGCTTCTGGCGGTCATAGGGCTCGCGGCGGCCATTGTTCTTAATGATAAACAGCGAAGCGGCAACCTGCTCGTAGGTGGTGAAACGCCGACTACACGCGTTGCACTCACGCCGCCGGCGAATCCCTTCGCCGGTCGTGCGGGTATCGATAACTCGTGAGTCAGCTTCACCACAATGAGGGCATTGCATGGTAGACGGGGCAAGTAATGCGAACTCGAAACGTTTGGCCGGCCCGGGTTGGCCGGGTCACCTGGGGGGAGTTCCTGCCTAACGGTGCAGGCGCCCAAATCCTTAGATGATGATTCTGTCGAAACTGTGCTAACGGAAGCCGCGGCGCCCGCCCAAAGCTGCACTGTGGCGCAACATCTAGTGGCTACCAGAGCTCAATGCACTATATCTTGTAGCAGCACGGTACGGCGAATTTTACCATAGGGGCCGGGGTTTGGCAAGACCTATAGGTGGGAATTGGCCCAATCAGACGGAATTTTAAGGTTTACCCGTTCCACCCCGGGAATTGTCGGTGCCATTGCGGCGAGGCGCCGGAAAAGGGGCGATGAACCACGATGCCACCGCTCTGCGCCGACGACGCAGAGCGGTGGCATGTGATTACCGACGAATGGGCCGTCCGGCGGGTAGTTCGGGGCCTGCCGGTTTCCTGGTTCTCAGCTTGGCTGCGACTATGGGGGCGCTCTATGCACCTTTGGCCCGCCGGCGCAGAAACGCCGGGATGTCCAGATCTTCCGGACTATAGGTGCGCACCGGGAAGGGCACGGTCTTGTCGCTGCGCTCGCCGGCGACAGCTGCCGGCAGCGGCTGAGTGGCCGTCAAGGGCCGGCGAGCCTCGGCGGCGATTTCGAAGCCGGTGGCGATTACCGTCACCCGCACTTCCTCGTCCAGCGAGGGATCAAGAACGGCGCCGAAGATGATGTTGGCCTCTGGATGGGCCGTGGCCCGGATAATCTCGGCTGCTTCGTTTACCTCGTGCAGGGTCATGCCCAGGCCGCCTGTGACGTTGAACAGGATGCTCTGGGCGCCGTCGATGCTGACGTCGAGGAGCTTGCTGGCGATGGCCTGCTCGGCTGCTTCCTGGGCCCGATTCTCACCTTTGCCCACACCAATGGCCATCAGCGCAGAGCCGCCGTTCTCCATGATTGCGCGGACATCGGCAAAGTCCAGGTTGATCAGGCCCGGGATGGTGATGAGCTCGCTGATGCCCTGGATACCCTGGCGCAGGACATCGTCGGCGACCGTGAAGGCGTCGCGGATGGAGGATTTCTTGTCCACGATCTGCAGGAGCCGGTCGTTGGGGATCACGATCAGGGTATCCACTTGCTCCTTCAGCCGCGTCAGCCCTTCTTCGGCCACACGGCGTCGCCGCGAGCCCTCGAAGGTGAAGGGCCGGGTGACGACTCCAATAGTCAGGGCTCCGGCGTCGCGCGCCATTTGGGCAACGATCGGTGCGGCACCGGTGCCGGTGCCGCCGCCGATGCCCGCAGTGACGAACACCATATCTGCTCCGCGCACGATATTGGTCAGGTCTTCTGAGGACTCCATGGCGGCCTTCTCGCCCACCTCTGGATCACCGCCGGCGCCGAGGCCTTTGGTCAGCTTATCGCCGATGCGCATGCGCTGAGGGGCCTGGGACTCCAGAAGCGCCTGGGCATCGGTGTTGACGGCGATGAACTCCACGCCTGAGATACCGGCCTCAATCATCCGGTTGACAGCATTGCTGCCGCCGCCGCCGACCCCGACCACACGGATCTTGGCAAAATTATCCACGTAGGTCGGATGTGCTTCACGGCCGCTGGTTCGTCGGTTCATGGTATCACTCCTTGTCGGTACTGGTTTGCCGTCCGGGGACGGCGGTGGTTGTCTGGTTGGGGACGCGCCATTGGGCTTGGCCAGGATGGGCTCCGCCAGCGGTGGATCAACCGGCTGGTGCAACTCAGGCGAAGCTAGCTGATCTGGGATCTCACCTGTGGCTGCGCTCTCCTGGTGTCCTTCGTAGTCACTTTCCTTCATGCTTCTCTCCTTGGCAGGTCTTGGTGCCACCCAGGCAGTTGCCGATGGGTGACGTTAACCGGGTAACAGGTTGCGCAGCCAGGCCATCACGCGCTGCATCAAGGGGCTGGTTGCCTTCCGGCTGCGGGAGTTGACACCGCCCCACCGGTTTCGCATTGCCCACAGCAACAGTCCTACGCTGGTGGCGTTGTCCGGCGTCTTGAGGCTATCAATCACACCAGGAATGCCGTTCGGTGCGCCAATGCGCACAGGCATCTGGGTCATCTGGCGGCTGAGCTCCCGCAGGCCGGCAAGTTGGGCGGTGCCGCCAGTCATGACCATTCCGGCGGGCACCAAACCCTCGTAGCCTGAGCGCGTGATCTCCCGCAGGATGAGCTCGATAATCTCCTCGACTCGGGCCTCCAGGATCTCCGCCACCAGAAGGCGAGGCACGGCGCGCAGGTCATTCTCGCCAAACACCTCTACCGTTACCTCCTGGTCTGGGGCTACGCGGGAGGCCATGGCATGCCCGTGGCGCACCTTGAGGGTCTCGGCAGCAGCAAAGGGAGAGCTCAGCCCCACAGCGAGGTCGTGGGTGAGATGGTTGCCGCCCACATCCAGGACCACGGTATGCCACAGGCTGCCTTTCATGAACAGCGCCAGGTCTGTGGTCCCACCGCCCATGTCTACCACCATCACGCCCATCTCGCGCTCGGCATCGTGGAGCACGGCCTCACCCGACGCCAGGGGCTCTAACACCAGTTCCTCGATCTCGATCCCGTGGGTTTGCACGCAACGCACCAGATTGCGCACAGCTCCTGTGGCGCCGGAGATGATCTGGGCGTCGATGCCCAGGCGAAAGCCGTGCATGCCGATGGGATCGTGCAAATCCTCCTGCTCATCGACGGCAAAGCTGCGCGGCACCACATGGATGATCTCCCGATTGTGGGGGATAGGAACAGCTTTCGCTGCTTCTTTCACCCGCTCTACGTCCTCCGCCGTGACCACCCGCGTGCGGTTAATGGGTACGGCGGCCTTGCTGTTGTGGCACTGGACATGGCTGCCGGCAATTCCTACATAGGCGCTGGTGATGGAATGGTTGGCGGCGTGTTCAGCCTCCTCGATGGACTGGCCGATGGCCGCCGTGGCTGCGGCGACGTTAGTCACCACGCCCTTGCTCAGGCCATCTGAGGGTGATCGACCGACGCCGATCACCTGGAATGTATTCTCATCCACGACCTCGGCAATAATGGTCACCACCTTGGTCGTGCCGACATCAATAGCGCAGATTGTCTCAGGCACGGCTCACACCCCTAGTCATGGTGCTATCTTCATGAAATAGCCGTCGTCCAACCGTAAATCGATTTCGCTGGCCGTCTTGCCTTCGACGGCAAGAGCGGACTTCAAGGCGACCAGGTGATGGACTCGCTCGGCGAGCCGCGAGTCTCGCCCCAGGACTACGAGGGTCCCATCTGGTGTGACGAAGTGCAGACCGCGGTCCTGGCTCCAGGCTACCCGTTTCAGCTCGGGCAGTTGAGCGTTGAGCTTCAACACGGCGGCGACCATCTGTGGGTCCATCAAACCCTGGGAATGCAGGCTGCTGCCGTCCAGGTCGATCAGGACGGGCAGCGAGGCAATGGACCCAGCCACGGGCAGGACAACACCGTCGGCATCAACCCAGGAGGCCTGTCCGCCCGCCTGCCAGAACAGGACTGGTTGGCGCTCCATCACGTCGATGTGCACCTTGTTGGGCAGCAGGGGCCACACGCGTGCGCTCTTTACGAAGGGCAGTTGCTCGACCCGTTGCTCTGCCTCCGCGGCATTGACCCAGAACAGGCTGAAATTGTGCACGCCGGAGACACGATAGATCTCGTCGAGCTCGCTATAGGTAGCGCCGGTGATCTCTGCAGACTCCACGTAGAAGTCGTCGCTCACGAACAGAAGAGCAAGTGCGGCCAGCAAGCCAGCAATCAGCCCCAGCCCGGCCAGCCGGCCCCAGCCCGGCCCCATAGTCCCCAGCAGTGGTCGGGCAGAAGGTAGCCGCCGGCCTGGTCCAGCGTGGGTCGAACCCTGTACAGATGGTGGCTGGCTAGCTCGGTAGCTATTGCGGCGGCGGCCGCGCACAGCGGCCCTGGCCTTACGCTGGGCTGCCAGGCGCCGCGGGGGTTTACCCCAGTGATTAGTGCGGGAGCGTTGGCGCCGCGCCATGGCTTAACCCTCCACTCCGGGCCGGTAGGATGTCTCCGTCCGGCTCTTATCGGCGTGGCGTTCCAGGGCCAGCTCGATCAAGCGGTCCATCAGCATCGCATAGGAGAGACCGCTGGCTGCCCACAGTTTCGGGTACATGCTGATGGCAGTGAAGCCGGGGATCGTATTTACCTCATTCAGGAACAGCCGATCACTATGCCGCTCCAGCAAAAAGTCTACCCGGGCCATGCCGGCGCCGTCGATGGCCAGGAAGGCCTGGACGGCCAATCGCTGCGCGGTTTCGGCCAGTTCGGGAGCCAGTGGGGCGGGGATGATCAATTCCGAGCCGGAATCCACGTATTTGGCTCTATAGTCGTAGAACTCCCGGGAGGGCACGATCTCACCCGGCACCGAGGCGACAGGGTCGTCGTTACCCAGCACACTGACCTCGATCTCTCGGGCATCGATTCCTTGCTCCACCAGCAGCTTGCGGTCGTAGCGGGCCGCTTCGTCCAGGGCCTTAGCCAGCTCTGCGCGCTGTCTGGCCTTGCCAACGCCGACGCTGGAGCCGAGGTTGGCCGGCTTGACAAACACCGGATAGCTCAGCCTGTTCTCGATGTCAGCCAATACCTGGGCTGGCTCGACTTTCCAGCGCTTGCGCTTGACCGGGAGGAAAGGCAGCTGGGGCAGTCCTGCAGCTGCAAAGACCGCCTTGCAAGCCACCTTGTCCATGGCCAGCGCCGAAGCCAACACGCCACAGCCCACGTAGGGGATGTTGGCCAGCTCCAGAAGGCCCTGCACCGTGCCGTCTTCGCCGTAAGGGCCATGCAGCACTGGGAAGATCACGTCAACGCTGCGGAGGGACTCGTCCCGCGGCACCAGGGTGGAAGTCTCTAGCTTTGCTGGCTCGCCTGCGCCGGCCAGCAGGCGAGCCGTTTCGGGTCCCAAGAGCCAGCGGCCCTGTTTGTCGATGGCGATGGGCACGACCTCGTAAC
>JAULUH010000310.1:0-6585 GCA_032111745.1 Anaerolineae bacterium | reverse complement strand
GGGTGTGCGCCCGCAGCTTGTGCGCCACCCAGCTCAGCCATTGCTCGGTCCTGGCCCGGGGGTAGGGCATGGGGGTGCCGGCCGAGTCCCGCCTGGCCTTGTCATCCTCGAACTTTCGGACCACGTAGTTCTCCCACACGTCCGCCACCTGCACCTCGGCGACCTGGTCCGCCGGCTTGCCCGCGTAGGTCTGCAGGATCACGTCGGTCATCAGCGGCGTGCACTCGTGCTCCAGCAGGGAATGCAGGTGCGTCACGTCGATGCCTACCCGGTCCAGCTGGTCGAGAAACTTCTCGATGCGCGCCGCCTCCAGCGGCGCTAGCACGACCACCTGTTTGTCCGGGATGGCCAGCTCCTCTCCGGCGCTGAGCAGGCCGGCATACTCGGCGGTCCGGCAGGTCACTACGACGTTGATCCAACCCTCCTGGCTGCAGTAGTCGTTGATGGCCTGCACGCAGGAGGCCCGGTGCTCGCTGCCCACCTCGTCCAGGCCGTCCAGCAGCAGGACCAGGCCGCGCGCCCTGAGCTCGTCGATGTGCGTCTGGCCCAGGCCGTACTGGATCTTCAGCTGGGCGTCGATCCAACCCTTCAGATCCTGTTGGGGCGTCTGGCGCCACGGCGCCAGGCGCAGGACCGCCGGCAGCGGCTGCTGCTCCTGCGTGCTGGCCCGCTGAATCAGGTCCCGCGTCAGCTCGCACAGCGCGATGGTCTTCCCCGCCCCCGGCGCGCCCAGCAGCAATAGGGAGCTGTCCAGTTCGTCGAACACCGTGGTCATGTTGGCCGCGGGCAGGGTGTCGCCATCCTGCCCGCGCTGAAACACGAAGTCGATGCGGCGCTCGGCGTTCGGAATGGACCGCGACAGCACGTCCCCAACCCACTGCCGGTACACCTTCTTCAGGAAGATGGCCTCCGTCGTCACCGGCTGGGCCTGTGCCGCATAGGTGCGCGACTTCAGGTCCGCCGTCACCAGGGACTCCAGCCCGCTGCCCTGGCGGATCGTCTCCGGCTGCCACAGGAAGCCATCCCTGGCCCGCATGAACAGCACCGGGATTCCCCACGAGATGCGGTCCTCCTCGGCGTTGATGTCGATGCCCACCCGGGTCTCGGTCAGGATCTTCTCCAGCGGATCGCCCCGGAACAGGAACTCATACAGCCGCCGCGTGAACATCAAGGACACGGTCTCGGACACCAGGAACTGCATGGCGATGACGGCCGGGATTTCCTCGCGGACCAGGGCCTGGGCCACCCCCATCAGGGCATCACGGGTGCTGTGCCTGGCCGTCTCACAGGCGTTCAACACGGCCAGGGTAATGCCCATCCGGTTCAGCAGGCTGCGCAGCTGGCGGGCCGTCAGGGGATCGGTCTGCCCTGATCCCGCCTCCTCCAGGGCCAGCGCGCCGTGCCCATTGCTCAGCACGCCGTGGCCGCTGAAGTGCAGGATATGGGGCTCCACATCCAGCAGCACGTCGTGCAGCTTCTCGATCGTGGCGTGGCGCAGCACCGTGAGCTCCACCGGCACATGCTGCAAGGCCTGGCGAATGCCCGCCTCCTCGCGCGCCATGTCCAGCTCGGGCTGGTCCGCCGGCGCCGCCAGCACCACCAGCAGCTTGACCGGCCGCGGCATCGCCAGCGTGGTGGGCGCGGCAAAGCCCTCGGCGATGTAGCGCACCATGGGGGTCTGGCGCTCCAGGGCCAGGTATTGCCTGGTGCGGGGGTCGAAGCAGTACTCCCAGGGCAGCAGGCTCAGCTCTTCCGGATCGACGCGCAGGCGGATGCGCAGGCCCTTCTCCCTATCCTCCCGGCAGCGCCGAAAGATCTCGTCCACCTCGCCCGGGAACAGGAACTCGTGCAGCGACCGGCCCAGCAGCTCCACCTCCTCCGGCTCGGCGATCAGCTCCTGCAGGTAGTCCAGGATGTGCTGGGACGCCGGCAGCTGGAGTGTGTTCTCCTGCCACACCGGCTGCCTGGTTTCCCCGCACGGCGAGTGCACCACCTGGATCGGAAAGCGGCCATGCTCGTCCGGCCAGCCCACGTGCAGGTAGAAATCCTCATACGCGGTGATCATGGCGATCCGCTCTCCACGAAAGCTGCCTCGTCCGGCCTACCCTAGCCGTACGTCGCTGCTGGTCATGGCCGGCGGGCGCCGCTGCTCCACGTTGTGCAGGGTGGGGACATGCGCCTCTGTGCCGCTGGCCTTGAGGGTCACCGTAGCCTCCCGCTCGGCCAGGCGACGGATGTAGGGATCCACCGGGTTGTGGGGATGCCCGTCGTCGTGGTCCGGCTCACCGTTGTTGCGCGCCGTGGCCCAAATCTCGTTCCAGGTTTCGCTCCACTTCTCCCGCGCCAGCTTCATGGCCGTCTCGCGTGGCATGCCCAGCGTCGCGCGCAGAATCTTGGCCGGCAGCACCCGCGCCCACACCTCGCGCCAGTGCAGATCGGTCCCCGCCAGCAACACCCGCCCATCCCTGCGCCGGATGACCATGTCGAAGCGCTCGGCATCCGGCACCTCGTGCCGGCCGGCAAAGAAGCCTCCTCCCACGTAGCTGTCCACCCAGAAGAACCAGGTCCGCAAGGCCACGGACCACTGGTCGAAGGCAAATAGCTCGAAGGCCAGCGCCTCGGCCAGGTGCAGCACCGAGGGCTCGGTATGATCCTCGATCACGCCAATCGTCGGCCCCCCCTCTCCCCATTGCAGCAGCAGGGCGCCCTCGCCGGCGCGCATCACCAGGGGTAGGGGCTCGCTGGCCACATATGTCACCTCGGGCGACGGCCACCAGCGCGAGTCGTAGGCCGGCAGGTAGCGGCCGGGTGATACAATCCAGGAGTTCTGCTCTGTCGCCGGCACCACCCGCATGATCTCCCCCACCGGCGGCAGGCCGGGCGGCGCCTGGATCGGGAGGCTAAGCCTGGCCTGGTCCTGCTCGATGGCCTTCCCATTGCTCTTCAGGCATTCGAATGCCCTCAACGTAATGGTAGCCGCGGCGGGCAGTTCCGCGCCGGCATGTGTGAGGTTGAAGAACAGATAGCTCGCGTCGTTGGCCTGCAAAGGCGCACAGGTCTCAAACGCGCTGAGCATATCCCTGCTCTTCACGCAAGGCCCGCACTCGTGCCCACCCCCCCACGTGATGTGGAACGCGCGGCTGTCGTCGGCGTAGGCCTTGTAGATGCCCAGCGCCGCCTCCTCCGCCAGCACCCCCTGGGGCCGGACCCACAGCCGCGGCATGTCAGTGGCCGCGGTGACCTTCAGCTTGATCGTCCGTGTCCCCCACGGCCGGTAGATCAGTGGTTGCTCCGCCTGGGCGGCGGCCCGATCAAGCTCAAACGGGATGACGAAGTCCTTCGCCAGACTATCCACAGCCATGGCTCCTCCCTGGGCGGCGGCCCGAGATGCACTCCACATCGGCCACCTTGCGTACCTGGCCCGTACCCGCACAACCACCCATGCTGCACAGGCGCCCGCGCCTGCGCAGCGTCAAGACTTCATTGAAATGTCACCACTAGTCTACCACAAAAGTATCCCCTTGACTAGTGCTTTTTTCTTTTCCAGGCTGCAAGATGCCTTCCTCTGGGCGTATCGGCCAGCATCCGTGGTCGTTATGATTGCTCTTCTCCCGCCAGCCATGCTATACTGCGCCCCGCCGGTCTGGCCTGCCAGCACCACCAAGCCCGCTGGGCCACCTGCCAGCCTATCCCGCTACTCACCCTGGAGCACCCTGATGGAATTCATCCCCGGCTCTCTCCCCTGGAAGTCGCTGTACAAGCTCATGATCGGCTCCATCGTGCCCCGGCCGATCGGCTGGATCTCGACGGTCGACGAGGCAGGCACGCCGAACCTGGCCCCCTTTTCCTTCTTCAACGCCGCCGGCGCCAACCCACCCCACGTCCTGTTCTGCCCCACGGTGCGGGAGACGGACGCCGGCCCCAAAGACACGCTGCGCAATGTGCGGGCCACCGGCGAGTTCGTGGTCAACATCGTCACCGAGGCCCTCGGCCCCGCCATGAACCTCACCTCGGCCGAGCTCCCCGGGGACGTCGACGAGTTTGCGGTCGCCGGCCTGGCCACCGCGCCGTCGGCCCTGGTGCGGCCCCCGCGCGTGGCCGCCAGCCCCATCCATTTCGAATGCCGGGTCGCCCACATCCTGGACCTGGGCACGGAGCCCGGCGCGGCCAGCGTGGTGATCGGCCAGGTGCTGCTGTTGCACGTGGACGACACCCTGCTGATCGGCCCGGACAAGATCGACATCGCCCGGCTGCAGCCCATCGGCCGCCTGGCCGGCAACGGCTATTGCCGGGTGGCGGACGCGATGTTCGACCTGGTGCGTCCAGTATCGCAGATTCCCCACAAGTAGGTGATCAGGTCAGGGGGCAACGGCAAACAGGCACTTGAGGTAAGCGCCCTCGGGAAAGCCGATGGGGTGGTCGATAGGATGGCCGGTGCGCTCCAGCTCCTGGAGGGGCCGGCCCTTGTGGCGGGCCACCCGGTTCACCGTGGCGAAGAAGCTGGGCGCGGCCACGCGGCTGGAACAGGAGGACATCACCAGGACACCACCCGGCGCGGTGACGCTCAAGGCCAGCGCGGCCAGGTGGCCGTAGACCCGCAACGCGCGGTGGGCATCCTCCGCCCGGTGGGCCAGGGCCGGCGGATCGACGATCACCAGGTCGAAGCGTTGCCCGCGCTGCCGCAGGCCAGCCAGGGCGGCGAAGGCGTCGGCGGTTAGCACTTTGTGGCGGGCGGCGGCGACCGTCGCCAGGTGCGCGTTGAGGGCAAAGTTGCGCTGGGCTGCCTCCAGCGCTGGCGCACTGGCGTCGACGCTCAGGATATCCGGGGCCCCGGCCCGCGCCGCGTAGAGGGAGAAGCCGCCGGTATAGGCAAAGACGTTCAGCGTGCGGCGCCCGGCGGCCAGTTTCTCGACACGCGCCCGGTTGTCCCGCTGATCGAGGAAGAAGCCGGTC
This sequence comes from Anaerolineae bacterium, assembly GCA_032111745.1. GTDB lineage: Bacteria > Chloroflexota > Anaerolineae > JAAEKA01 > JAAEKA01 > JAULUH01. The sequence goes on along the minus strand of JAULUH010000310.1, from coordinate 1,632 downwards.
TTCTGGCCCTGCCTCACATCGGCCTCGAAGCGCAAGCCGTTCTCCTCGAAAAGCACCGGGCCGGTGATGGGCTCGCCCGCCAGCACAGCGGCGTCGGACAGGCCATAAAGGTAGTCGGGACGCGCAGCCAGTTGGCGGCTGAGCCGCAGCACCACACTGCGGACGGGGATGATCCCCTCCAGGGCTGCCAACAGGCCGGGGAGGCGCGGGATCCAGGCCAGGGTGTAGAGCTTGAGGACCAGGGCGCCGGCATAGTGGTCGACCACCAGGCCGGGCAGGCCATCGTTCTCCCCGTGCACCAGGCGATAGCCGGTGGTGCCGGACTGGGGCAGCCCAGCACGGCGGCCGGCGGCGGCGGCAAGGCGACCGACCAGCCAGGCATCGTCGATGGTGGCGGGGGTGCCGTGCTGCAGCACGCGCACGCGCAGCGGCGAGGTGGGGTCGTAGAGCCCGACGGCCAGGAAGTGGCGGCTGTCGTCGAAAATCACGGCCAGGTCGCCGGGCTGGCCCTCGGCGCTCTGGCTGACCACGGCCTCGGCGAACAGCCAGGGATGGCCCTGGCGCAGGGCGTGCTGGGCGGCCGGCGTGACGCGCAGGGCCAGCCGCCGCTCCCCGGGCAACGGGATGTGATCCAGCCCGGCAGAGGCGGAAATAGGTAGCGCGTTAGCGCTGGGACTGTCCACGGCTGCCGGGGGTCGCGGTATGGCGGCGATGCGCGGGCGGGGCCTGGCGCCGCGGTGCTCCCGGCTGGGACGGCCGGGGTGCCGGGGGCGGGGCCAGCTCCGGGCGGGCCTGGGGAGCGCGCGGCGCTCGCGGCGCTCGCGGCGGATCTGCCGGCGCCGTGGCCTGGTAGTTGAAGCCGGACAGGGTACGCCGCTCGAGGCGGCCATTCAGCACCTGCTCGATGGCCCGCACCGCAGGATCATCCTCGGGAGTGATCAGGGTATAGGCCTCGCCCGTGCGCTCGGCCCGCCCTGTGCGCCCGATGCGGTGGGTGTAGGCGTCGGTGGTGTCGGGCATGTCGTAGTTGATCACGTGGGAGATGGTGGCGACGTCGATGCCGCGGGCCGCGATGTCGGTGGCGACCATAATCTGAAACGCGCCCGAGCGGAAGCCGTCCAGGGCGGCCTGGCGCTGGTTCTGCGAGAGATTGCCCTGTAACGAGGTGACGCCGAAGCCGGCCTGCTTCAGCTGCAGGGCCAGCCGCTTGGCGCGATGCTTGGTGCGGGTGAACACCAACACCGATTCGCTGTTGGTGGTCGCCAGCAGCTCTTTCAAAAGGGCGGTCTTGAGATGCTGCGGCACCGGGTAGAGGGCATGGGCCACCGTGTGGGCCGGCCGGGCGTGGCCGATCTGCACGGTCAGGGGCTCGTGCAGCACCTCGGCGGCCAGGGCGCGGATGTCGTCGGGCATGGTGGCCGAGAACAGCAGGGTCTGGCGGCGGTGGGGCACGGCGCGTATGATGCGGCGCACGTCGGGCAGGAAGCCCATGTCGAACATGCGGTCGGCCTCGTCCAGCACCACTACCTCGACCCCGGATAGGTTGATAGAGCCCTGGCCGATCAGGTCGAGCAGCCGGCCGGGGCAGGCCACCACGACGTCGGCGCCGGCCCGCAGGGCCTGCACCTGGGG
>JAULUH010000309.1:0-8285 GCA_032111745.1 Anaerolineae bacterium | reverse complement strand
GGCCAGGGCCAACGTGGTGACGACGAGAGGGATGATCAGCGAGGAAAACAGGAAGGGCCGGTGTTTGGCGGCGAAGTCGTGGTCGAAGGCGGTGCGGGTGAAGGTCGCATACATGTGCGGCCCGCCGACGAACAGGGCCACCGTGGCGTTCACCACGTTGCGGCTGAGGCTATCGACGGTGGTGCCGAGGGTGGCGGCCAGGGGTGCGAAGAGGGCGGGCATGCTCAGCATGAGCAGGTAGGCCGTGTAGGGAACGGCGACCAGGATCACGCTGAGGGAGACGTAGCGAAGGTCGAACCTGCGGGTGTAGAGCCAGGCGCGTTCGAAGGTGGGGCTGGTGGGCAGGGTGGTGGCTGATACCGCCATGAGACATCCTCCTTGTCGCAGAGATGGTCAGGACAGCACAGGCGGCCTTGCGCAGGTCTCGCAAAGCCTGGGGCCGCGGGATGGCGCCTAGTATAGCACAAGGCCTTGGCTACTGGCAACCGCAGGACCGGGCCTGGTTTGGGTTTTTGGCCGCAGCTCTTGACAAACGGGGATGATGGCGCGATAATCGGACTATCCTGACAGGAGGTTAGACTCGATGCACAGCCGTATCATGGTAGACATCCGGATCCGCAGCGGCGCTTTTGTCGCCGCCCGCGTATTCACGCGCCGTGCATCTGGTGGCTAACTGCTTGTCATAAGCTAGCAGCCGCAGCCGTGGGTGCACTGGCAGGGCCCGCGGCTTTTTCTTTGCCGTTGGCATGGCGTTCTCCCTCCGCCGTGGGCCCTACCTCGATGTGGCCCGCGGCGTTGTTGTTTTCAGAGAGAGGAGACCCTATCATGGCCCAATTGAGCACGCAGATGCGAGCGTCCTATGCGTTCGTGGAGCGAAACTGGAACCTGGTGAAGCGCTACTGGGGCTGGGAGATCGTGTGGCTGGCCTACACCATCGCCAACGCCCTGGCCGTGGCCTTCATCGGCGTCGGCGCCGGCGCCATCACCGGGCAGGAGGTCAACACGGACTACTTCGTGCTGTACCTGGTGATCGGCACGCTGGTCTGGCACTTCCTCAGCGTGGTCTTTGACAACCTGAGCGAGGTGATCGCCTGGGAGCGCTGGGAGGGCACGATCGAGTACACCTTCATGGCGCCGGTGCACCGCGTCACCCATATGATGGGGCAGACGCTGTTCAGTCTGATGTATGGGATGGCCCACACCGCCCTCGTGTTGCTGGCGGTGGTAGCGTTCTTTCGCATCGACCTGAGCCAGGCGAACCTGGCCGGTGGGTTGCTGGTGCTGGCGGCCGGCAGCTTCAGCTTCATCGGCTTTGGCATCATGGCGTCGGTGTTGCCGCTGCTGTTCCCCGAGCGGGGGGCGCAGATGACCCACGTGATCCAGGCCATGCTGCTGCTGTTCTCGGGCGTTTACTATCCGATTACGGTGCTACCGTTGTGGATGCAGAAGGTGGCGATGCTGTCGCCGGCAACCTATGTGCTGACCGGCATGCGCGAGGCCCTGTTGGAGGGTGCGCAGTTGCCCGAGCTTTGGCAATACATCTGGCCGCTGATGGTGGCGGCGGTGATCGCCATTCCCGCGGGCATGTGGATCTTTGGCGCTGCGGAGCGCTACGCCAAACGCACCGGGCGGCTGAAGCGGAATGGATAAGGACAAACCCGTGATCAAGACCCTGATCCTGGACTTCGGCGGCGTGCTGGTGACCATGCCGCCCGACGCCGGCAGCGCGCGCCGCGTGGCCGGAGAGCTAGGCCTGCCGTGGCCGGAGGTGATGTCGGCGCTGCTCGGCAGCGCCGACTGGGAGGCTGCGCTGGTGGGCGAGATCACCGCCGAGGAGTTCGACCGCCGGGTGCACGACCGCTACGGCCTGCCCTACGATGTACGGCGGCCATCGGTTCTGTACCGGCTGTTCGAGGATGAGGTCTTGAGCCACCAGCTATTGGGCCTGGCCGATGATCTCCGTTGCCGGCACGGGTTTCAGGTCGCCGTACTCAGCAACGCCACCACCGATCTGGAGACGGCGCTCTTGCGCGACAAGTTCGGCATCCTCCAGCGGTTCGACCATGTGATCAACTCGGCGCGGGTGGGCGTGAAAAAGCCCGACCCGGCCATCTACCGGCTGGCCCTTGACCGGCTCGGCGTGGCTGCGCCCGAGGCGATCTTCGTGGACGACATGCCGGGCAACGTGGCTGCGGCAGCCGCGCTGGGGATCCATGCCATTCACTTCACAGGAGAGGCCCAGGCGGTGGAGGCGATCCGGCAGCGGCTGGAGGCGGGCTGATTTGCGGGATTGTCCGCGGGCTTCTATAATGCGGGAAAGGCGTCGAGCGACCCCGCGCCCTGATTGGTAGTTCATGGACACCCCTCAGGGGTGTTTGTTTTGGGTGATGCTTTCGGCATGACCACGCTTTTTCTTATCGGACAGATCATCGTCGTTGCGCTGGCCATCCTGGCCGTGCTGATCTTTGCCTTCCTGTGGCTGATCTTTCAGCGACCTCAGGCCAGGGTCAAAGGCCGGCTGACGCTGCCCGGGCTTAGCGGCGCGGTGGAGGTGGTGCGGGACCGCTGGGGCGTGCCGCATATCTACGCGCCCGGCCGGGACGACGGGCTGATGGCCCTGGGGTTTGTGCATGCCCAGGACCGCCTGTTCCAGATGGATGTGAGCCGCCGCCTGGCCCAGGGCCGGCTGGCAGAGGTGCTCGGCCTCGCCGCGCTGGAGACCGACCGGTGGAGCCGGGTGTTGGGCTTCTGGCGAGCCACGGAGGGCGACCTGGCGCTGCTCGACGCCGAGGAGCAGGCCGTGCTGGAGGCCTATGCGGCCGGGGTAAACGCCTACATCACGGCCAATCGCTACCGCATGCCGGCGGAGTTTGCGCTGCTGGGTTATAAGCCGGAACCCTGGACCGTGCGCGACAGCCTGGGGATCCTGAAGGTGTTGGGATGGGCTCTGGGCCAGAACTGGGATGGTGAGTTGTTGCGGGTGCTGCTGGCGGCCCGGGTCGGCGCAGAGCGGGCGGCCGAGATCGACGCCGCATATCCGGCCGGCCACCCCATAGTCACCGGGACGGACGGCCAGGTTGCGGCCGAGGGCCTGGCCCAAGTGGCCGACCAGGTATTGGCCAGCTACCGGCAGGCGGGTCAATGGCTGGGACAGGCCGCCGCCGGTGCGAGCAACGCCTGGGTGGTTGGCCCGCAGCAGGCCGCGATGCGGCGACCGCTGTTGGCCAACGATCCCCACATGTCGGTGCCGATGCCGGCCCTCCTTTACCAGAACCACCTGGCCATTGCGGATGGTAGCCTACAGGTGACGGGAGCGAGCCTGGCGGGCGTGCCGGGGGTGATGGCCGGCCACAACGAGCGGATCGGCTGGGGCATCACGGCGGGCCGGGCTGATGCGCAGGACCTCACTATCGAGCAGCGCCATCCCGAGCAGCCCAACTGGTTGCGCTGCGGGGAGACATGGGAGCCCGCGCAGGTGTTGGAGGAGGTGATTCCGGTCCGCGGCGCGGCCCAGCCCCACGTAGAGGTGGTGCTGGTGACCCGGCGGGGGCCGGTGGTGAACGGGTTGGTGGAGTCTGCGGCCGGGCAGCCGGCCCTGTCCCTGCGCTGGACGGGCCATGAGGGGTCGACGTCGTTTCGGGGCCTGTGGCGCCTGCAGAGAGCGCATGACTGGCAGAGCTTTCGGGAGGCCCTGGCCTTTGCCAGCGAGCCCGCGCTGAACTTCGTCTATGCCGACGTGGATGGCAACATCGGCTACCAGTATGCCGGCCGCGTACCGGTGCGGGGCCAGGGGCTCGGGCTCATGCCGGGGCCCGGCTGGGATGACCGCTACGATTGGGAGGGATTTGTGCCCTTCGGCGAGCTGCCCCATGCCTTGAACCCGCCCCAGGGCCGCCTGGTGACCGCCAACAACAAGCCGGCGCCTGACGGCGGGCCTTTCCTCGGGGCCGACTGGCTCCCCGGCTACCGGGCGCTGCGGATCGAGCGCATGTTGCAGGCCAAGCCGCGCTTCACGGCCCGCGACTTTCAAGACATGCAGATGGATGTCTACTCGGTGCAGGCCGAGGCGTTGGTCCCCTATTTCATTGCGGTGGACAGTGACCAGCCCCTGCAGCGGCGCATCTTGCAGGAGCTGGAGGCCTGGAACCTGCGGGTGGACGTGGACAGCTTTGCGGCCGCTGCCTACGAGGTGATGCGCCTGCACCTGCTGGACCTGGTGTTTGGCGACAAGCTAGGGGCGCAGGCCGCGCCCTACAAGGGCCGGGCCTTCAGCGACATCTTCACCTCGTCCACGTTTTCGGGCAAGGCCGGGCAGGCCCTGGTTCGCCTGTTGGAGGAGGAGGAAAGCTGGTGGTTCCACGATGCGGCTACCGGCCGGCAGCGCACACGGGACGAGGTGATGCTGCTGGCGTTAGAGCGTACGGCGGACACCCTGTACCGGCTGATCGGCAAGGACCCGCGCAAGTGGGCCTGGGGCAAGGTGCACCAGGTGGAGTTCGCGCATCTGATGGGCCGGGGCCGCTGGCTGCGTGCCATCTTCAGCCGGGGGCAGTTCCCGGTCAGCGGGGACGAGAATACGGTATGGATGACAGGCTACGACCTGGCCCTGCCCTTTGGCATGGTGACGGCCAGCACGGCCTATCGCCAGGTACTGGACGTGGGCGACTGGGACCGCTGCACGGCGATTCTGCCCACGGGACAATCGGGACAGCCCCTGAACGCGCACTATGCGGACTTCATCGACATGTGGCGCGAGGGCGAGCAGCACGCTATGCCGTGGACGCGGGCAGCCGTGAACCAGGCGGCGGCGGCGACCCTGTGGCTGGAGCCGACCGGGACTGCCGGTGGGAGGTGAGGGAGCTATGAACAGCCTGGATACCGGCGACTCCCGGTCCGAGGCGGAGCTGGAACAGGAGCGGGATGCCCTGGCCGGTGCGGCCATTGGGCTGGCGCTGGTGCTGGTGGCCATCGCCTTCGCCTGTGCAGCCCTGGGCCTGTACGCTGTAATCTTTGTCGTGTTGCGCCGCGCGGTCTTCTAACCAGGGATGGACGCATGAGCCGGTCGATCGACATGCGGGGCGCCTGGAACCGAACCAGCGCGGGGTACCAGGAGCTGCACCAGATTCCGACAGACAGTGCCCATTACGGGCCATGGGCGCCAACCGAAGCCGAGCTGGGGCTGCTGGGGGAGGTGCGCGGGCGGCGCATCCTGGAGTTGGGCTGTGGCGGTGGCCAGTGCAGTATCACCTTTGCCCGGCAGGGGGCAGAGGCGGTAGGCATCGACCTGAGCGACGAGCAACTGGCCTTTGCCCGGCGGCTGGCCGCGGCGGAGGGCGTTGCCGTCAGCTTTGTACAGGGCGACGCGTCTGATCTGGGCAGATGGGACGATGGGGCGTTCGACATCGTCTTCTCCAGCTATGCGCTACACTACGTACCTGACGTCGAAAGGTGCCTGCGGGAGGTAAGCCGGGTCCTGGTCCCGGGCGGGCGGCTTGTGTTCAGCCTCGACCATCCCTTCTGGAATTGCTTCTTCGACGAGGAGGAGGACGAGGACTCCCTGACCCCGGCGCGCAGCTATTTTCGCCGCGGGGCCATGGAGTGGCAGTTCCGCACGGGTGGGGAGTGGATGCGTTCGTTTCACCGCACCGTGGGTGACTGGGTGGATGCCTTGCATGGCGCCGGCCTGCAGGTGGAGCGGGTGCTGGAGCCGGAGCCTGTGCTGGGGCCGGAGGAGGAGAGCAGGTGGGGCGACGACTACGAGCTGATGATGGCCAGGCTCGTCCCCCAGACGGTGATCTTCGTGGCCCGCAAGGCGATGTGACGTGAGTTGAGGGCTGCTTGACCGAGGTTACGAGCCAGGTTGGTGGGGTGGGGCCGGCGGCGGATCTAGGGCAGGTTCTGGAGCGGGTTGGCCAGGTAGCCGAAGTCCCGCAGCTCGAAGTGGAGGTGGGGCCCGGTGGAGTTGCCGGTGGAGCCGACGCGGCCGATGACCTGGCCCTTCTCCACTACCTGGCCCTCGTCTACCAGCACCTCGCTGAGGTGGCCATAGAGGGTGGTGTAGTCGACCTGGTGGTCGATCACCACGCGCAGGCCGTAGCCGATATCGGACCAGCCGGCCTTGATGACCACGCCGTTGTCGGAGGCCAGGACCGCGCGACCGAGGGGAGCGGCGATGTCGAGGGCGCGATGGCTGCGGTCGAAGCCCTGGGAGATCCGTCCCGCCAGCGGCCAGATGAAGTTGCCGTCGCCGTAGGGCCAGAGCTCGTCGGGCGAGCGGCCGGAGGGAGGCCGGGTGCGGGGCATCTCCGGTGGGATGCCACCGTAGACCAAGAGCCGGCGGCCGGGCGCCAGGGGTGTGTCGAGCCGGGTGACCTCGTTCCACGGGGTCTTCAGGATCACCAGGGGATCGACCTGGTAGCGCTTGGCGATGGCGGCGATGGTCTCGCCCTGGGCGACGGTGTGGCAGAGGAAGTAGGGTGGCGGGATCAGGATCGCCTGGCCTGGCCGCAGCTCCTGCAGCGGGTAGGTGCCCGACGGCGTCACGCAGGCCATGGCCGAGAGGTCACGGCCGAGGTCAAAGGCCAGGTCAGCCAGGTTATCACCCTCGCGCAGCACGTAGGTCTGCACCGGGTCGACAAACAAGCCGCTGATCCCCCGCGGGCTGGTGAAGGTGGATTCGACCAGGGGGAAGAAGAGCTTGGGGGGCTCGGGCGGAACCACCTTCTGGGCCAGGACCGGGGCTACGGCCAGGGCCAGCAGGGCCACGGCGCCCAGGAGGGCCAGGGTTGCAGCGCCGGCACGGCGGTGTCGCATCAAGGACCGGAGATGTCCAGTGAGCGGTGGTTTCGTCATGAGTCAAGACCCTGGCCGCCGGATGGGTGATGGGGCGGCGTGAGTAGGATGGCTAGGCATTTCTATTGTACAATGGATAGCGCGTGTGGTCAAGACATTGGCGCCTGCACTTGTGGCGGCAGACAATGGCCTGGCGTTTACCGAGGACCGGAGATGACAGAAGTCGAACGCGAGACGGCCTTTGAGCAGGCCCTGTGGCGGATCTATTACCGGCCGTACCCGGCCGTGCCCTGGCGGGACGGCGACAACCTGCCCTGGGACGATCCGGCGTTCAGCGAGCGTATGCTGCGCGAGCACCTGGACCAGGCCCATGGCGCGGCCAGCCGGCAGAGGCCGGAGCTGCTGCGCCAGGTGGACTGGCTGTGGGCCAGGCTGGGGCTGGAACAGGGGGCCAGAGTGCTCGACTTGACTTGTGGGCCAGGGCTGTATGCGGTCGAGCTGGCCCGGCGCGGCGCGCAGGTGACGGGCATCGACTTCAGCCCGGCCAGCATCCGCCACGCCCGGGAGTGGGCCGAGGCCTGTGGCGTGGTCGGGCGCTGCCGGTTCGTCGAGGGGGATGTGCGGCAGGCCATGGCCGGGCAGGTGGGCGCGGGCTACGATGCAGCGCTGTTCCTGTACGGGCAGCTGGCGGTGTTTCGCCGGGAGGAGGCGGCCCGGCTGTTGCGCCAGGCGGCGGCCGCGCTGCGCCCCGGAGGGCGACTGGCTGTGGAGCTGCTGGATTTTGCGCGCATTGACCGGGAGAGCAGCAGCTGGTGGTTCACCGACGACAGCGGGCTGTGGGGCGATCAGCCCTTCCTGTGCCTGGGCGAGCGGCGCTGGGATGCGGAGCTGCGGGCCTCCATCGATCGCTTCTTCGTAATCGACCTGGGGACGGGGCGCCTGCAGGAGATGGGCCTGTCGGACAACGGGTATGCGACGGACGAGATGCTGGCCCTGTTGCATAGTGCCGGCTTTGGCCGGGCCACGGCGTACCTGGCCTGGGATGGCCTGGCGTTGTACGACGCCGAGGAGTGGGTGGCATATGTGGCGGAGCGTTGACCATGGCGACCTTCTTGCGTGACCTGCGGGTGCTGGTGATCGCCGACGACCCGCTGGCGCGGGCCGGCCTGGGCCTGGTGTTGGAGGGCGAGGCCGGCTGCCAGGTGGTGGGACAGGTGGCGGCGGAGGCGGATCTGCTGGCCGAGGTGGAGGCGGCCGGGCCGGATGTCGTGGTGTGGGACCTGGGCTGGAGCGCCGGGCCGGCGGTGCAGCGGCTGCTGGCGCTGGCCGGCGACCTGCCGCCGGTGGTGGCCCTGGTGCCGGCGGCCGGCGAGGGTGGCTTGGCGGGCAGCGCCTGGCAGGCGGGTGCGCTGGGGGTGCTGGGGCGGGAGGCCGTGGCGGGGAAGCTGGCGGCCGCGGTGGCCGCGGTGGGGCAGGGACTGGTGGTGTTGGAC
>JAULUH010000308.1:0-4274 GCA_032111745.1 Anaerolineae bacterium | reverse complement strand
CGACATGGTGCTCACCAACCCGCCCTTCGGCAAGAAGAGCAGCGTCACCTACGTCACCGATACCGGCGAGGTCAAGCGGGAGTCCCAGACCGTGATGCGCGACGACTTCTGGACCTCAACCAGCAACAAGCAGCTCAACTTCGTGCAGCATGTCAAGACCATCCTCAGGATTCACGGCCGGGCCGCCATCGTCGTGCCCGACAACGTGCTCTTCGAGGGCGGCGCGGGTGAGACCGTGCGCCGCAAGCTACTGCAGGAGTGCGACGTGCACACCCTGCTGCGCCTGCCCCCGGGCATCTTCTACGCCCAGGGCGTGAAGGCCAACGTGCTCTTCTTCGGCCGCAAGCCGGCCAGCGAGACGCCGTGGACCCGCGAGCTGTGAATCTACGACCTGCGCACCAACCAGGACTTCACCCTCAAGCAGAACCCCCTGGCGCGCGCCGACCTGGACGAGTTCGTGGCCTGCTACAACCCCGGCCGCCGCCAGGAGCGCACGGCCACCTGGTCAGAGGCCAATCCCACCGGCCGCTGGCGCCGCTACACCTACGACGAGCTCATGGCCCGCGACAAGGTGAACCTGGACATCTTCTGGCTGCGGGACGAGAGCCTGGAGGACACCGCCAACCTGCCCGACCCCGACGTGCTGGCCCAGGAGATCGTCGACGACCTGCAGGCGGCGCTGGAGCAGTTCAGCCTGATCGCGGAGCAGCTGGAAGGATAGGAAGGAGAGGCACTACCATGATCTTGAGCGATGAGGAGTTGAAGGCCATCCGCCAGGCAGTGGGACGCTCAAATGAGCTTTGAGGAGAGCGACGAGGATCGCCGCCGGAAAGCCGAGGAAACCCAGCGGCGCCGAACCAGGCTGCTGAGCGACCTGCAACAGGCGCTGGACTAGGGTGCACCCTCGTCACACTTAGCCCCAAACTGAAAGGCACCCGGGAAGCCGGATGGCTCGATGGCTTGGGATAGCTTGACAAATACTTCCTGGGACTGTAGACTAATTGTAGGACATTTCGGTACCAGGAGGATGCCATGAGGTATGTGACGGTTCGTGATCTACGGGTACGGCCTGGTGAGGTGTGGAAGCAACTGGATCAACAGGGGGAGATCATTCTAACGTCCCATGGCCGGCCGATGGCTATTATCGCCCAAGTCGACGAGGATGACGTCGAAGCCACTCTGAAGGCCCTGCGGCGTATTCGCGCGGAGTCTGCCGTCTCACGCCTGCGACGGGCTGCGGCTGAGCAGGGCCTGGACCGCCTGAGCGAGGACGACATTGACGTCGAGATCGCTCAAGCCAGGCGGGACCGCCACGCGGGTGCCAGCATCCCATGAGTGGCATGCTGGTGGTGCTGGACACAAACATCCTGGTCTCTGCATTACTGTCGCCCTACGGGCCGCCAGCGCGCATCTTGGACCTGGCTCTGGCCGCTGAGGTGCGCCTCGCCATGGACGACCGTATCCTGGCCGAGTATCGGGAGGTGTTGGCCAGACCCAAGTTTGGCTTTGCACCAGAGGATGTGACTACTCTGTTGGATTTCCTGCAGGCAGAGGGCGACCATGTGGTTGCCCTACCGCTGCTCGTAGAGCTGCGCGATGCCGACGACTTGCCGTTTCTGGAAGTCGCCACCCAGGCTGGCGCTGTGCCGGTTACCGGGAACAGGTCGCACTACGCCGGGGCAGCCGGCGCCGAGCCCACGATCCTGGCCCCCAGGGAGTTTCTCCATCGTTGGGGCAGGTAAGCCCTACCACCGCCGCACCCACTTCTCCGACCGGTCGTGCTCGGGGGAGAGGACGGCGGCATACACCGCGTTGGCCACGGTCTCGTAGCCGCCGACGAAGGCCAGGGTGGCGCCGAGGAGCTGGAGCCGGCGCATGGCGGCCGTCATCACGGCCCGGGCCAGGCCGCGGCGTATGTGCTCCGGCGTGGTAGCCACGGGCTCGAAATAGGCGGAGCGGGTGACGTCGTCGTACCAGGCCGTGGCGAAGGAGGCGATCTCGCCGCCGGGGGCCACGGCCACGATGTCCAGGTCCCGGCGGTAGAGCGGGCCGCGCTGCAGGTTGGGGTACCAGGCGTGGCCCGGGTAGCCCTGGTCCGGCTCGCCCCGGTGGAAGGCCCGCCAGGAGGCCCGGCTGCGCGCGGCCAGCTCGTCCTCCCCGTCGCCCAGCGCCCGCACAACGTAGCCCGCCGGCACCACCGGCTCGGGCACCGGCGCCCGCAGGTCGCGGCGCCACTGGCTCTCGGCCACAGCGCTACGGGCATAGCCGCGGCGGCGCAGGATGGCGGGCCGCAGGCTGTCCTCGGCGTCGCTCCACACCGCCAGGACGCGCTGCCCCTCCTCCAGCACGGCCAGCCGCTCCTCGGCCAGGGCGATCATGGCGTCCTCCAGCTCGGGCGTGCGCAGGTGGGGATGCACCTGCAGGTAGGCGTTGCCGGCCTCCTCCCGGTTCAGCACGCCCACCAGCTCCCCATCCGCGGCGTGCCACAGGAACACGTCCGTCTCCAGCTGCCCGTCGCGGAGGTTGAGGATGCCGTGCCAGCGCCAGTAGTCGAAGCGGGCCACGTGCCAGCTCTTCTCCCGCACGCCGTTCAGCAGCATCACCCGGCGCAGGAAGGCCCGGATGTGATAGTAGTCGTCTTCGGTCTGGTAGGATCGCATGGTCAGGGTCAGGGTCATGGCCTCGCTCCTGGGGATTCTCAACACAGTGTCCGTCAGCTCAGGGCGTCGATCACCTTGAGCATGAACCGGAACGGGCGGCCGGGATTGTCGATCTGGTTGAACGTGCCGGCCAGGACTAGCCCTTCCTGCGGCGCCTGGAAGGCAAACGAGCCACTGGCGCCGGCATGCCCGATCAGCTCCGGCGAGTAGCGGAACAGGGTCATCGCCCGCGGCAGGTGGAAGCGCATCAACCCATAGCCGTACTGCAGCGGGAAGACGATCCGGTTCCACCGCGCCATCATGCGCCGGAAGTGCCGCCGGTCGAACAGCTCCCCTTCGACATACGCCCGCAGGAAGGCCAGGCTGTCGGCCAGGGTCGAGACGATGCCGCCGTCCGGGCCAAAGGACGACATCGTCCGGGGGATCGCCAGCCGCTGATCTCCGCTATAGAAGGCCAGCGGCTGTGGGCCGTCCCTGGGCGCCCGGTAGTCGTACAGGTAGGTCTGCGGCAGCCCCAGGGGGTCAAAGATGCGCGCCACGAAATTGGTGCCGATGGAGTCGCCGGTAACTGCCTCGACGATGGCCCCCAGCAGCTGGTAGTTGGTATCCGCATAGTGCGACCTGCAGCCATCCCGCGCGTCCGGCGCGAACCGGGGCGGCATCTCGCGCACCATGGCCAGGACATCGGCCAGGGCAAACTCCCGATCCTGGCCCTGCTTGACCTCCTCCAGCAGGCTGTAGCCCTGCGGTGGCCTGTCCTCGAAGTAGTCCGCCAGCCCGGAGGTCTGGTGGATCAGCTGGTAGACCCTGAGCTGCCGGCTGTAGTCCACCCCGCGATAGACGTGGATGCCGGCGATCAGGCCCGCAGGCAGGTAGGCCGTCAGCGGCGCGTCCAGGTCCAGCCGTCCCTCGTCGACCAGCTGCATAAGGACCACGACCGTATACATCTTGGTAACGCTGGCGATGAAGTACGGGCTGTCCACGCTGGCCTGGCCTCCCCCGCCCATGAACGCGATCCGGCCATCCCGCGACCGTACGCCCAGCAGCAGAGAGTGCGTGTGCCTCTTCTGCATCTCGCGGTCGATCAGCGCCTGCAGGCGCCGGTGCGTCGTTTCACTCATGGTCTGCTCTCTCCTGGGCACGAACGCCGTCCAGGACAAAGCCCCTGGCCCTCGCGTTCGCCAAAGGGATTGTAGCCGCACCCCCAGCACGGCGCAAGTGTAGGATGGCTCGACAAAACCATTTGGTCCGCAGCGGCACTGGCGCAAGTGCCCGGGATGTGGTACCATGGAAACCGTTGGGGGGCGGCGGCCGTTCTGGCGCCCGTCGGCTATCTTTTGCCAAGGAGGTGTGAGCCAATCTGTTCACACTGGCAGTCGCCAGGTTTGAACCGTACAATCAACAGCTTCAGATGCCGATGACGGCAAGGAGGACTATGATGCACCAGTCTAAATCGATCAACCCGCGGCTCCTGGTGGCGCTGCTGGTGGTGTTGGCGATCGTCGCCACCAGCCCGGCCGCGGCCGCCAGGCCACCCAGCGGCCAGCCGGATTTCGGCCCGAACGTGATCATCTTCGACCCCGGCATGCCGCTGAGCGAGATCCAGGCCACGGT
>JAULUH010000307.1:0-4684 GCA_032111745.1 Anaerolineae bacterium | reverse complement strand
CGGTAGGGCTGCCACCAACTCAGACAGGGGCCTGTGGGAGAGGCTGGCCCAGAGCTGCGCGCCGCTGGCAGAGCGCGGCATCGTCTCCGGGAAGTACTGGCCCTGGTGGGCTGCATCGATGTCGATACCGTAGGATACCCAATCAGTTGCGGGTGGGTCCACATCGCGCGCCGACGCCACCGGATCATCCGGATCGACAACCTCCAGTGTGCCGCGCATGCGCCAGTGGCCAAGCTGGCACCATACCGTGCACTGGAATCCATAGCGTCCCGGCCGGTCAGCCACGAACTCCACCTCCGTGACCTTGCCCGGCTCGATCCAGTCCACGTCAATGCCCAGCTTGGGGATGCTGAAGCCATGCACCACGTCCTCGCTGCTGATGCGTAGCTTCACCCTTTCCCCATGCCGCACGGTGATTATCTCCGGCGTCCAGCCGCCTTGCTCGGCCGTGGGCAGGCGGGCCGTCAGCTCGATGACCCGCACTGGCCCGGCAGCTTGCAGGTGCCTGACGCCGAACACCGCCAACGGCAGCCCGAGCACAGCCAAAAGAACCAAGCCCAGGGCAACGCGCTCGCGGTTGGAGCGAAAGGCGGGATAGATGTCGGAGGAGGGCTGGCTGGTCATGGCTCGCTTTGCATCCCTTGCGCCTGGCCTGGGTCACGCCAGGTACAGCATCAGAAACCCCAACGTGGCCGTCGTCAGGAAGGCTACCACGGGCAAGGCCGTGCGCAGGGTACGGGTCCTGGTATGTTCCTGGGCCACCCGCCATGCGGTGTAGATGGCAAAGGCCAAACCGCCCAGCAGCACAGGTACCTGCAGGTAGGGGATGAGCGACGGGAAGACCGGTGTCCAGGGCACGTCACGCAGACCAAAGAGGTTCCAGCCCCAGCCAAAGGGATCGGCGATCACCGGCAGCGCATAGCTGATGTTCACCAGCACGAACCCCAGGCTGAAGGCAATCCAGGCCGCCAGTCCCAGGGGCACCAGGGTGTAGGCGTAGTCGATGAAGACGGCCTTGGGTTTCAGGTGGTCCAATCGGCCCAGCGTGCGGCTCAGGGAGGTCATGCCAAAGAAGATCCCTGGTAGGATCAGCAGGTTGATCGCCAAAAAGGCCGCGGCGTAGCCCAGCCACCAATCCAGGCGAGCCATGTTGGCGGCGTCCTTGAGCATGCCCCACGGGCCCAGCAGCACGGCCGAATAGGCCAGGGCGCAGGCCAGCATGATGAACGCCTTGTAGGCCTCGTCCATGCGCCGGCCCTTGGCCACAAACAGGTCGCTGCCCGGCGCGCGCAGGTTGATGGCCACGTTGTTCATGGAGCAGCTCTTCAGGCACTCCGTGCACAGGCCGCAATAGGTGTTGCGGGTCAGGCTGCCGGGAAACACCAGCCACGGGCAGCCGAAGCCCTGCTCGCTGCCGAGGTAGCACTCCTTGGTGTCGTGGGTGCGGCAAACCTCGACGTCCTTGACCCGCAGCTCGATGGGTGCGGTCATGGCGTAGAGGCCGATGAAGCCGCCTACCGGGCAGACATAGCGGCAGAAGGTACGCCGCTCATACACCAGGCTGAGGCCAACGGCCAGCAGGATGAAGGCCAGCAGCACAAAGCCGGTCGCTACCGGCCGGGTCAGGATGATGGCGCTGAACAGGGCGACTGCCAGAAACGCGGCGTTCTGCAGCCAGATATTCTTCAGCCTTCGCGGCCAGCGCTTACCCAACGTCCAGAGCGTGCGGCGGCGTGGGTGTATGAAGCTCTGCCGTTGCAGCCACTCCCCTGGCGCAGGGATTGGGCAGATGGTGCACCAGCCGCGGCCCACGGCCGGCACCAGCAGGATGATTACCAGCGCCCACCACACGATCCAGACAAAGATGATGCTGAAGTTGCGGTTGCCGACCGCTGTGCCGAAAAAGGCGGTTAACAGCGCCAGGACAAAGAACGCCAGCGTGACCAATACCAGGGTGAACTGTAGTGGTCGCCACTTCAGAACGCGGTTGACCAGCGGGATGCGGGTCAATTCAAAGCGCCACGACGAGTCAGGGCGAACCGTCTGCATCTCGTTCCTCACGCTCCTCGGGTTTGGGACAGGCTCAGCGTCACCAGCGAGCCAGCTGCCACAATCACCAGCGCCGCTGCGGCCCGCCAGAACGGCACGTTGGGGCCGACCACCAGCTCGCCGATCATGAACGGGTGCATGGCACCACAGGTGACCGAGCAGCGAAAGCGAAACTTGCCTAGCCGGCCGGCCACAAAGCTGGCCTGGGCTGGCTTGCCCGGCTCGGCCTTGATGTCGACGTCATAGCCGTCCACGTACACGCCGTGCACCACATCCTCCGACACCAGGGTGATCGTCACCCGGTCGCCCAGGCCGACGCGCACCCGGCTGGGCTCGAAGGCAAACATACGGGCGTCCAGTTGCACGTGGTGCTCAGCCGGAATGCTGGCCGCGGCCGGCAACGGCAGCAACAGAGCCAAAGCGGCCAGGACGACCGTCAGCCCTGCAGCCGCCACCACCGGCAGGTTCTTGCGAGATCTCATAGGCTATAACGCTCGATCATTGACCCTGATCGGTGGAGGGACCGAAGCCGCCGTAGCGCTCGACGACGACCGCGCGCATTTCCTGCACGTTCTTGTCTTCCTGAACCATCTTCATCACGTCACGCGTGATGTCGACGCAGATGCCTCAGCCAAGGGCGTGGTAGTCGTACTCCAGGATCGTGCCCGGCCCACCATCCTCGGCCACGTAGCAGTTGTAGTTGGACTGGTGTTCCTCGGCCACGCAGCCACAGAAGCAGGGGATCTGCTCCAACAACTCCTTGTTGGCGATGGCGAAGCGATAGGCCTCCTGGACATTGGCCGGGGCCTCACGCAATTGCTCCGGCAACTGGGAGGCAGGCGCCATCTTCGGCTCCGCTGCGCCACTACTTCCGCCACAACTGGCTGCCAGCCATCCGACCATGACGCTGGTGGCAAGGACAACCCAAATACGTCTGATCATTCATCCTCCACAGAAGAGCTTGAATCGTGTGAAACAGCACCAGCCCTGGCTGGCCACGTGATGACCCATGTTGCGATACACCCTATGGAGCGATGTCCAAAAGAGATCGCCCGGATTGGGTCCAGGCCTGCGTGCCGCCAACTACGTCGTAGACATTGGTATAGCCGAGCCTGGCCAGCTCCTGGCTGGCCTCGTCAGACATTCGCCCGCTGCGGCAGTACAGTACGATCTTGCCATCCTTGGCCGGCAGTTCATCCAGGTGGTCAGCGATCTGATCAAACGGGATGTTGGCATCCGTGCCGGCGATCTCACCCTCATAGGGGATGTGGACGTTCACAAAGGCGAAGTCCTTGCTTTCCAGCATCGTCGCCAACTGGTCTACGTCGATCTTGGTCACCTGGGCGGGCTGATCCGCAGGGAGCGTCGCCGAACTGCCGCAACCTGCCAGCGCCACGGTTGCCACCAGGAGAATCAGGGTGACGCGGGGTGCCCTTCTCATCACAGCTGTCTCCATTTCATTGCCTGCACCGTTCAGGTGGTCTTGCCAATTGACATGCCAATGCTACCTCCGCCTCGGTTCTGCGAAGTATTCGTCGCGAGCAGGGCACAAGTGTACTCATCAAGACCAAACAGCGCAAGCTAGATCCAGGCGAAACAACCTACGCCGCCATCTCGTCCGGCCTGACCCGACGCAAGGTTTGGGCATTGATATTGATAGCGACAATCACCGTGCTCAGTGAGCGGAACATCAACTCATGGCCGGTATGATCCGCCTGGTGGGCATCGTGGCCCTGATGAGACTCGGGGCTACCCATGCTAGCGGGCGCGCCCTTGACCATGCCCTCCTCAAAGTGCTGCCCGTGCGCTGCCTCAGGGCGAACGTGGCCAACCCGATGATCAGTATGGCCCGTCGCCTGGTGATCGTGATCCATTTACGGCACCCAGTTAGACACGACCCTCAGCTCCTTCTGTGGCTCGTCCGGATCGTTGGATGCCAGCAAGACTCGGAAGTCGTGAGGCCCCTCCATGCCAGCATGCATGGTGAACTGCATCGAAAGCTCCGTCTGCTGCCCCGGCTCGAGAGTCGTCGACCCGACGACAACGCGGGGCGGTCAGCACCCTTCGACGACTTCAGGGACAGGTGGAACGGCAAAACTCAACAGGCCATCGCCCGTGTTGCTCACCATAAAGCTGGCCTTGACCATCTTATTCATGGGGACATCCCCAAAATCGATATTCGACCGGTCCAGAGCAAGGTTTGGCGTGCCATCGGCGCGGGCGGTGTCGGGTTCAGTGCCCTTGCTGGTTTGCCAGGCCAGTAGAGCCACGACAGCCAGAACGCCAACCACGGCCATTCCGGCCCAGAGCAGCCACGATTGGGGTCGTTTCCTGGCTGGCGGCACGGTTGGTCGCCGGGTGCTGCTCTGGCCGGGACCGGGCTGCCGCTTCTTTGAAGTGCTCAAGAGTGTTCTCCTCACTGCAAGGCCAACGTGCGCCGCATGTCCTCGTACTGTTCCTTTGATATGTCGCCGCGGGCGTATCGCTCTTTCAGAATCTCCTCGGGACTACGAGGCGGCAGATCTTTAGACCGATCGTCTCCCCTCGGAGACTGTCCGCCCATCTGAGGAAACAATCGGGTGACAAACCAGATGGCCGCGGCAACAATCACTACCCAAAAGATAATCACCACCAA
>JAULUH010000306.1:0-8491 GCA_032111745.1 Anaerolineae bacterium | reverse complement strand
GCCGTCCTTCCACAGCGCGCGCTCGGCCGGCCACGCCATGTCGTTCCAGCCATAGGCCATGCCAGGGGTTCCGTCCTTGTAAGTGAACTGGGTATCCAACAGCGCCTGTAGCGACTCCGGTCGCAGGATCGGGTTGCCGTCGCCCAGCATCGCCTGGATGAACCGCGCCATGTCGGGCGCGGTAGCCGTCATGGCGCGCGAGGGCGGGTCCTGGAACAGGGGCAGCGGTACCGGCTGGTGCGCTTCGCCATCGAACTCGTAGCCGGTCACCAGCCCATCGGCCGCCGGCGGCGGCTGCCCGAAGCTACTGCGGGCCATGCCCAAAGGCTGGAAGATGGCCTGCTCGACGTACTCGGCAAAGGGCGCGCCGCTCACATCCTCCACCACCTGGCCGGCGATGTCGAATGCAGCATTGCTATACAGGGTGTGCTGGCCGGGCGGAAAGATGCGCGCCGGCGGGTTGTCGGCCAGGAACTGCGCGTTTCCCACCAGGTCCCCTGGCCCGGCGGCCTGCGTGCCGATGTCGTCCAGGTCCCAGTCGACGCCGGCGCTGTGGGTCAACAGCTGGTGGGTCGTGATCGGCTGCCCGAAGGCCTCCACCAGGTCGAGGCTGCGCAGGTAGGTCTCGACATCTGTATGGAGGTCAAGCGCTCCCTGCTCGGCCAGCTGCATGGCGGCTACCGCCGTTACCGGCTTCGACAGCGACATCACCCGCCACAGGCTGCCCTCGACATCCACCGGCGTCTGCTCGGCCATGTCGGCCACGCCATAGCCCCTGGCATAAGCAACCGCGCCGTCCTTGACCAGCACGAAGACCGCGCCCGGGATGTGTCCCTCTGCCATCTTCTGCTCGATGAGCGGATCCAGCCACGCCGCCAGCTCCTCAGGATCGGTAGCGTCCGCTGGCGCAATCGTCAGCCCATAGTTCGCACCCACCATACTGGGGGCGGAAACCACCAACAGTAGTCCACTCAAGCCCAGAATCGTGCCGGCACGAGCAAGGTGTCCTCGCAAGGTTGACAGAAGTTCCTTACGGGTCCTCGTGGCCGTGCCTCCCAATCGATGGGTACCCACAAAACCTATCGTCGCTCCTGAACACTGGTTCTTTTCTTGAGCCATACACTCACCCCTTCCGGCTGCATCGTCTCCTGCGTGAGAGGATCAGGGCACCGGTCACGCCAAAGGCGATGAACCCGAGAAAGGTTGTCGCTGACCCTGCCGCCTGGAGGATGTTGTCATCCGCGGGCCGGTTCAGCATCAACACCACCCAGGTTCTCACTGCGCTGACGACAATCAGGGCACACCAGGCCCAGGCCAGCCAGGCCACGTGCCCGTTCGAGCTGCCTTGTCCGGAGGAATGGGTATCGGGCATGCTTTAAGTCAGATCCATCTCAAGACTGGTCCAGTCTCCGGAGACTGGACCAGTCTTCACTCATTCGGTCACCGTCAACGTCCGCACCATGCCGTGCTCCAGGTGCGACTTGGGCGGGTCCGACGCGAAGTCGGGCAGGAAGCACACCACCGTATACTCGCCAGGCTCCAGGTCGAGGGTCAACCAGGCCTTCTCGCCCGCGCTCATGGGCGCCCAGAACGCGATCTGCTCGAAAGGCGGTGGGCCTTCAGGCGGCTCCTCCTGGCTTATCATGGCCATCAAATCCGCGACCGTGGCACCCTCGTTTAGGTCGAAAATCACCATCTCGTGCCATTGGTCACCCTTGTTCTCGATCTTCCATATCTGCTCGCCAGCCTTGACCTGATCAGGCAGCGCAAAGGCGAAGTCCAAGAGATCAGCACTGACCGCCGCCATCGGCTCAGCAGCAGCCGCACCTTCCCCCGCCGCCACTGCGAAGCTGGTGATCAAGGGCGGCCCCTCGCCGAAGTCCAGGGCGATGTGGTCGCCAGCCTTGAAATCGATCACCTGGCGCACGCTCCCTCCCGGCGTGGCCTGGCCGCCGCCCAGTAGGGTGACCAGGGCCACGGCCGACGCGCCGCTCTCATCCTCCTGCAGCGTCTGCATGAACTGCTCCAGGGTCACGCCTTCGTTCAGGCGGGCGAACATGGGCCCGTGGGGCGCCTGGCCGCTGTTTTCCACCGTCACTGCCACCAACCCCGCAGGCACCTCGGCCGGTGTCGTTACCGCCGAATCGGATACCTCGACGGTCACTTCCGGGATGGCCGGCGTTGCCGTTGGCAGCGGCGCAGCTGGTGCTGCGCAGGCCGCGATCATAAGCGCCACCGCCATAGGGATAACGGCCATCAGCCGCCACCCTCGATGTTGATTCTTCCGAAACATAGATCTCCTCCTCGATACCTTCTTCAGGTCAGAATGCTGCAGCCGCTTTGGCTGCTATACGTCGGACCATCTGCCAAAGCATAGCATCCGTCCGTCTGCAAATCGTTACGAAACACGTCACCAGCAGGTTAAACGCAGAACACTTCTCGATTCCCGCACCAGCCATAAACGGAACAACGCGTTTCCCATAGGTCGCGGGCCGGCCAGAAAAATCCGGTGTACCCAGGGCAGGCTTTCTAGGGACGGAGCAGGACTTCTTGGTGGCTGCTCGTCGTTGTAGTATAATCTTGGCGTTATGGACGAACGCGAGTTCATCATCC
This sequence comes from Anaerolineae bacterium, assembly GCA_032111745.1. GTDB lineage: Bacteria > Chloroflexota > Anaerolineae > JAAEKA01 > JAAEKA01 > JAULUH01. Next base: position 5,878 of record JAULUH010000306.1, on the reverse strand, counting down.
CTCTGCCAGATGCCACAGCGCTACGCGTGCGGTATCTCAAGGATCGGGGCCGCGTGTTGCGCTTTGCCGTGCAGTTGGAAACGCTGATCGATCAAGTCTGGACGCCAGTTGTGCGTTATGATAACGCTCATCAGTTTGTGCACCGAGATGATCTCAAGCCCGATGGCTCCCAGCTGAAGACACCGCCCATGGCTTTTGCGAACAACGAGGACGCGTTCAACTTCGCCCTGCAGGATCTCCGAACGAACTACCGTTTCTATATTCATAAGGTACTGGCAGTGGAGAACAGAGTGAACTCACAACATGTTGCGGATAAGGTTTTTGAGTTGAGCGAGCAGTTCAACCGATACGTTTTTGATCATCCCGAGATCCTCGATGGGATTCCAGACAAAGCGGTGCTGGTTTTGCTCGACGTGGATGACCCAGTATTCAACCGAGCCAATCTCGAATTGGCAGAGGCCGCTCCTTTGCCTCCTGGCAGCCAGCGCGTCTACGTCACCATGCGGAAACAGGTACGCACCATCCAGCAAGTGCACTGGGAGGCTGATATCCAGCTGGCTCCACAGCTGGCCTGATCGCGCGATCCTGCTCCCATTCACTGCGCCTTCGTGATCCGGTCCTTCTCGCCTACTCGCTCCGCTCCCACTCGCCCGGTACCCTGCCCAGCGCCCGCCACTCCGGCGCCAGCGGCATCACGCCCAACTCGGCCACGATGCGCCGCGCCGCCAGGCCCAGGATCGCCGTGAAGGTGGGGTAGGCGATCTGCAGCTCGGCCAGCTGCTCCACCCACATGTCCGCCGCCATGCCCGCCGCCACCACGTGCACGATTTCCATGGCCTGCTCCCCCACCACATGCGCCGCCACCAGCCGGTGGGTCTCCCGGTCCGCGATCAGCTTGCAGAAGCCCTCGACACGCCCGTCGATCACCGCCCGGTCCAGGTCCGCATACGGCACGACGGCCACGCAGACCTCTCGCTCCTTGCCCGCCTGCTCCTCCGTAGGTCCCACGCTGGCGTACTCCGGGTCGGTAAAGCCGCCGTGGGGCACGATCTGGTGCTCCTGGCGGCCCTGGCCCCCCAGCAGCGCATTCTCCACCGCGATGCGCGCCTCGTAGCTGGCGCTCTGCACCAGCATCATGCGACCGTCGATGTCGCCCGCGGCGTAGATGTGCGGCGCCGAGGTGCGGCAGGTGTCGTCGGCGATCACGTAGCGCCCATCGGTCTCCACCCCGGCTGCGGCCAGGTTCAGCCCATGGAGGTTGCCCAGCCAGCCGGTGGACAGTACCACGGCCTCGGCGGCGACGCTCTTTGACTCTGCGCCAAGCTTGTAGGTCAACACCCGCTCGTCCTTGCCCTGTTGCTCGATGCGCTCCACGCTTCCGATGCCCGGGACCACGTCGATGCCGCGGCGCTCGAACGCCTCGCTCATGGCCTCTGAAACCAGGCCGTCCTCAGCCATCAGGATACGCGGCGCCACGTCCAGCACCATCACCTGGCTGCCGAAGGCGTTGAAAATCGTGGCCAGCTGGCAACCAGTGGCCGCGCCGCCCACGATCACCACCGAGTGCGGCAGCTTCGCCAGGCTCCAAATGTCGCTATGGGTCAGGGCCAGCTCCTCACCAGGGAAGTCCAGCCGCCTGGCCCGGCCCCCCGCGCTCAGGATGAACCTGTCCCCCCGCAGCTGGCGGCCGTCCGGCAGCGCTACCGTTTGGGCATCGACGAAGCGCGCCTCCCCGACCCCGGCCAGCACCTGTGCGCCGGAGGCCTCGAGATGCGCGATCAGCTGCTTCTTCTCGTGGATGTCGTAGATGATGGCCTGGGTGCGCCCCAGCAGCTGCGAAAAATCCAGCTCCGGCCGCGACACCGCCATCCCATAGGCGGCGTAGTGGCTGGCGTTAGCCATCAGCCGCGCCGCGCGGGCCAGCACCCGTGTCGGCACGCAGCCGTCGTTGGTACAGGTGCCGCCCAGGTTGCCGCGCTCGATCAGGGCCACAGAGGCGCCCAGCTCGCGGCCGCGCAGGGCCGCAGTCACGCCCGCCGGTCCGCCGCCGATGACGATCAGATCGAAGGTTGGTGTGTGGTTCATGGGCCGTGTTCAATTACCGAGCTACGTGGTCACTTGCCTTTCACTCCTCACGCCTCTCGGCTCCCAATCGCCCTCAACCATACACTCACCTTCTCCGGCTGCATGGTCTCCTGGACGACGCGAGCCAGTTCGGCCGTCAGCGCATCCAAATCGGTCTCGTCACGCGCGGTGACGGCAAACTGCGCCAGTACCTGCTCCGCATCGTACTTCTTGCGAAAGAAGCGGCGGTCGATGGCGTCCTGGATGCTGCGGCGCGCCGGCGTGAACAGCGCGGCGATCACCAACGTCGAGATCACGATAGCCAACTGGGACTGCTCGACGCCCGCCAGCTTGCCGAACAAGCCCTGCAACAGCACGATGACGCCGAAGTAGACCAGCGCCAGCAGCGCGGCCAGCACACTGTAGACCAACGTCTTGCGGATAATGACGTCGATGTCGTACAGCCGATAGCGCAAGATGGCAATCCCTATGCCGATGGGAAACAACAGATAGAGGGGCTGAACGACAAACAGGTCCAGGAGGATCTGCGGCCGGATGGTAGCCGCGGTGGTCTCGGCAAGAGCCGGCGCGAACACGATCACCAGGCCACTGATGCCCCAAGCCACCGGCCAGGCCAGCAACCCAATCATGGCCCAGCGCGTCTGCAGGCGCTCGATCGAGGCAGAAACGCAGCGATAGCGGTAGACCTGGGCGAAGATCAAGCAAGCCAGAAACGGGACAAGGATCAGAAAACCAGGACCGCTGTCGCCCAAAAAGTCCAGGCGGCTTCCTGGAGCCAGAAAATTGGGTAAGGTGATGAAGAAGAATGCCAGTGCTACCCATTTCGTCCAGCGGGGCACGAAGCGGCCATTCGGAAAGAGGAAGAACAGGAGCATCACGGCATTGGCGCTGGCCACGGTGACAACCCGATCCAGCCACATGCCGGTAGAGCCAGCCTGGGCCAACGCCGCGCCGTGCACCGAGCCAGTCCAACTTACCAGCAGCAGAAGATAGGACATTAGCAGGGCGCTGCGATCGTAGCCGCGGCGCCAGAAAATGAGCAAGGCCACCAGGGCGATGAGGAAGCCACTAAGCATACCCGTGAACAGCTTGTAGAGCGCGTAGACCTGGGCAGAGATGCCCGCTTCGGCCAGGATGGCCAGCATGGCAGCATGAGAGTCACCTCCGCCGGGAGTGGTGGGCGCGATCAGCATCTGCCGATAATAGGCGGGAATCCCGGCTACAAATAGCAGGGCCATCACAACAAAGGTCGCCAGCCAGAGGATGCGCAGGAAACGGATACGGCGATCGGGATGTGTGGTAGACCGGGTGGGAGTCCCCAGTGCCGAGGGTATGTCTGTCTTCATGTTACCAATCATACACACCCGTCGTTCCCCAAACGTTACGGTTTGTGATACTCAAGCCAATCCTCCACAGCTTAGCATCCGTCCGTCGGCAAATCGCTGCGAAATGCGACATCAGTAGGTTAAACGCAGAACTTCCCTCGATTGCTACACTGGCTATGAACTGGATGACGCTAAGCGCCAGATGTCGCCGTGGGTCAGGTCCAGCTCATCGCCGGGAAAGCCCAGACGCCTGGCCCGGCTTCCTGCACACAGGTCGAACAGGTCGTCACGAACAGGATGATGATCTATCTGAACACAAAACACCACTCGGTCTTGGCGCCCGAGCCTGGCATTTGGCAGTTCTTTGGTTGCTTCCGTGACCAGGACAGCTATGCTATAATCGGAGTGCCATGCCGATGAACGCTCCAGCGCACTGAATGAATAATGAATAAGGAATGTGAAGCTGATGAACCAGGTCCAGGTGGTTGACCAATCTCTACTCCGTCGAACCGTGGTCGAAGTCGCCGGCCTACCCGACGATGATTTGGCCATCTTGCTAGAAATCGTTGCGCTCCTCAAGCAGCAGAGAGCAGCCGAGACGGCAGCCGACATTCGCCGCGCGGCCAGGCAGCGCGCAATGACCTTGCGCAGCGTACCGCGCGACCAGCTTGTAGCGCAGTTCCGCGAGGCTGGCGATAGAATTCGAGACCAGGCGGTTGCTAGCGGGATGGCGATCGAGGGAGACTGGGAAGGTGATTGAGCTGCTGCGCGCAGTCCTCGACACCAACGTTCTTGTATCCGCGTACTTGAGCCGAAGTCCCACCAGCCCTACTCAAGAATTGATCGATGCTGGCTGGCAGCCGAGTTCACCTTGCTGGTTTGTGATGCCATCGTTGATGAACTAATCGAGAAGTTGACCGCTCGTGGTATCGCGCGCGAACACATCGAGACTTTCGTGGCACTCCTTGGCAGCATGGCTGAGTGGGTTGATGTTCCGGATGAAGCCATCGCGCGGTTGGTGCCTGCCGATGCCGATGATGATGTCATCGTTGCCTGCGCTGTGATCGGGAACGCTGATTTCTTGATCACATATGATCCACACTTTGAGGCGCTTGGCGATTCCTACCAAGGCATAAGAATCGCGAAGGCACTGCCCTTTCTATGGACGGTTCGGGGCGATAAACCCCCCGGCGAAGTCACAGGTGGTTGAGCATCGCTCCGATTGGACCAGCAGCCGAATCCTCCCGGGACTTCAAGCTGGCACAGCCACACGCTCATGCTCTCCGGCTGCATCGTCTTCCTTCGGCTTGAGGCCTCAGGACAGGCGTGTACCACGTGCACTAGCGCATCCAGGCCTATCCCAGAGTAGAAGCGAAGGACCGCTCTCGTCACTGGGCACTGAAGGCAAAGCGGGCATTCTAGGGAAGGGGCGCATCTTCTTGACGGATGCCTGTCGTCTCTGATCCCATGTCTTCGCCCTCCAGCCCGAAAGGCTTCAACCGCCCTTCGGGCTTTTCGCTTCTCGCAGCCACACACTCACCCCACCTGGCGGATGATGTCGAACAGGTCACCCTTGACGTAGTTGTGGTCGTTGTCCTGCAGGATGCGCTGTACACCTTCAGAGTCGTTGATCTGGTAGAACGTGACGTTGCCCAGCCCATAGCGGGCCACATCACCATAGGTGGCAGCCATGTCGGCCAGAAAGCGCACCGGGTTGCGCTGGAACTGCATGGTGTTGAACGAAGCGCCGGTTGTGGGCATATTGGCTCACCAGTTGATTTCGAACGGTTTTCCTTCGTTTGCGCAAAGCTCTTGACAAACGCTGTAAGGTCCGCTAAAATAGCCATCAAGATAGCCATTTAGAGGCCACCATGTTCAAACAATACTCCATCGCCGAAGCCCGCAATCACTTCACAGCTATTGTGCACGATCTCAAGACCCATCCGGCGATCCGGCTGACCCGGCGCGGCAAGCCGGTAGCAGTCTTACTGTCCATCGAGGAATATGAGCGCCTGGCGGCTGGTAAGGCGCGATTCTGGGAGAACTACGAGGCATTCCGGGCAATCGTTGATCTGGCACAACTGGACATTGAACCTGCCACTTTCGAGAGCTTGCGGGATCTTTCGCCTGGCCGCGCGGTGGCCTGGTGACCCTGCGCTATCTTCTCGACACGAACATCTTGGCCGAACCGCTGCGTCCCAGGCCCAACGCAGAGGTCCTGGAAAACCTGCGACGAAACCAGGCAGAAGTTGCCGTTCCCGCGGTGGTTTGGCACGAGATGTGGTTTGGATGCCACCGCCTGCCGCCCTCAGCCAGGCGCGAGGCTATCGAGACTTACCTGACCCAGGTAGTGGCCCCAAGCATCCCCATCTTGCCCTACGACCAGGATGCGGCGAGATGGCATGCAGCGGAGCGGGCTCGCCTTGCCGCGCTGGGCAAGACGCCCCCTTTTGCCGATGGAATGATCG
>JAULUH010000305.1:0-2236 GCA_032111745.1 Anaerolineae bacterium | reverse complement strand
GATAAGAGACACGTACCAGTGCAGATGGTCGGCGTACCAGGCCTTCACCGGTGCGGATCGCAGGACAATATTGTAGTCAGGATCGTTCAGCCCATAGTAGAGCCGGCGCAGGATGTCACGGGAGATCTCAGCCAGCATGCCGATGGACACCGGCGCCACCATGAGATAGCTGGAATGGTGTTCGCGCGGCAAGATCCAGACATGCAACGGCGACAACGCAGCATAGGGCACGAAGGCCACATAGTCGTCGTTCTCGGAGATCACCCGGCGCCTATCCTCGATCTCGTGGGCCAGCATGTCGCAATAGACGCATTTTCCGGTATCGTCGAAATAGCGACGCGCCTCCTCGTCCCGGGCCCGTACATCGTACGGCACCACCGGCAGGCCGATGATCTGGCTGTGCGGATGGGCCAGGGAGGTCCCCGCCCGCGGGCCATGGTTCTTGAAATAGATGACGTGCTCGATGCGATCGTCCATGGCCATGACCACGCCGCGGGTCTGAAGAGCCGACAGGAAGAGGGCTACGTCTTCAACCTGCATCAAAGCTGGCGACGCGTTGTGCCGGGGGGACTCCACGACCACTTCGTGGTAGCCCACGCCCGAGATCTGGCGGTGCACGCCGTCAAAGGACCGCTCCCGGTCACCCTCCAGGCTCAGGGCGGGGTACTTGTTCTTGACGACCCGCGCTTGCCACGGCCCATCCCCGGCAGGCAATCGCAGCAGCTCCATGTCCGGGCCTTCTTCATTGCCCACGCAAAAGGGACAGTCCGGATCGTAGGCGGGCAAGACCTCATGGCTGGGAGGGCGGGAATCGTCGACGAAATCTTCCGGGCGCCGGGCCCGCTCGGTGGCGATGATGACCCACTGCTTTGTGGCCATGTTTTGGCGAATCTCAGGCATGGGAACTCTCTAGCACTGCAATACGGCGGCCCCGCGCACCTGGCTGGCCTTCACCCGGGCCAGGACGTCGTTGGCAGCCTCCAGGGGATAGACCTCGACATCGGTGTGAATCGGAATCGCCGCCGCCAGCCCCAGGAGCTCGATCACATCCCGGCGCGTGCTGTTGGCCACGCTGCGCAGGGTGCGCTCTCCGTAGACCAGGCTGTAGGGCATGGACGGCAGATCGCTCATGTGTATGCCGGCGGTAGCCACCGTGCCGCCGGGCCGCACGGCTCGAAGCGCCTCCGGCACGATCCAGCCCGCCGGTGCGAAGATCACGGCGCTGTCCAACAGCTTTGGCGCCCTGTCCAGCGCATCGCCCGCCCAGGCCGCGCCCAGGTCGCGGGCGTGCTGCCTGTGGTCCTCGCTGCGGGTGAAGACGTATACCTCGCAGCCCCACTGCCTGGCCACCTGGATGCTGACGTGCGCGGAGGCGCCGAAGCCGTAAAGGCCTAACCGCCCGCCAGGCGCAATGCCGCTAAGGCGCAGGGCCCGGTAGCCGATGACACCAGCACATAGCAGGGGCGCCGCCTTGAGGTCGGCAAAGCCCTCCGGCAACCGGTAGGCGAAAGCAGCCGGGGCCACCACCAGCTCGGCGAATCCGCCGTCTGCATGCAGGCCGTTGAAACGGATCCCTGGGCAAAGGTTCTCCAGGCCCTGGCGGCAAAAGTCACAGCGGCCACAGGCCCAACGTAGCCACGGCAAGCCAACGCGGTCACCAACCTCGAAGCCCACGACTTCCACACCCATGCTCTCCACCACCCCGACGATCTGGTGGCCCGGCACCAGGGGCAGGCGGGGCAAGGCCAGGTCGCCCTCCACGATATGGAGGTCGGTGTGGCAGACGCCGCATGCTGTAACCCGAATCCGGATCTCCTCCGCTTGCGGAGCCGGTGGCTCGAGATCAACCAGTTGCAGGGGATCCTCGAGGATAGGCCGCGGCGTGGCGAGCTGCATGGCCCTCATGGCACGATCCTAGCGGCGCACAAGCTCAAACAGATGATAGCCGTTGGCGGGCAGGTCGACGTAGAGGCCCCTCTCTGCCAAATCCTCACCTGCCCATCGGTAGGTTTGGCCGCTCAACAGGTCCTGCAAATCCCAGGTGTGGTTGGCTATCCCTGGCAGATCGAGGACCAGGTGGCTCTGGGCCGGTGCATCCGAGAGATTCGCAGCGATCACCCGCACGTCATTCTCCATCTGCCAGAGGGAGGCCACCATGTGGCCGTGGGACTCGTTCCCATCCCAGCCTGGAGCAGGCTGCAACAGCTGCCAGCGCCCGTCATGAAAAACCGGGTGC
>JAULUH010000304.1:463-9057 GCA_032111745.1 Anaerolineae bacterium | reverse complement strand
TCGGCTTCCCGTCCCAGCACATCCCGGTACAGCGCCTGCACATACGGAATATTCCCCGACCCCTGCCGGGCGAAGTACTCGTCCGATCCAAGAATCGATGCATCCACCCGCTCCGGGCTCACCCCGAGCTCCAACGCACTCGCATGGGCCGCCAGGCCCGCCGAATCCGCCGAGCGCCCCAGAAACTCCCGGTACGCCCCGCCGACCGACCGATCGGCGTGCTCCGGCGACCGCAATATCCCCTCGGCCATTTGGCCAACCGTGATCCGCCTCGATTCCAGCGCCCCGCTCCAAGCCGCCAGCGCCGGCGCCTCAGCCACCCGGTCCAGAAACACCCGGTACAGGTTCAGAACCTGGTTGTCCATGGACGCCGACGGCGTCAACCGGCTTTCCAGCGTCTCCAGGGCCAACCGCCGGCCCGCGGCTGGCTGGGAAGACCTTTTGGCCAAAGACTTCCCAAACACACGCCCCAAAGATTCAAACATCGCGATAACCCCAAAGATAAAAAATCAAAAGGCCGGCCAACAGCATCCTCACACCATCGCCATGCCCAAAATGCCCAGATTCGAGTTGTCCGGCAGCGTGATGCTGCTCAGCGTCCTGCCCGCCGGGATCTGGTAGGCGTAGCCGAACACATAGTTCGACTGGCTGTGCACATTCCCTTCCTGGTTCACCCAGTTCGGCTGCATCGGATTTATTGCCTACCACTGATAGTTCTGTGGACCGAATTCGTCACGGATCGACTGCCTCCATGAAACCATTGAGCCGTAACTGACGATCGGGATCAGCGCCTGATACTACTGGTTGGCTTTACCGAGGCTAGCGGCCAGATTCCCCGTGTGGTAACTGCCCGGGGCATGCTGATCGACTAGCCATGGCCACCAAGAAGTTCGGCTCCTTGGATCTGCCCACCATGGTTCATGGCTGCTTTCGCCAAACCATAAACAGGCCACCGGCGGTTCCCTGATAGAAAACACCTTTCGGGCTGATCACGCCTGTCATCTGCAGCGTGTTCCGGGTATAGCTGCTCGTGTCGCGATAGTCCGGAGTGCTACCCGAAAAGGTGTTCGACCCGAGTGGGAGTTGCGTGCCCACGATCGCTCCAGTATCGGGATCCAGCGCCGCAAAGGAATAGCTAACGGTCGTCTGCATCGAGTTGCCGGACCCATTAGTCGTGGAATTAGCTAGAACCGTGTAGATCAGGTTGTCGGCGAGCGAGAGCCGCGGCAAAGCGGAGGAAGGCACCGTGTTGGCCGGCCCCCAGTCGGTGGTCAAGCTGGCGCCATCGGCGGCTAATGTCATGGCCTGCACGCCGCCTGCGAAAGGTGCGTTCGCCGGCGTCGCGGGTCCAGTTTCCGAAGGCGGCGGATACCAGTATCCGAAGGAACTTGGCACAAAGATCCGGTTGCCAACAGCGATCGGTGCGTTTTCCGTGCCAGCGTTCGAGGTTGTGAGAAACTGCGTCTGGGCGACAAGAGTTCCGTCCGAAACGCTGTAGACGTTGACGTTTTCGGCAGGCGTAAGATTGTTCGTGCCAGGGGCGGTGGCGTTGTCGGTGATCACGAGATATTCGTAGCCGGTCGTCGGGCCGAAGAAGACCGGCGTCGAACCCGTCCCAGGGCTTAGTTGCCCTGGCTTGCGAACCCCGCTGTTCTCATATTCCTGGTGCCAAAGCTGCGTAATCCCGCCGTCTTGCCCGGCTGTAAACAGGGCAATTCCCTTGGTGGTCGCCACAGCCACCCCTGCCGGCGACGACGAGATGCTGTTTGCCACCATCTCGCCCATGGGTAGGTTGTAGGTCTGCGTGGAATTCGTTTGTGGATTGAAGTACCCCACCACTGCCGGGGCGTCGCTGGTGGAGAGCGAGCCCTGCGTGGCGAACCAGATCCGCCCTTCATAGTCGGGGACCAGACCGACTACCATGGGCTGGCCCAAGTTGTAGCTGTTGACGAGTTCCAATGAACCCGTATCGGTCACCTCGTCATAGGTGTTGGAGTACCACTGCAGAATACCCTCCCCATTCACCAGTACCAGTCGGTTCTCGTGGTCAAGGTAGTTGTAGAGTCCGCCAGCAAGGTTGCCTGTCTGGGGTTTGATCAGTTTGACCTGGTCGAGCAGTTTCAGAGTCTTGGGTGATATCAGCATCACGATCGGTACTTGGGCGGTGCTGATGGTCGTCCCCACCCCGACGCAGACGAGGGCTCCATTCTCCGACATCAGCACAGATGGAACAGTCGCGTCGAGAAGGAGGTTTGGGTAAAACTGAAGATCGGCGGTGCCCGGCCCCGAGAAGAGCGTGGCATCTGACGACGAGGCGTTGGCATGCATGGTCGAGGTGCCGTCCAGCCCCATGAATGGGTTGCTTGGCGGCAAAGGTAGCGGCGTGCCATCAGCGGCGGTAGCTAGTGACACCGGAAGGCCGTTGCCGGCGAACGTGGTCGCCCGCATTCGGAACAAGAGCGGTGCGGATTCGGATGCGACGACGGAAAACGTCGCTGAGGTGGATTGGGTGGACAACGTCTGCTGCACCTTGCCCTGATAGAGAGTTACCGTGTAGAAGGCAACGGTCGACCCGCCATCGTCAGCCGGAGGTTGCCAGGCTAGGGTTGCCTCTCCGCTTCCCGGCTCAACGCTCACGGAGAGCCCCAATGGTTGTGAGGCAACGTCCTCCGGTGTGGCGAACGTTGTCGTTGTCTCCGGGCCGGAACCGGCATCGTTGGTGGCAGTGACCGCGAACGAGTATGAGGCAACGGTCGTGGAAAGGCCTGTGAATGGCATTCTGGTGGCCGTTGTCGTCGAGGTGGTCGTGCTGGTACCGTTGTTCATCGTCACCGTATAGCCGGCTACTCCGCCGCCCAGCGGGGCCTCCCAGGTCAGCAGCAAGCTGCCAATACCCGTAGGGACTACTTGTAAATTCTGCACCGCGCTGGGCGACGACAGGTTCTGCGTCCCCTCCACAGAACCCGCTACACTGGCCCACACGGCCGCCGAACCGCCCGGCGCCCGTGCCAGCACCCTGGCCCACACGCCCAGTTCCGCTTCCGTTCCCTCACGGCCCAGCGCTTCCCGGTAAGCGTCCCCCGCAACCTGCCGGCCTCGCTCCCCACCGGTCAAAAAGGCGTACGCCACCTCGGTTCGCGACGCGCCCCGCGCCAGCGCCGCCACATGCGCTTCCAGGCCGGCGGCGTCCGCCTCCCGCCCCAGCACATCCCGGTACAGCGCTTTAACATACGGAATATTCCCCGACCCCTGCCGGACAAAATACTCGTTCGATCCAAGGATCGATGCGTCCACCCGCTCCGGGCTCACCCCGCGCTGCAGCGCAACCGCATGGGCTGCCAGGCCCGCCGAATCCGGCTTGCGCGCTAAATACTCCTCATACGCCCCGGTCACTGCCCGACCCGTGTGTTCCGGCGACAGCAATATCCGGTCGGCCATTTGGCCAACCGTGATCCGCCCAGATTCCAGCGCCCCGCTCCACGCCGCCAGCGCCGGCGCCTCAGGCACCCGGTCCAGAAAAATCCGATACAGGTTCACAGCCTGGTTGTCCGTGTAAGCTGACGGCGTCAACCGGCTCTCCAGCGTCTCCAGCGCCAACTTACGGACGGCGGCTGGCTGGGAAGATCTGTTGGACAAACGCTTCCCAAACACACGCCGCAAGGATTCAAACATCGCAATAACCCCAAAGATAAAACTTCAAAAGGCCGGCCACCCGCATCCTCACACCATCGCCATGCCCAAAATTCCCACATTCGAATTGTTCGGCAGAGTGATGCTGGTCAATGTCTTGCCCGCCGGGATCTGGTAGGCGTAGCCGTACACATAGTTCGTCTGGCTGTGCACGTTCCCCACCTGGTTCACCCAGTTCGGCTGCATCTGGATGATCGACTCGCCCGCGTAGCTCTGCGGCCCGCACCAGTCGCTGAACGACTGCGTCCAGGTCTCCGTCGTGCCGTCGCTGAAGGTCAGCGTCATCGCCTGGTTCGTCTGGTTGCCGTTCGCACCAGCACTGGCAAGGTACAGCCAGCCGAAGTCCCCCTGCGGCAGGTCGATCGCCTTGCCGAAGGCCAACGTCATCCTGACGAAGCAGGCCCGCGATATCCGCTCTGCACCGTTCATGCCTTAATGCCCAGCCTCGCCCGCCTCTTAGAACAAACCCTTCGAAAACAGTGCCTTCCTGATCGCCGCATTGATCCGATCCGTCTCACGCTGGGCTTCGATGATTTGCTGCTGTTCCGCCGCCGCTTCCGCCGCCCCAATATCGACCTCCACCTCTGCGTCGAACTCGGCATCGAGTTCGGACCATGAGCCGTCGAGCACGGAGTCTGCATCTTCAACATCTTCGCCGATGATGGAGACGTCGTCGAAAAACACCCCGCCCTCGCCGGTTCCGGTGGCCTCACCGATGAAGCTGTCGGTGATCAGATTTTCGTACCACTGGGTCACGACCTGCCCACCACCCTCCTCGCCGATCGCACCCGAGGCTTCCCCGTTCACCGTAATCGTCGTCGAGCCATCGGTCGTTCCGTCCACGATCGTTGTCGAGCCATCGATGATTGTCCCGGTCGCCTCCGCGTCAGCAATGAAGAAATCAGCCACGCCGCCGGTGGCGACGGTCAAGACGGCGACACCGACGAGAATCCCGACGGCCTCCTCGAGGGCCGTGGCCCAGGGGGGCTGCGAGTTGATCTCGGCTTGCGTCATCAGTTTGAACTGGGCGCCCGCCGGGATGTTTCCGTTGGCACTCGGCAGACCCTGTCCGCTCGGGGAGTCGAGGTAACCGTAATATCCCTCCGCCGAGTTCTGGATCGTCATCGTCCAGTGCTGCCCGGACTTCACCTGCGAGTTGAGCGACGGGCTGATGTTCGCGGCGAAATCACTGCTCCGCCCCGAGCCATCCTTCCAGTCGGGGAGGTAGGTGCTGCAGTTCGGCCCGACGCACGTGCCATCCTCCTTCTGGACGTAGAAGCTCAGTTGACTGGTCGAATCAGGACCCACGTACGTGATGGTCTGCTGCTGCCCCATGGGCACCGTCACCTGCTTCGTCGTGTAGGTCGCGGGCTGCGAGGGGGTGGCGACGGATCCCGTAACGGGGTTGTCGGCGAAGAAGAACGTGAGCGGCCCGCCTCCCGCCCCGATATTCGACTCGTTTCTGATCGTCACCTGCAGGATGTCGACGCCCGTCAGGTTGATCTGACCGAGGGCGAGCGACTCGACCTCCCCGATGGCGATCGCCGGGGACTTCGTCACCACGGCGCTCAGGATGCCGACGTTTTCGTTGTTCGGCAGCGTGATGCTCGCCAGCTGCTTGCCGCGGAGGTGGTAGCCGTAGGCGAAGACATAGGCCGGAGTGGCCACCAGGTCGCCCTCCTGATTGATGCGTTCGGGCTGCGTCGAAAGCAGCCACTCCCCGGAGAAGGGCTGGGGCTTCGCGCTGGAACCGTTGTTGGACCAGTCGGTGAAGGACTGGGTCCAGGTTTCAGTCGTTCCATCGGTGAACGTGAGCGTGAACTTCTGCGAGAGCTGGTTGCCGTTGGAGGCCGCTCCAGCGAGGTAGAGATAGTCGGACTTGTCGGCATCGACGCTAACGGTGATCGTCTGCCCCCTGGCTTGGACGAAGTTCGATGGTCCGCTGCTACCCCCCACCTGGCTGTTGCTCGTGGGGATCGGGCCGATCGGGAACTCGATGCCGTTGTAGGTGATAGGTGTGCCGGGGATGGGATTGCTCGTGCTCGAGCCGGTGTAGTCGGAGTTGTAGTAGTTGCCGTTGCGGTCGAAGCCCTGGTGGTTCGCCACCTGCCACGGGGGCGTGGTGATGCCGAACGCGTTGTACGACAGCGTGATCGGGGTGGAGACGATCGGGGGTGAGGTTGGGGCGGAGGATCCCACCGAGAGCGTGCCATTCACCGTGCGGGCGGCCGCCTGCGGCTGGGGATTCGCCAACTCGAGTCGGGCGCGCACGGCGGTCATGCCGTATTGCACCTCATGATCGTGTGAAAAGCCCCCGTCCCCGCTGATCGGGATCCTCGCCTTTGCATACCAATGACCAAGCGAGTTGTTCGCGAGAATCGGCGCTTCCTCGATCACGATCGTGGCTCGGTTGCGGACACTGGGGTGCACGCTTCCGGCGAACCGCAGTTTCTCCCCGGCTTGAAAATGGACCCGCATCTGATCGGGCTGCACCTGCCCGTTGACCGTCCCGGGAAACAGATTCCGGGCCAGAATCGGGTTGTCCTCGAGCTTCGCTTTCTGGGCGTCCGTCAGTTTGTTGGATTCGGCCGACACGATCGGCAGACTTCCGGCCTCCAAGCCCTGCGCCGCTTCGACGTCGTCCGGGAGTGCATGCACCTCCACATAGGCGAGATCGGCATGGCTCTCGCCGAGCACGAAACTGGACTGGGGTTCGGCGATCTCCGTGGGGCTCCACCCGAGTTGCGTTCTCGCTTCCAGCCCCAGGGGCATGACAGAGAGACCTGTCAACGCGTTGTACGCGAGTCGATTCTTGATCCGCTGCTCGACGACGGCGTCGTGGAACCGTCGCTCGCCCGCACCCGACTTGGTGGCACCCCACAACTCGGCTTGCAGCACCCGTCCGCCTTCGACGACTGAAACGGCGCGGACGCCGGAGGCCACGTTGTAGACAAGAGTCTGGCCGTCTTCCCGGGTCACCTCGACAGAGTAGCGGGTGCTCCCGCAGCCGCAACCGTCAGTCGGCGCGGCCCAGGTCAGCATTGTTCCCACGCCGGCGGTAAAGTCGATCTGCGGATTCCGGATCCGGCCGGGCACCGTTCCCGCCTCCGGGGTCGGGGCGGTCGGCCCGCCCGCCGTGTCCAATGGAATGATGGCAAACGCCGGACCCACGCCGAGATCGCCACTGGAAGGCGTCCAGCGGACCACTTCGTCATAGCCGAGCCGGCGAATCGGCGGGGCGTTTTGCAGCGTCGACGCATCCGTGGCCAAGCCAGCATTCGGAATGGTGACCCAGTCATTCTTGGCCGCAGACCACCTCTGAAGCGTGCCCCTCTCCACCTGGGTCACGATAAAACCCTGGGAGTTCCGGCCCAGAAGATGCGACGCCGTCAGCTCGACCGTGTTCCCGTCCGTCCCGTCAAGCACCACGGTCCTCTCGCCGTTGACCGTGAGCTCGAAGCTCCTCGCGGAACTTTGAAGCCCCGCGTTATTCTCGGCCACCGCGGCAATGTCATGCACACCATTGGCAAGCCGCGGCGATTTGAACTCCCACACGCCCGTCTTGGCGTCGGCTTTCACACGACCGGCGACCACGCCGTCAATCGACACATCCACCAGCAGACCAGGCGACGCGATCCCTCGAAGCGTGGGAGCGGCTTCCGTCGTCATCCCATCACCCCGCGCGCCGCTATCCGACTGCGGAGCCAGGCCAACGGTCGTGGCGGTCGGCGGCGCCGTCACCGTCGTCACCCTCAGCAAATGGGAAAACAATCCCGCCTTGCCGCCCGAGCTGTCCAGCGGTTGGACCCGGAAGGTGTGGATTCCAGCGCCCAATGCCTTCTGCGCCGGCACCTTGTAATTCCAAACGCCACTCACCACCGGCACCAGGTCGGCAACCCTTCCATCAATGTAAAGTTGCACCTGGCTCACCGAACCGTCCACACTGCCGGTCAGCTCCGGTGTCCTGGCAAACGTCACATTGTCCGAATTCGATGCTCCCGTGTCGCTTGTATGGACCAGGTTGGGAAGCGAGGCTCGAAGGAACCCATTGGTGGCCAGAACCGGATTATGAACCAAGCTCGGAGATGACAGACTCCGGTTAGCCTCAGGCGAACCCGCCACACTGGCCCACACGGCCGTCGAACCGCCCGGCGCCCGCGCCAGCACCCCGGCCCACATGCCCAGTTCCGCTTCCGTTCCCTCACGGCCCAGAGCTTCCCGGTAAGCGTCCCCCGCAACCCGCCGGCCTCGCTCCCCACCGGTTAAAAAGGCATACGCCACCTCGGTTCGCGATGCCCCCCGCGCCAGCCTCCCCACATGCGCCTCCAGACCGGCGGAATCAGCCTCGCGCCCCAACACATCCAGGTACAGTCCCTGCACAAACGCAGTGTTATCCGAACCCTGCAGCCCAAAATACTCCTGCGATCCCAGGATCGCGGCGTCCACCCGCTCCGGACTCACCCCGCGCTGAATGGCACCCGCATGGGCTGTCAGGCCCACCGATTCCGGCGTGCGCCCCAAATAAGCCTCATACGCCCCCGTCACCGCCCGACCCGTGTGTTCCGGCGACCGCAATATCCGCTCCGTCATCTGCCCCACCGTGATCCGCCCAGATTCCAGAGCCCCGCTCCACGCCGCCAGCGCCGGCGCCTCAGGCACCCGGTCCAGGAAGATCCGGTAAAGATTGACAACCTGAGTGTCCGTCACCGCTGTTGGTACTACACGCGACTCAAGCGACTCCAGCGCTAACCACCGGACGGAAGCTGGCCGGCAAGACCTGTTGGACAAACGCTTCCCAAACACACGCCGAAAGGATTCAAACATCGCGATAACCCCAAAGATAAAACTTCAAAAGGCCGGCCACCCGCATCCTCACACCATCGCCATGCCCAAGATGCCCACAT
>JAULUH010000304.1:0-453 GCA_032111745.1 Anaerolineae bacterium | reverse complement strand
CGCCGGGATCTGGTAGGCGTAGCCGTACACATAGTTCGTCTGGCTGTGCACGTTCCCCACCTGGTTCACCCAGTTCGGCTGCATCTGGATGATCGACTCCCCCGCGTAGCTCTGCGGCCCGCACCAGTCGCTGAACGACTGCGTCCAGGTCTCCGTCGTGCCGTCGCTGAAGGTCAGCGTCATCGCCTGGTTCGTCTGGTTGCCGTTCGCACCAGCCCCGGCCAGATACAGCCAGCCGAAGTTCCCCTGCGGCAGGTCGATCGCCTTCCCCTTGCCCTGCACGAAGTTGTTCTCGCCGTTGTTGGAATTCGGGACCGGCCCAAAGTAGAAGGTCGCGCCGCTCCACGCGATCAACGACTGCAGGTTGCCCGAGTAGTAGTAATACCCGCTCCCGTCGAAACCTTCGTGGTTGGCCACCTGATGCTGCCCGTTGGCGATCCCCCACGAGGTGTA
>JAULUH010000303.1:0-10585 GCA_032111745.1 Anaerolineae bacterium | reverse complement strand
GGGGACAACGTGAACCTGGAGGTGGAGTTGATCGTGCCGGTGGCGTTGGAGCGGGGGTCGCGCTTCGCCATCCGCGAGGGCGGCCGCACCGTCGGCGCCGGCGTCATCACCGAGATCAGGGAATAGCTTCGCGCGCGACGCGTTGATGCATAGGGCGGGCAGGACGGCCAGACGGCCATCCTGCCCGCAATGAGAGAGATCGATGGCAAAAAAGGCAATCCGTACCGTGATCACCCTGGCCTGCACCGAGTGCAAGGGACGTAACTATACGTCACAAAAGAACCGGCGCAACGATCAGGCCAGGCTGGAACTAAAGAAATACTGCCCCCGTTGTCGCGTGCACACGCTGCACCGAGAGACGAAGTAGTCGATACAGGCGTGTAGCTCAATGGGTAGAGCAACGGTCTCCAAAACCGTAGGTTGCGGGTTCAAATCCTGCCACGCCTGCCTATAACCCTTAGCGTCCTGGGATCCTAGGCAAGACACCGCCTCCAGACAACCCTGGGCGGTGTCTTCAATCGTAAGGGCCTCAGTGGCCGCCCTACAGAGAAGGCTAACGTGAGCAAAGCAGAAACCGTACAGAAGGAAAACCCGATCGTCAAGTACCTGCGCGAGACCCGGGCTGAGTTGCGCAAGGTCACGTGGCCAACCCCGGAGGAAGTTCGCAACCTGGGGGCGATCGTGCTGGCGGTAACGGCAGTCATGGCGGTGCTGCTGTGGCTGCTCGATCTGGCCTTCTCAGGGTTAATCGGGATCATTGTCGGCCTATAGTGGCCAGGACCTGGCGACCCGGCTCTATGCGTCGCCAAGTTGGGAAGAGACCGTGGCACGAAAACCTAGCGCGAAAAGCATAGAAACCGAAGAGCAGGTGATCACGACCGCCGAAGAGGGCGTCGTTGCGGCAGACGTCGCGGCGGAAACCCTGGCGGAAGAAGCCGCGGTGGAAGAAGCCCCAACGGAGGAACCTGCTGCGGAAGAAGCCCCAGCGGAGGAACCTGCTGCGGAAGAAGCCCCAGCGGAGGAACCTGCTGCGGAAGAAGCCCCAGCAGATATGCCCCCGCCGCAGTGGTATGTGATCCACAGCTACTCCGGGTACGAGAACAAGGTCAAGAAGAACCTTGAGCATCGCATCGAATCCATGGGCATGCAGGACCGCATCTTCCAGGTGGTCGTGCCTACGGAGGAGGAGATCGAGCTCAAGGATGGCCAGCGTCGCATCGTAGAGCGCCGCGTCTTCCCGGGCTATGTCCTGGTGCAGATGGTCCTGGACGAACAGTCGTGGTACGTGGTGCGCAACACACCCAACGTCACCGGCTTCGTCGGCATGGGCAACAAGCCGACAGCGCTACCCGATGAAGAGGTGAAGCGCCTGCTACACCAACTGGAGTCCGAGGAGCCCAAGATCAAGGTAGACTTCAAGGTGGGACAGAAGGTCCGTATCACCGAGGGTGCCTTCGCCGAGTTCACCGGGATTGTGCAGGAGCTCTTTGCAGACAAAGGCCGGGCGCGGGTCGTGGTGTCGTTCTTCAACCGCGACACGCCGGTGGATGTGGACTTCCTGCAGCTGGAGAAGGTTTAGCTCCTCCGCAGCCAACATCAGCCACGACAGCGGCGTGACGTGGTAACAAGGAATCATCATGGCAAAAAAAGTAAAAGCAGTCGTCAGGCTCCAAATCACGGCCGGTAAGGCCAATCCCGCCCCGCCGGTGGGCCCGGCCCTGGGCCAGCACAGCGTCAATATCATGGCGTTCTGCAAGGAGTACAATGCCCGCACCGCCAACATGGTGGGCAATATCATCCCGGTGGAGATCACGATCTTCCAGGATTCGTCCTTCACCTTTGAGCTCAAGACACCCCCGGCGTCGGATCTGCTGAAGAAGGCTGCCCGTGTCGACAAGGGATCCAATGAGCCCAATCGCAAGAAGGTCGGTACCGTGAAACGCAGCGACGTGCGCGACATCGCCGAGCGCAAGATGAAGGACCTGAACGCAGTCGACATCGAAGGCGCCATGAAGATGATCGAGGGCACGGCCGAGAGCATGGGGCTGACCGTCGTCGACTAGCCCAGGCTATGCGTGGGAGGGACCGGGCTGGCCCGGTTCTGCTGGAACCACGAGGAGTATTTCAATGACACAACACGGCAAGAACTACGAGAACGCTGCCAAGCAGGTCGACCGGTCCACGCTGTACTCACCGGAAGAGGCGATCAAGCTGGTCAAGGACACCACTTTCACCAAGTTCGACAGCACCGTCGAGTTGCACATGCGCATGGGTGTGGACCCGCGCCACGCGGACCAGCAGATCCGCAGCGTAGTCCTGTTGCCCGCCGGCACCGGCAAGCAGGTGCGCATTCTGGTCTTCGCCGAGGGTGACACCGTCAAGATCGCCGAAGAGGCCGGGGCGGATTTCGTGGGCAGCGACGAGCTGATCGACAAGATCCAGGGCGGTTGGACCGACTTCGACATGGCCATTGCCACGCCGGCCATGATGCGCAAGGTCGGGCGCCTGGGCCGGGTTCTCGGCCCGCGCGGCCTGATGCCTAGCCCGAAGGCCGGGACCATCGTGCAGGACGACGAGATCGCGCGCGTGGTGAGCGAAGCTCGCCAGGGACGTGTGGAGTTCAAAGTCGACAAGACCGCCAACCTGCACATTCCTATGGGCAAGGTCAGCTTCACGGAAGAGGACCTAATGGCCAACCTGAGCGCGATCATGGAAGCCGTCAACAAGGCGAAGCCATCGGGCGCCAAAGGCACCTATATCAAGCGGGTGACCCTGACCTCCACCATGGGGCCGGGCGTCCGGGTAGATAGCAATCAGGCGGCCGCGCTGCGCACCGCTGCCTGATCCGCACAGGAAGAGCGCGCCAGCGCTCATGACGAGCCGCACAACTGAATAGCAGACACCGTTAGTTGCTGAAGACCGCAGGTGCCCAAACTGGGCTCAAACCACCGGCCTGCCGAGGCGACGGGATCGAGAACTCTGCTCTGGCGAAGCGCACTAGGCGCCTGGCCCGGATGTCACTCCCTGTTAGCCTTTGCATGGTTGGTGCAAAGGCTAAGTTTTTTTCTAGCGCATAGAACTCTTTGAAAGGAGGTGAAGCGCTTGGCAATCACACGAGAGCGAAAGCAGGAGCTGGTCGAGTCATACGTCGAATCCCTGAACAGCAGCCAGGCCGTCATGCTGACCAACTACCGCGGCGTCACCGTGCAGCAGATTCAGAATCTGCGCCGGAATCTGCGCGAGCAGGGCGTTTCCGTGCAGGTGGTCAAGAACACGCTGCTGAAGCTGGCCCTCCAGGAGACCGGCATGCCGATACCGGAGATGCTCCTGGAAGGCCCCACAGCCATCGTCTACCTGGGCGAGGATGTGGCGGCAGGGTCGAAGGCCTTTCTCGACGCCACCAAGGACCTCGAGGCCTTTGCGGTCAAGGGTGCGATCCTGGAGGGACAGATCCTGGACGCCGATGCGGCCAGGAAGCTGCGCGAGCTGCCGACTCGGGCCACGGTGCTGGCTCAACTGCTGGGTGTCATCCAGGCCCCGGCCAGCGAGCTGCTACGGGTGCTGGAGGCTCCGGCCGGCGAGCTCTACCGGACCATCCACGCGCCGTTGCGCGAGGTATCTTTGACCTTGCAGTCGTATGCTGACAAGGGCGCTGAAGCAGGGGCCTGATGGCTGCCTGCCGTCGCATGCATGTGCCACCACGGCTAGGGTGGCAGAATTCGATCCATACAAACTCAAACCATAGGAGGTTGTCCGCTCATGTCTGAGAAAATCGCCCAGGCCAAGGAACTACTGAACTCGTTGACCCTGTTGGAAGCTGCCCAGCTCGCCAAGGAGCTGCAGGAAGAGTGGGGTGTGTCGGCCGCGGCCCCCATGATGGCCATGGCCCCCATGGCGGCCGGCGCCGCTGCCCCCGCCGCCGTCGAGGAGGTTGAGGAGCAGACCGAGTTCGACGTGATCCTGAAGGAATTCGGCGACAACAAGATCAACGTCATCAAGGAAGTACGCAAGATCACCAGCCTGGGCCTGAAGGAGGCCAAGGAGCTGGTGGAGGGCGCGCCCGCCACCGTCGCCCAGGCCGTCTCCAAGGACGCCGCCGCCGAGTACAAGGCTGCGCTCGAGGCCGCCGGCGCCAAGGTCGAGGTCAAGTAGGGGCGAGGTTTCCTCGCCCAGGCGTCGTCGCACCGGAAGGGTGGGGAGACCCGGCCCCTACGGGAAGGCGTTCTCAAGCAAAAGGGCCTGCTGCCGGTGCGAAACCGGGAGGAGGCCCTTTTGAGTTAGGTGCATTGGGCGGGGCCAATTCCCTGGTGGGTGGGGGCCGGGTTGTGGAGAGTTCCCATTGATTAAGGCTTTCCCATTGAAACAATCAATGGGTTAATGGGAAAGGAAGGCACACCCAGAGTGCAGAGACGGGCGATTGGGCGGTTGAGGTGCAAGGGTCGGGACGTCGTTCGAAAGGAGCGTGGAGATCGCAGAGCTTGAAAGGCACGGAGGGCCGCACCCTACGAGGGGATAGATGCGGCATAGCTGGCCGAGGGGAGGCATTAGTTGGAACGGCGGCCACAAAGGCCCGCCCCTACGAGGTGGGGGGTGGGGGGGAGGACTCGGTTCTGGCGGCCTCGGCGGAGAGGTTGTCGGCCTTGGGCTTGTTGGCCAGGGCGCGCTTGACCGATTTGACGACCCTGGTGGTGGCGCTGGCCTCGCTCTCGGCTGCCAGGTCGGTGACGGCGACGGCGGGCGTGGGGACTGCGCCCGTATACCGGGCAACCTCCTCACGGTGGCGGCAGATCCACAGGTAGAGGTCGGCGGCGGTGCGCTCGGGGAACTGCTCCATGATGTCGGAGCCCCAGATGGCCACGGCGACGGGCAGGTAGACCCGGTCGTACCAGCTGGCCACGGCCTCGTCCCAGGGGATCTCCCGCTGCTGCTCCAGCCCCATGTAGTGGCGGTGGACGACGATGTGCTGCAGGAGCTCGGTATAGCCGCCGACCTCGGTTACCTCCAGGTCGGTGTCCGGCCGCAGCTGGTCCAGGTGGGTGCGGCGCAGAAACTCGGCGTAGCCGGCCTTAAGCATCAGGTCCTCGGGGCGGGTGTCGACGGTGATCGGCACGGGCGTGTCGATCCGGGTCACGTAGGCCTCGATGTCCTGCAGGCCATTGGCCCGGGCCACCGATACCCGGTGGTGGCCGTCGCGCACGAAGTAGACGTCGCCGACCTGATACACTTCGATAGGCGGCAGGCCGCTCATGCCCTGCATGGCGGTGTCGACGGCCTGCCAGCGCTCGGCGCTGACGCTTTCCTTAGGCAGGAACTCACGGGTGAAGTCCCGGTAGCGCCCGACGCTACCTACGATCCTGTCCAGGGGAATGCTCTCGGGCTTGCGTCCCTCCACCTGCTGCCAGGTCTTGAGGGCGGTCTGCACGTCTTCGAAGGAGAGAAGCTCCGGGGAGCGGCCACGCACCAGGTCCAGGAGGTCCTGGAGCAGGGCCTTGCGGCGGGCCTGCTCGAATTTCTGTTTGGATTGCAGGTTGGTGGTCATGGCCTAATCTCCACCGCGCGGGCTCAGGGAGACTCGCGACGAACCGGGCCCAGGGCCGCGATCTGGCGCTGGCGATCGGTGGTCGCCAGGGAGGAAGGCGGCAGCATGCTGGTGCTGTCGTCCTCTGCCTTCTCTACCTTACGGGCGACGAAGATGCGCACCGGCTCGCTGGCGGTCTCGTTGCCGGCCCGGTCGTAGGCCTTGACCTGGACCAGGTGGGTCTCGGTGTAGGTGTCGCTGGGGCCGATCAGGTAGCCGAAGCCGTTGCTGTAGATGGTATAGGCGCGGCCGGTGGGCTGGCCGTCGGGCCCGATCTCGGGCTGGCTGGAGGCGGTGGCGGGCACGGTCTCGGTGATGACGCTGCCATCCTCGAGGGTCACCGCGCGGGTCGTCATCACCGGCCCGCCTGAGCCCCGCAGCTTGAGGTCCCAACGCCGGCTGAAGGGGGCTACGGTGCTGGTACCGATCTTGTCCCCATCCAGGTAGAAGTCCACCCGGTCCATGGCCCAGTCGTCGGTGGTGTTGGCGGTGATGCTGACCCACTCGTCGTCCTCGGTGACGTAGCTCTGGCCGTCCACAGGGTCGGCGATCTCCACCACGGGCGGCGTGTGATCCACGGTGACCTGCACCGCGCTCTCCTTGGTGCTGCCGTCGCCCCGGGTGACGACCACGCGCAGGCTGTGCAGGCCGTCGAAGGGTGCGGTGTCCCAGAGCTCGAGGGAGCCCTCGGCGACCTGCTCGCCGTGGATGGGGCCGATCTGAGTCCAGCTACCGGGGTTGACGCCCTGGCCGAACTCGACGCGATAGTTGGCGAAGCCGTCCAGGCGGGCGTTGCCCTTGATCTCGACGATGCCGTTCACGTAGGAGAAGGGGGCTGGCGAGATGATGGCAGCCTCGGGGTCTACCGTGCCGGGCCCGACGGTGGCGTCGTACTCGGTGGGGGGTTGGGGCAGCCCTTGCTCGCGCACCCAGTCAGCGGCTTCGGGCGGGTAGATCTGGAAGACCTTGGTCTCCCGCAGCTCGGGCGGGGTGTAGACAGTAGCCAGCTTGCCGTTCTCGCGGTTGATCTCGAAGGCGCGCCAGACGGTGTCGTACTGGGTGGGCGCGGTGCCCTCGATGAAGATCTCCTGTACCTGGCGCGGGCAGGCGTCGGTGGGCAGCAGGCCGGATTCCCAGCACACGGTGCGCTCCACGATCCCTTCCGGCCGTGGGAACTCCTGCACGGGCTCTGCGCGCTGGGTGAGGGCATATTCCATCACCCCGCGGAAGATGGGGGCCGCCCCGCGACTGCCCGGCACTTCCTTCATGGCCTCGTTGTCGGCGTTGCCTACCCAGACCCCCACGGCCAGCTGCGGGGCGTAGCCGATGGTCCAGCCGTCGGTCCAGTTATTGGTGGAGCCGGTCTTGGCCGCGATCTTACGGTCGGGCAGCTCCAGGAACCGGGCCCAGTCCCCATAGGCGGCCAGGCGGGCGTTGTAGTCGCTCTGGATGTTCTGGAGCAGGTAGACGTGGCGCTGGTCGACCAGGCGCTCGGTCTCGGCCTGGTCATACTGGTAGACGATCTGCCCGTCCTTGTCGCGCACCTGCAGGATGCTGACCGGGTCCAGGGTGCGGTAGCCCGGCCGCTGGCGGTCTTCAGGCACGGGCTGGCCGGCCATCACGCCGCCGTTGGCGAAGACGGTGTTGGCGAAGACCATGTCCAGCAGGCGCACATCGCCGCCGCCCAGGGTGAGGCTCAGGCCATAGTTTTCCTTATCCAGGGAGTTGATGCCGAGCTTGTGGGCCAGGTCGATAACGTTCTTGACCCCTACCTTGTTCATGAGCCACACAGCCGGAATGTTGTAGGAGCGCTGCAAGGCATAGCGGGCCAGCTGCGGGCCGTGATACTTGCGGTCATAGTTCTCGGGCACGTAGGGCGGCTCGGGCGGGTTGGGGAAGACCGTGCGCACGTCCATGATGCGGGTGGCTGGGGTGTAACCCTGCAGGAAGGACTCCAGGTAGGTAAAGGGCTTAAAGCTGGAGCCCGGCTGGTTCTCGGCCAGGGCCATGTTGACCTCGCCGTCGATCTCCTCGTCGTCGTAGTCCACGCTGCCCACCATGGCCAGGATCTCACCCGTGGGCGGGCGGATGGCGACCACGGACGCGTTGTGGGCGTTGTGGTCAATGCCTTCTATGTTGGGCTGCATGTCCAGATCTTTGAAGGCGTCGCAGGCATCGGGCGGGGTGCTCTGGGGCGGCACGTATTGGTCGGGCGGTGTACCCTCCAGCGCGGCGATGCGGATGCGGGCCACGCACTCGGCGGCCTGCTGTAGGTCGTAGTCCAGGGTGGTGTACACCTGCAGGCCCCGGCGCCAGATGGCGTAGGGATCGTCGGTGGTGTTGTAGCGCTGCTGCAGCGCGTCCAGCACGTAGAGGGCGAAGTGGGGTGCGCTGAGGTTCTCAAAGCGCTCGGTGACGCGCTTACGCAGGAACATCCAGCGGTTGCCGCCGTAGTCCTTGGCCGCGTCGGCCTGTTCCTGGCTGAGCCAGCCAACCTCTACCAGGGCATCCAGCACCCGGTTTGCTGCGGCCTGGTCCGCGGCCGCGTTGTCGCGATCGTAGTCGGCGATCAGGCCGGCCTCGTGGAGGTCGTCCAGGACGTTATCGTCGAAGAACTTCTTACCGGCGTCCGCCTCGTCCTCCGTGATGTAGCCGGCCTCGGCCATAGAGTCCAGGGCCTTATGCTGGCGACGGTAGGCGTCCTCCGGGCTGTCGAAGGGGTTCAGGGCCGGGAACTGGGGGATGGCGGCCAGCATGGCTGCCTCCTCCACCGTCAGCTCGCTGGCCGGCTTGTCGAAGTACACCCGGGAGGCGGCCTCGACGCCGTAGGCGAAGCTGCCGTAGAAGTTGTAGTTGAGGTACCACTCCAGGATCTGCTCCTTGGAGTACTGCCGCGTGATCTCCATGGCCAGGATGACCTCTTTGATCTTGCGGGTGTAGCTGCGCTGGTACCGTTCCTCCGGGTCGATGATGATGTTCTTGATCAGCTGCTGGGTGATGGAGCTGCCGCCCTGCACCTGCCCGCCGCGCACATTGGACACGAAGGCCCGGGCCAGGCCCTGGAAGTTGACCCCGGGGTTCTCCCAGAAGCTGCGGTCCTCCAGGCCGACCGTGGCGCTGATGGCCCAGCGTGACATCTCCTCCAAGGGGACGTAGGTGCGGTCCCCACGGAAGGGACGCGGGTCGAAGCTTTCGTAGAGCAGGTGCTGGCCGGTGCGGTCGAAGATGCGCACGGTCTCGAATTCCACCTGCTCGGTCTCGATGGCGCTGGCATCCGGAAGGTCTTGGGCGAAGAAGGCGTAGACTCCGGCCACGGTGCCGGCGGCAGAGCCGACGACGAAGAAGATGCTCAGGCCCACCAGGGCTAACAGCACGGCCAGCACCTGGGCCAGCCGCAACAAGGGCCGTGGCCGCTGGCGCCAGCGACGGTCCCGGCGGCGGCGCTTGATCAGGATATGTTCAGGGTCGTAGTTCATAGTTCAACCAAAAAAGGACACGCCCGGGATCGCCATCCCATAGGCGTGTTGCAGGAGCCCGGCGTATGCTAGAACGCTATTTTACCATCAAAGCCGCTCGAGCACCAACAAATGGGAGAGGCCGAACCAGCGCAGGGGAGTCTGCTCGAGGCCGTAGGTCGCCCGGCGCAGGAAGCGCCCCAACTCCGGCCGGCGATAGACCACGTTGTCGTAGCCGGGATAGATCGCCGTGTGCAGCACGATTCGCACGGGGAGTTCCTCGAACAGGCGCAGCAGGCCACCCCGGGTGTAGACTCGTACATGGGGTACCAGGCGGTTGCGCAACCCATCGGGCAGGTAGTTAACCAGGGGCGAGTTGCCGAAGTGGTACTGGCCGCGCCAGTAGTGGCCGTGGGTCTCGAAGGGATAGAGGCGGTTGGGGCAGAAGATTACAGCGCGACCTTGCAGCACGCGCACCATCTCGGCCGCATAGGCCCGGTCGTCCGCCACGTGCTCGATCACCTCGTGGCTGAGGACCAGGTCAAAGCTACGGTCCGCAAAGGGCAGGTGTTCGCCAGCGCCCTGGCAGAGGGCGGCGCCGGGCGCGTTCACGGCGGCCTCCGCCACGTGGTCGAACTCGATGTCGAGGCCTGCGACCCGGCCGCCGGCCTGCTGCAGGCCGCGCACGTACATGCCGACACCGCAGCCATCCACCAGCACCTGTGCGCCCTCCACGGTGGCCCACTGGCGAATCAGTCCCAGGCGGCGCTCCTGGCCGGCGCGCCAGACCAGGGAGGGCACACCGCGCAGGGCAGCGTGGTCGCCGTGATCGTGCGTGAAGGCCGGTGCGTCGCTCATGAGTCGCGGTCTCCGAGGGAGAGCTCCTCGCGGTGGCCAAAGCCCAGGGTGTTGTCGATCAGGCGGATCCAGCGCGGGCGCAGCACGTAGAAACGGCTGCTGGCGACGGGGCCACGCAGGATGGTGGGGCCGTCTGTGTTGTCCAGGAGCCCGGCCAGGAAGTCGAAGCGCCCGGCGTAGATCCGGGCGGCGTGGGCCGTCTGGCGCACCCCGTCCACCAGGAAGGCCCGGCCCTCGATCTGCAGCCCCTGGATGGCCTGCCAGGCCTGGCCGTCGGCGTGCACGGTGGCCGCGACTCTCGGCTCGGCCGCCAGGTTCTCGCTGTGCCGGCTGCGGGGACTGGACAGAAAGTAGAGGCTCAGATCATCGCCCGCGGCGTAGAACACCGCCGCGGCCTGCGGCGCCCCATCGGGCCCCACCGTGGCCAGGGTCATCGAGTTATGTGCCGCCAGAAAGGCCCGGATCCTTGCCTCCAGTGGCGGCGGCGCCAGCTCAGGGTTCATGGGTGCCGGTCAACTGTTTCTGTCGCGCGTGCCCAACCACCGGTAGTACAGCTCGTTTTCGATACCCAGCCGGGCCAGCATGCGGCCCACCGTGCCGTCGACGATGTCGTCGACGCTCTGGGGAAGGCTGTAGAAGGCCGGCACCGGGGGCATGATGATGGCCCCGGCCTCGGCGGCCTGCACCATCAGCC
>JAULUH010000302.1:0-11059 GCA_032111745.1 Anaerolineae bacterium | reverse complement strand
CCAGCTCCGGGCCCACAACGTAGCCCAGGTCCTCGATTCCCAGCCAGGGGTGGGGGAAGCGGCCCGTGCGGATCAGCTCCGGCACCACTCGCTTGACCTTGTTCACCGGTATCGCCAGCCCCACGCCAGCCGACGTCCCCGTCGGTGAGAAAATGGCACTATTGACGCCGATTAGCTGTCCTCTGCTATCCAACAATGGCCCGCCCGAGTTGCCCCGGTTGATCGAGGCATCGGTCTGGATCACCCCCCTGAGCACCCGGCCATCGTCCAGCTGGATGGTCCGGTTGACTGCGCTCACCACCCCCACCGTCAAGGTGCGCTCAAACTGGCCAAAGGGATTGCCGATGGCAATGGCAAACTGCCCCACCTGCAGGTCGTCCGAATCGCCCAGCTCCACCGGTAGCACATCCGCCGGTAGCTCCGACACCCGTAGAACCGCCAGGTCATTCGGTGGGTCCACCCCCACCACCTCCGCCGCCATCTCCATGCCCTCGCCAAAGCTCACCACAATCGTTCTGGCGTCCTCCACCACATGGTAGTTGGTCACAATGTGCCCGTCCCGGTCGTATACAAGGCCCGACCCGGTCCCCTCCTCCGGATAGGCCCCAAAGAAGAAGTCCGCCCGCACCACCTGGGAGGTGATGTTTACGACTGCTGGGCTGGCCCGCTGGTATACCTCAATGACTCGGCGCTCGGAGGTATCCAGGTCCGTCTGGCCCAACGTGGGTAGCGGTGTGGGCGTGACCACCACCACGATGGGCGTCGGTGCGGTCACCGGCTGCAGGCTGGCCGGCGCGCAGCCTGTTAGCACCAGGGCCAACCAGGCCACAACCACAAAGCGTTTCATGGCCGCTCGGCTTCCATAGCCTCCAGTTCACCAGTCGGCTGGGGGTCAGGCCTCCTGCCAACCTCTACCGCATGCTCCGCCACCAGCGTCGCCGGCACGACGATGACCGGGGATGCTGCGGCCTCCTCTTCACCAGGCCGCTGCACGCCTCTCAACACCACCGCCACCGGCACAAAGAACAGGCTGGCCACAAAGAACGGCACGAGGAACAGAGCGGCCAGCCCTACCAGTTGGGCCTGCATCTGCCCGGGCCAATCTTGCTGCAGGCTTTCTGCGGGCATTAGTCCTGTCACACCCTGGCCTGCCACCCCCAGGTACGACCCTACCCCCACCTGGTTCCACCCATCACCGGCCAGCCCATCAGCCAGAATGCCCAAGGCAATGATCCCTGCCATCGCGCCCAGCAGGTAGATTGAGGTCACGTGCGTGTCGTCAGCTACCCGCAAGACCTCATTGACCACATAGGTTGCCAGCGGTACCAGCAGCCCTACCAGCGCCCCCACCGCCAGCGCCGCCCCTGGCTGCA
Source organism: Anaerolineae bacterium (assembly GCA_032111745.1). GTDB lineage: Bacteria > Chloroflexota > Anaerolineae > JAAEKA01 > JAAEKA01 > JAULUH01. Next base: position 9,686 of record JAULUH010000302.1, on the reverse strand, counting down.
CAAACGGCCCAAGGGCCATGCCTGCGATCGCGCCTGCCGCCAGGCCCTTGGCCGCCATCAACGGGTCTCCACGGCCGGCCGCAAACCAGGTGTAGGCCATCGGCACCAGCGCGCCGGCTGCTGCTGCCAGCATCACCGTTACTGCGCCCCGCATTGGCCACATGCTGTCGAGGATGAGCAGCGGGCTCGCCCAGGCCCACCCCATGGCTCCGGCGAGGATGAAGAGAGCACCCGCTGCCGCCAACAGGGGCATGTGGCTGCGCGGTAGCGGTACAGGCAGGTCGCGCTCATGGGCCGCACGCCGCGGCTTGCGCGGGACCAAGGCCAGCAGCCCTGCCAGGGCCACAGCACCCCCCACCAGGAATACGGTGCCTGCACCGGCGAAGTCCACCAGACCATGGCCCACGCCCAGGTTGATGCCCAGGTTGGCCAGCCACCCTCCTCCCCACACCCAGTTCATGCCCAGTGGGAAGAGCACCCCGCTGGCCAGCAAGCCGGCCAGCAAGGGCACCAGCGCCGGCGTGCGGCCGCGCAACGCCAGCAGCGGCACCAGGGCTGCCGTCGCCGCCCAGGGCAGGTACGCTGCGAATAGGGCATAGGCCGCGGTCGTGGCCGCCGGGCCGCCGAGCGCCCAACCCCTGAGGCCCATCATTCCCCAGGTAGGACCCCAATCTCCACCCAGCAACGACCACTCCCAGATCAGCCCATCCAGCCCGGCTACATCACCACGGGCCAGCCCGATTCCGCCAAACGCCAGGCCGAAGCCGGTAAGGAAGAAGGCCACGGTGCCTATCCCGGCCGCAGCCACGCCTGCCAGCGCGGTCTGCCAGGCTCGCTCCTCCGGCACCCCAGCCGCAGCGATCAAGGTCAGCCCCGCCGGGATTAGCCAGGCCAGCCCCGCTGCCACCAGGGGCCACAGGTCAGGCGCGGCCTCCTGGAATAGGCCCAGCGCCGCGGTGGGCAGGGCCGCCGCCTGGCTCACTACCACCATCGTCCCCGCGGCTATCGCTAACCTTCTGGCCACGATGGGCACTATCCTTTCATACCACCGCGTCGCGCCACCAGGCCCGCTGCAGCCGCCACTGGTGGCTGGTGGCGTGCCAGCGCAATTCCACCGTGTCGCCCGTCATGGTCTGGGCCAGGAAGCAATGCCAGGTACCCGTGCCCGTTTCCTCAGTCCAGCGGCGCCCGACTCCGGCCAGGTAGCGAGTGCGTTCCTGCCACACGAAGGCCGTAGGCCGCACCTCGCCACCCGGCAAGAATCGGGCCTGCACAAGAACCGGCTCGTCGATGGTTGTCGCATGCATCGGTCAGTTCTCTTCCACCTCATCCTGCACCCGGCCACCCCGTTCCAGGTATGCCACCACCAGCCGCAGCGCTGCCAGGGCCGAGCTCTCCTTGTTGGCCCGGCGGTCGCCTTGCCAGACCACCCGTTGGCCGAGCTCAACATCGGGCGCTGACAGGTGCAAGAAGGTTAGCCCCACGGGCTTGTCCTCCGTACCACCGCCCGGCCCGGCAACCCCTGTGACGCTGACCGCCACCTCGGTCTGCAACACCCGCCGGGCTCCCGCGGCCATCTCCGCCGCACAGGGAGCGCTGACCGCCCCGTGCGTGGTGAGGGTCTCGCCCCGCACGCCGAGGAGCTGCTCTTTACTGCGATTGCTGTAGGCCACAATGCCACCCATAAAATAATCGGAGCTTCCTGGAACGTCGGTCAAGAGGTCGCTCACCAGACCTCCAGTACAAGACTCGGCGATACCCAAGCTCAAAACCCGCAGCCGCAATAGCTCGCCTGCACGCTCCGCATAGCCCTTGGAGTCCATACCGGCAATGATACACCGGTTGGCCCACTTTGCCAATCCGCCGGACCAGGCAGCCCTCCCGAAATTGCAGCGCCCGCACCACCATGATATAATCGCTGGCGTCTTCGACTGCGCCAAAACAAATCTTGCTGGAGGGCGAACAGGCTGTCCATGGAGTTAACTCGTTCTGCAGGCGTCCTGCTGCATCCCATGTCTTTTCCCGGCCGCTATGGTATCGGCGACCTGGGTGGTGCGGCCTACAGGTTCATCGACTTCCTGGCTGGCGCCGGCCAGTCTCTCTGGCAGGTTCTCCCCCTCGGCCCCACGGGCTATGGTGACTCGCCCTACCAGTGCTTCTCGGCTTTCGCCGGCAATCCCTTACTTGTCGACCTCGAGCGCCTGGTCGGCGATGGACTCCTCCCTGCCGAGGAACTCTGGGACGTGCCACCCTTCCCCGCGGACCACGTCGATTACGGCTGGGTGATCACGTGGAAACTACCGCTGCTGAAGCGCACCTTCCATCGCTTCCAACTCGACGACAGCCCTGAGTTGCACGCCGAGTTCCAGGCCTTCTGCGCTGCCAACGCCGGCTGGCTGGACGATTATGCCCTCTTCATGGCCATCAAGGGCGCCCACGGTGGTGCTGCCTGGGGAACCTGGGAGATGGATATCCGCACGCGCCAGCCCGAGGCCCTTGCGCGCTGGCGCGCCGACATGGCCGAGCCGGCCCTGATCGAGAAATACCTGCAGTGGCACTTCTTCCGCCAGTGGCTGTCGCTCAAACACTACGCCAACGCCCAGGGCATTTCTATCGTCGGCGATATCCCCATCTTTGTAGCCTACGACAGCGCCGATGCCTGGGCCAACCCCGATCTCTTCTTCATCGACGAGGAGGGCCAGCCCACCTTCGTGGCCGGGGTGCCACCGGACTACTTCAGCGAGACCGGCCAGTTGTGGGGCAATCCCCTCTATCGCTGGGACGCCATGGCAGAACGGGGCTTCGCCTGGTGGATCGATCGCTTCCGCGGCATGTTGACCTTCGTCGATATGCTGCGGGTCGACCACTTCCGCGGCTTCTACGACTACTGGGAGGTCCCCTTCGGCGCCGAAAATGCCGTCAACGGGCGATGGGTGCAGTCGCCCGGCGTTCAGCTCTTTGATGCCGTGAAGGCCCAGCTCGGCGATATCCTCGTCATCGCCGAAGACCTGGGCTATTTCACCCCTGAGGCCCGCGCCGGGGTCGACGCGCTGATGGAGCAGTTCGGTTTTCCCAGCATGAAGGTGCTCCAGTTTGCCTTCCTGACCGACTCGCAGGATCCCTTCCTCCCTCACAACTACCTGCGCGAGTGCGCGGTCTACCCTGGGACCCATGACAACGATACCACCGTGGGTTGGTTCCTCGAGAGCTCCACTCCCGCTGAACGCGTGGCTGCCCTCCAGTACATGAACCGCACCGACGGCAGCGATATCGCGTGGGACGTGATCCGCCTGGCCTGGGCCTCGGTGGGTCGGCTGGCTATCGCCACAGCCCAGGACCTTCTGAGCCTGGGCAGCTGGGCCCGCATGAACGTGCCCAGCCGGCCCAGCGGCAACTGGCAGTGGCGCTACCGCGAGGGCGACCTCTCCGAGAGCATCCAAAGGCGCCTCCTGGACCTGACCACGCTCTACGGCCGCGCCTTCATGCGCAGCGCCGACGGAGAATCCTTGCCCGACGAGGACGTTTAGCCTATCCCCGCTCCGCTGCCGGCCGGACACGCCTATGTCCGGCCGGCATGATCATCTGTGCCTCCTGCGTGCCCATGGCGCTCCATGCCTTTGCGGCCCGGCGTGCCATCGGTTTTCAGACCCCTGCCAGTTGCGCAAAAGCCTAATCAGGCTTATCATCGACCTATGACACAAGCATCCCTCGGCCAGCTGCTGGAGGCCGTGGCCGGCGCCACCACGGTCCTGATCGTGCCTCACAACGATCCCGACCCGGATGCTATCGCCAGCGCTGTCGGCCTGCGCTACCTGCTGGCCCAGGTCACCAACCTGCCGTCTCAGATCCAGTACGCCGGCATCATCGGCAGGGCCGAAAACAAGGCCCTGGTCCGCTACCTCGGCCGTCCCCTGAGACAATTGGCTCCAGCCGACCTCAGGCAGGCTACCCACATCGCGCTAGTCGATACCCAACCCGGCGCAGGCAACAACCCCCTGCCCGCCGGGCACCGGCCGGCCATCGTCGTCGATCATCACGATTGGCGAGAGGAGACCGCGAGCGCTGCGTTCAATGACGTGCGTCCCGATGTCGGCGCCACCTCTACGATCATGGCTGAGTACTTACGGGTTGCCGGCCAGGAACCGCCCCCCCCTCTGGCCACCGCTCTCTTTTATGGCATCAAGACCGACACCATGGGGCTGTGGCGCGGGGCCGGCATGGCCGATATGGTGGCCTACCAGTATTTGCAGCCCCTGGTGGAGATCGATGGGCTGTCCGAAATCGCTGGCGCTCGCCTCCCCACCGCTTATTTCCAGAGCTTCGTGCAGGCCTTCCAATCGGCCCAGGTCTACGACTCGGTCGTCCTGTCCTATGTCGGCCCTATGGCTTACCCCGACTTGGCCGCCGAGATCGCCGATCTGTTGTCGCGCTTGGAGGGCGTCCAGTGGGTGTTATGCATGGGTACCTACAACGATAGCCTCAACCTGTCCGTGCGCAGCCGCAGCCGGCGGGCCAGGGCCGGCCAGCTGGTGCGGGCGGTGGTCGGTGACCTCGGCATCGCCGGCGGGCACGGAACCATGGCCGGCGGCCACATCCAGCTGCACGGCGCCGACCCGCAGGCCCTGGCCCAACGCCTGGGCAGTCGAGCCTTAGAGTATCTGAAGGTGTCTCCTGATGTCAACGGCAAACGGCTCGTCTGACGCCGAGTTGGACAAGAGCGCCGGCAAGGTGCGGGAGTCTGCCAAGGCCGGCCTGCCCCCGGGGACGATGCTGCACATCGGCAAGCAGCGTCAGGCCCCGGCCCGGCTGATGCTGATGGAGTACGACGCACAGCAGTTCACCGAGGAGGAGCTGTCCTCCCCCGAGGCCTGCCTGCCCTTTCTTGATGCACCCACCGTAACTTGGCTCAACATCGCCGGCTTGAACGATCTGGATGCTATCGCCGTGATCGGCCAGCATCTCAACCTGCACCCGCTGCTCCTGGAAGACCTGGTGGACACGTCCCAGCGGCCCAAGATCGAAGACTACGGTACGTATTTCTTCATCATCCTCAAGATGCTGGATTACACTGTACCCGCCGAGGAGGTCGAGGTAGAGCAGGTTAGCCTCATCCTGGGCAAGGACTACGTGGTGTCCTTCCAGGAGGACGACGACGATGTGTTCGATGGGGTGCGCGATCGCATCCGCAGCGGCAAGGGCCGCATTCGCACCATGGGCGCGGACTACCTGGCCTACGCTCTCATCGATGCTGTGGTGGATAACTACTTCCACGTCCTGGAGCGCATCGGCGAGGACACCGAGGGCATTGAAGATGTACTGCTGGAAGAATCAGCCCGGGAGGTCCTGCACGTTCTGTCGCACCTGAAAAGGGAGATGATCGCCGTGCGGCGGGCGGTGTGGCCCCTGCGCGATGTGCTGTCCGCCATATTGCGGGAGGAGTCCCCGCTGATCCAGCCTGAGACCCGCATCTACCTGCGCGATGTCCACGATCACACGGTGCAGATGATTGACGTCATCGAGAGCGAGCGCGAGGGGCTCTCCAGTATGCTCGACGTCTATCTCACCAGTGTCAGCAACCGCACCAACGAAATTGTCAAGGTGTTGACCATCTTCTCAGCCATCTTTATCCCCTTGACTTTCCTGGCCGGCGTGTACGGCATGAACTTCCAGTATTTCCCCGAGATTACCTGGCGTTGGGGCTATCCGCTATTCTGGGCGCTGGCCGGGGTGATTACCGGCCTGTTGCTGATCTACCTGCGTCGCCAACGCTGGCTGTAGAGCTGGCACCAGCCTGCCACAAGCGCAGCCTTTAGCGACCCTGATCCGACTTGCCATGCCACGTTTTTGGGGGTATAAAGGGACGCAGGCGCCTTGTCCACCCCATTCCGGCGCCCATCAGACCTCCTAAAAGGGATTGCGGAGCCACCAGGCCTTGTGGTGGGCCGGCGGGGTCTGAGAAGGCTCGCAGCGCCCCCTTCTTGTGTGCTGGTCAGCGACAAGCGAAGGCTGTTTGCTTATGATGATTGACGAAGACAGTCGCACCACCGTCGTGCACCGGCCCGCCACCTACAAGCCACCGGGCTCCTGGCAGACCTGGCTGCTGGGCCGGCCCCTGCCCACGGCCGACGCTGCGGAACAGACCGTGCGCAAAGCCGTTGGTCTGGCCGTGTTTGCCTCAGATGCCCTCTCCTCTACGGCCTACGCCACTCAGGAAATCCTGGTGATCCTGGCCGCCGCGGGTGTGGCCGCCTTCACCTTTGCCCTGCCCATTTCCATCACTATCGTGATCCTGCTCGCCATCGTCACCATCTCCTACGAGCAGACGATCCACGCCTACCCCAACGGTGGCGGTGCCTATATCGTCTCTCATGACAACCTCGGTGCCCTGCCAGCCATGGTCGCCGGCGCCGCTCTCCTCACCGACTACATCCTCACCGTCGCCGTGTCCATGTCCTCAGGCGTGGCCCAGCTGGCCTCGGCCTTTCCCGTCCTGTTTCCCTACCGTGCCCTCATTGCGGTGGCGTTGGTTCTCATGGTGATGGTAGTCAACCTGCGCGGGGTCAAGGAGGCCGGCGCGGCCTTTGCCATCCCCACCTATTTCTTCCTGATGATGATGATCATCACCCTGGGCGTGGGGTTCTATCGCTACGCAGCCGGGGCCCTGGGCACCGTGCCGAATCCGCCTCCCCTGGAATACGAACAGACCCTGACCGCGGTTGGGCTCTTCTTGCTGCTGCGGGCCTTCGCCAACGGTACTACGGCCCTCACCGGCGTGGAGGCTATCTCCAACGGTATCACGGCCTTCCGTGAGCCCAGAAGCCGCAACGCCGGCGTCACCCTGCTCTGGATGTCGACCATCTTGGGCGTGCTCTTCATTGGCATCACCTTTCTGTCCGTGCAGATCCAGGCCATTCCGTCCGAAGCAGAGACCGTCATCTCCCAGCTGGCTCGTACCGTCTTCGGCAACGAGGGGCTGCTCTACCTGCTGGTCATCGCCGGCACTACGATCATCCTCATCATGGCTTCCAACACCTCTTTCGCCGGTTTTCCCCGCCTGGGCGCGCTGATGGCCCATGACGGCTTTCTGCCGCGCTACCTGGCCTTCCGCGGCAGCCGCCTGGTGTTCTCCCGGGGCATCATCGCCCTGGCCGTCATCGCCTGCCTGCTGATCCTGATCTTCAATGCCAGCGTTACCGCCCTGATCCCCCTCTATGCCATTGGAGTGTTCCTCTCTTTCACCTTGAGCCAGGCCGGCATGGCCCTGCGCTGGCGCCGGGTCGGCCAGATGGCGCCCGGTGAGGAGATTCAGGAGCATGACTCGACCCTCACCCACGACCCCCGCTGGCGCCTCAAGATGGTGATCAACGGCTTCGGTGCAGCCTGTACCTTCATCGTGATGTTGGTCTTCGCGGTGACTAAGTTCACCCAGGGCGCGTGGATCGTGCTGTTGCTCATCCCGGCGATCGTGTTCATCTTGGCCACTATCCAGCGCCACTATCGCAACCTGGCCCGGCGCCTCTCCCTGGACCATTACGCCGCGCCTCCCACCATCTCCCGCAAGCGGGTCATCCTGCCCGTCAGCGGCGTCCACCAAGGCACCATGCAGGCTCTGCGTTTTGCCCGATCCATCTCCAACGACGTCACCGCCGTCCACGTCTCCGTGGATCCCGAGGAGACCGAGAAGACCAAGCGCAAATGGGAAACCTGGGGCGAAGGAGTGCGATTGGTGATCCTGGACTCCCCCTACCGCCTCCTGCATGAGCCGTTGATGGACTACATCACCGACGTCGCCTCCCATCGGCAGCCCAATGAGACGATCGCGGTAGTCGTGCCTGAGTTTGTGCCCGAGCACTGGTGGCAAAACCTCTTGCATACCCAGGCCGCGCTAACCCTGCGCTTGGCCCTGCGCAACCTGTCCGGTGTGGTCGTCATGGACGTTCCCTACCAGGTGAACGAACCAAAGCCCCCAGAGGAAGTTGTAGGCTAGTATGAACGTCATCGTCGTCGGCTGTGGCCGGGTGGGCTCTGAGCTGGCCTACCGGCTGTATCAGAAGAAGGTTCACGTCACCGTCGTGGACCGGGTTGCTCTGGCCTTTCACAGCCTCCCCCCCGATTTCCGGGGGCGGACCCTGGAGGGCGATGTGCTCTCCGAGGCCATGCTCCATCGCGCGGGCATTGAGAACGCCGATGCCCTGGCCGCTGTCACCAGCTCAGACTCCCTCAACGGCGTCATTGGCTACATCGCAGCTACGGTCTACAGGGTGCCCAGCGTGGTGGTGCGCAACTACGACCCCCGGCACCGGCCCCTCGTCGAGGCCTTTGGGCTCCAGGTGGTTGCCTCCAGTACCTGGGGTGCCCAGCGCATCGAAGAGCTGCTGATCCCAGGCGCCGTGATTCCCCTGGTCTCTGCTGGCAATGGGGAGGTAGAGATCTGCGAGCTGGTCGTCCCAGAGAACTGGGCCGGCCGGACCGTCGCCGAGCTGGCCGCTACCGGACCTGCTGTGGTGGCCGCTCTGACTCGCGCCGGCCGCGGTACCCTGCCCGAGCCCGGCACCCTGCTGCAGGCCGGGGACGCACTGCATGTCAGCACCACTCCTGAGGGACTGGCCGCCCTACGCCAGCACCTGTCCTAATCCGAGGTATCACCCATGTTCGTTATTGTCGCAGGCGGCGGGCGCACTGGCACCCAACTGGCCTACCAGCTACTGTCTCAAGATCACCAGGTCCACCTGGTCGAGAACCGGCCCGAGATCCTCGATCGCATCCACTTCGAGATCCCCACGGAGGCTGTATACGAAGGCAGCCCCACCGAGCCCTACATGCTAGAACAGGCTGGCATCGCACAGGCCGATGTGGTGGCGGCCTGTACTGCGAACGATGCCGATAACCTGGCCATCTGCTACCTGGCGCGGGCTCGCTACCAGGTGGGCCGCACCATCGCCCGCATCAACAACCCTCGCGTCGCCTGGCTATTTGATGACAAGTTTCACGTGGACGCCGCCATCAATCAGGCCGATCTCATGGCCAGCCTGATCGTGGAGGAGATGTCCATGGGCGACATGTTCACCCTGCTCAAGCTGCGCCGGGGCCAGTATTCCCTGGTCGAGGAGAAGATTCCACCTGGCGCCAGGGCCATCGGCGTCGCCATCAAGGACATCGTCTTTCCCGAACAATGCGTGATCGCCGCTATCATCCGCGAGGGTGAGATCATCGTCCCCCGCGGCGTGACCACCTTCGAGGTTGGCGACGAGGTGCTGGCCGTGACCGATGCCAAAGGCGCCGAGCAACTGGCCACCCTATTCGCCCCCCCATGACTCTACCATGATGCGCAAAGTCGCCTGGACCCTTGGCTCCACCTCCGCCCTCCTGGCCGGGCTGACCCTGCTGCAGCCCGATGGCAGGGCCGGCTGGCTCATGACCCTCGCCCCTCGTGCTCTGGCCGGAGGTGCATCACCCCTGCTTGCGGTGTCCGGGGGTCTGGGCATCGTGCTGGGGCTGGCCCGCCGTGATCTCAGGGCAGTCGGCGTTGGCCTGATCGGCACTGCCCTGGCTGCCCAACACATCACGCGCGTGACCAGGCCCCACGATGGCTTTGCCGAGGCCTTCGGCCCAGACTGGCCCGAGCGCATTCCGGAACCGCTCCGCACCCAACTGTTGCCCCGGCGCTGGATGCCGATCCTGGCCGC
>JAULUH010000301.1:0-3639 GCA_032111745.1 Anaerolineae bacterium | reverse complement strand
TGCCCACTGGCGGCACGGTGCGGCGCAAGCTGGGCAGCACCACAGAACCGCAGACGACCATCTATGCTGAGCCCAGCGATCGCAGCGCAGCCGCGGGCAGGCTGGAGCCCAACACTGTCGTGGCCATCGTGGAGCCCGTCACCCTGGAGGTGTGGTACCTGATCAGCGGCACAGAGGAGGGTGAAGCCGTCGAGGGTTGGGCCCAGGCCCGCTACATCCAGGTATACGGCGACGGCGCCACGGGCCGCATCGACCGCGGCAACGCCGGGGAGCTCACCCGCAAGTACATCGACAAGATGGTCAACGATCGCTTCTTCTGGCCAGCGCTGACCACCACCCTCCTGCTGATGGTGCTCATCATCCCCGTGCAGTTTGTGCTGGCCGTGGTGATGGCTCTGGTGATTCAATCCCGCATCAAGGGGTCGAGCGCCTTCCTGGTCATCTTCGCCATCCCCCTGGCCGTATCGGACCTGGCCGTGGGCATCGTGTGGTACGCCATCTTCACCCAATACGGCTACCTGAACAGCATCCTGCAGGGCCTGGGGCTGATCAGCACGCCTGTGGCCTACCTGACCGCGGACACGCGCTACTGGATCATCATCGCCATCTGGCTGGCCGAGGTGTGGCGGGCCACCAGCATCGTCATGATTATCGTAGTATCGGGCCTGCAGGCCATCTCGGACGAGGTGTTGGAGGCCGCGGAGGTATTTGGGGCGACCCTGTGGCAGCGCGTGCGGTACATCACGCTGCCCTTGCTGTTGCCGAGCCTGCAGGTGGCGCTGATCCTGCGCACCATCCTGGCCTTCCAGGTGTTCGCCGTAGTGATTGCCTTGAGTGGTGGAGACGTGGTGACGGTGCTGGCCAACGAGGCCTATCGCCAGTACTACGAATTCCGCAACCCCAACGTGGCGGCGACGTTTGCGGGGCTGATCTTAATTCTTTCCATGTTCAGTGCGGTGATCTACCTGCGCCTGGTGCGCACGCAGGAGCAGGAGCTGGCCACATGACCACAGCAAGCGATCTTCAACAGCATGATGCCGCAGTTGCACAGGCCAGCCGCGAGATGCTGGCCTACCGCCGGCAGGCCCGGCGGCGTCTCTGGCTGGGTCGCGGGACGACGCTCCTGGTGGGCCTGTTCCTGGCGGCCTGGATCCTGGTGCCCGTTTGGTTCATCTCGTCCATGGCCCTGACCACGCCGGCCGAGGTGCGCTCCTATCCCAAGGGCGTGTTGCCCTTCATTCCCTTCTCCCTCGCTACCCTGGAGTTCTTTCTGCGCTCGCGAGGGATCGTGCCAGGGATCGTCAACAGCGTCGTGGTGGCGTCCATCACCCTGGTGTTGTCGACCCTGATCGCGGCGCCTGCGGGCTATGCCATCTCTCGCTACGTCTTTCGGGGACGGGACACCTACCGCCTGGGCGTGCTGGCCGTGCGGGCCTTTCCCATCGTGGTGCTGGCGATTCCGCTGGCGGTGTTGTTCATCAACATGGGGATCTACGACTCTGTATTTAGCCTGGGGCTGATGCACACGGCGCTGACCCTGCCCACCAGCATCCTGATCATCGGCAGCGTGTTTGCCAGCGTGCCCTACGAGCTGCAGGAGGCGGCGATGATGTTCGGTTGCACGCCGTTCCAGGCCTTTCGCCGCGTGGCCCTGCCCCTGGCCCTGCCGGGCATCGCGGCCGCGGCGCTGTTCACGTTCGTCATGTCCTGGAACGAGGTGTTTGCCGCCAGCATCCTGACCGTGCGGAACCGTACCCTGCCGGCCCAGGTGCTCAGCACGCTGTATCAGTCATCGGAGCCCTACCAGTTTGCCGGCGCCTTCTTCATGCTCATCCCTTCTATCATCTTCATCTTCGTGATTCGCAACTATCTGTTCAACATGTGGGGACAGATCAGCAAGTAGCGGTGAGTTATGGCCGAGATCAACATCGAACATGTGGTGAAGAAATTCGGCGACTTCGTCGCGGTGGACGACGTCAGCCTGACCGTGCATGACCAGGAGTTCGTGGTCCTGCTGGGGCCCAGCGGCTGCGGCAAGACCACGTTGCTGCGAGCCATCGCCGGGCTGGGCATGGCCGACTCCGGGCGCATCACCATCGGTGGCCGCGACGTCACCTATTTGCCGCCGCGCGCGCGCAAAATCTCTATGGTCTTCCAGAGCTATGCCATCTTCCCCCACATGAAGGTCTACGACAACATCGCCTTCGGGCTGAAGATGACCAAGGTGGACAAAATGGAGACCGACCGCCGCGTGCATCAGGCCGCCGAGCTCTTGCACATCGAGGGGATGCTCGATCGCTACCCCAGCAAGATGAGCGGCGGCCAGCGCCAGCGCGTGGCCGTGGCCCGCGCCATCGCCATGCAGGCGGAGGTCCTGCTGATGGACGAGCCCCTGAGCAACCTGGACGCGCTGCTACGTCTGGAGATGCGCGCCGAGCTCAAGCGGCTGCTGGCCGAGCTCAAAGTCACCACCATCTATGTAACCCACGACCAGATTGAGGCCATGAGCATGGGCGACCGGATTGCGGTCATGAAGGACGGGGAGCTGCACCAGGTCGATCACCCCACCGTGGTCTACGACCTGCCGGCTAACCAATTCATTGGGGGCTTCATCGGCACGCCGCCCATGAACTTCCTGGAGGGCCAGGTGCAGCGAGCCAACGGGCAGCACGTCGTGAGTATCGGCGAGAACACTTTGACGCCAGACCCGGCGATGCAGCCCATCCTATCTCCCTACGACGGCAAGACCATCCTGGTGGGCATCCGGGCGGAGAACATGGAGACCCTGTCCAGCCCGGCCGCCGACGCGTTCAAGGCCAATGTTCTGGTGGTGGAGCCGCTGGGCGCGCAGAACTTGCTGACGGTCAGGCTGGGCGACGATCAGCTCAAGGTATCGACGCATCCGACCTTCGAAACCCGGCCTGACGCCGAGGTGTGGCTGCGCTTCCCGGCGGATAAGATACGGTGGATCGATCGGGACACCAGGCGGGCGTTGTATCCAGCTCCATAGGACCATACGTCTATGAACATTGGTTTCATTTCCACCCGAATCGCAGGCACTGACGGCGTGTCACTGGAGATTGCCAAGCTGGCGACGATCCTGCGGCGGCTGGGGCATAGGTGCTGCTACTGCGCTGGGGAGCTGGATGCAGGCTTAGCGTCGGGATTGTTGGTGCCGGAGATGCATTTCAGGCACCTGGAGGCGGTGTGGATTCACGATCACTGTTTCGGCACGACCGAGGTTACGGAGGGGTTGGAGGAGCGCATCGAGGCGATGGCGGCCCGGCTGCGCGCAGCCATAGCGCGCTTCGTCGAGGAATACCACGTGGACGTGCTCTTCACGCAGAACGCGCTGTCGATCCCCATGCAGATACCCCTGGGCGTAGCATTGACGGACTTCATCGCCGAGACCGGCATCCCGACCCTGGCCCACAACCACGACCTGGCCTGGGAACGGGAGCGCTTTGCCGTCACCTGCATCCCTGAGATCCTGGCGCGCTGCTTCCCGCCGGCGCTGCCCACAGTGCAGCACCTGGTAATCAACTCGCTGGCGCAGCAGGCGCTGCGGGAGCGCAAGGGTGTTGAGGCGACCCTGCTGCCCAATGTCTTCGACTACGCCACGGCGGCGCCGGGCCTTTC
>JAULUH010000300.1:0-11103 GCA_032111745.1 Anaerolineae bacterium | reverse complement strand
GTCACACGCCCACGGCGAGCACGGACTCGGATTCCACTTTGGCGGCCAGCAGCTTGTTGAGGGCCTGCATGTAGGCCCGCGCGCTGGCCACGACGATGTCGGTGTCGATGCCGCGGCCGGAAAAGATACTTTGCCCGCGGCCGCCGTGCACGCGCTCCGCGGTGCCCACAGGTACTTCCGCCTCAATGCGAATGGTGACATCGCCCACGGCATCCAGGCCCTCGTCGATGGCCTGGATCACGAATTCCACCAGGCGATTGGGGGCGCCGACTATGCGATTGATGCCCTGATAGATGGCGTCTACGGGTCCCGTGCCAAAGCCGGCATCGGTCACCACCTCGCCGGTCTGCACGTTGCGCAGGCGCACCACGGCGGTAGGAATCACTTTAGTGCCGCAGTTCACCTGCACGTCCTCGATCTGCCAGGTCTCAGGGGGGCGATAGAGCTCATCGCCGATGAGGGCTTGCAGGTCACCATCGGTGACCACTTTCTTCTTGTCAGCCAGCTCTTTGAAGCGCTTGAACACATCCTCCAGGTCCTTTTCCTCCAGGCGGTAGCCCATCTCCTCCAGTTTGACCCGGAAGGCATGGCGGCCGGAGTGCTTGCCCATAACCAGCTTGCTCTGGCTGAGGCCGATGGTGCTGGCGTCCATGATCTCGTAGGTGCGCTTGTGCTTGAGCATGCCGTCTTGGTGAATGCCGGCTTCATGGGCAAAGGCGTTGGCCCCGACGATGGCCTTGTTGGGCTGAACCACCATGCCGGTATAGCGGCTGACCATGTCGCTGCTGCGGTGAATCTCCTGGGTGACGATATTGGTATCGACCTCATACACCTGGTGCCGGGTGTACAGGGCCATAGAGATCTCTTCGAGGCTGGTGTTGCCGGCCCGCTCGCCGATGCCGTTGACAGTGACCTCGACCTGGCGGGCACCATTGGCGATGCCGGCCAGGGTGTTGGCCACGGCCAACCCCAGGTCGTTATGGCAGTGGCAGGAGATCACCACATCCCTGGCGCCGGGGGTATGGGCCCGGATATCCCGGATGAGCTTGCCATACTCCTCAGGCACGGTATAGCCCACAGTGTCCGGGATATTCAGGGTGGTGGCCCCGGCCTCAATAGCCGCGGTCAGCACGCGGTAGAGAAAGCGGGGATCGCTGCGCCCGGCATCCTCCGGGCTGAACTCGACATCCTGGCACAGGCTCCTGGCATACGCCACCATCTCCCGGGTGCGCGCCACTACCTCATCGGGCAACATCTTGAGCTTGAACTCCATGTGCACGGGAGAGGTAGCCAAAAAGGTGTGGATGCGCGGCCGGGAGGCTGGCCGGACCGCCTCCCAGGCCTTGTCGATATCCCCTTTGTTGGCGCGGGCCAGGCCACAGATCACGGGCGGGGGCGCAGCCCGGCCAAACTTGTCGATGCGGGGCTCCCGGCCCACCGTCTCGGCGACGCGACGAACGGCCTCCAGGTCTCCTCGGGAGGCGGCCGGGAAGCCGGCCTCGATGATGTCGACGCCCAGGCGGGCCAGCTGGCGAGCAATCTCCAGCTTCTCCTGGGCGGTGAGGGTAGCGCCGGGCGACTGCTCCCCGTCGCGCAGGGTGGTATCAAACATGAGCACAACGTCGCGATCGACGTTAGGGTCAACGGTAACTTCAGTATCCATCGCCTCGATCTCCTTGGGTCACAAGCAACCCTTCGGTCAGGACGCAGGTCACTCGATGACCACAGGGTCCAGCCAGGGCATCATGGCGCGCAACTCGCGGCCGACTTGCTCGATCTGGTGGCTGCGCTCCCTGGCGCGCATCTCATTGAACCAGGGCCGGCCCTGGGCGGTCTCCTCGATCCACTCCTCAGCGTAGGCACCGGACTGAATATCGGCCAGGATGCCCTGCATAGCGGCCCGGGTGTCGTCGGTAACGACTTTGCGGCCGCTGTAGTAGTCGCCATGCTCAGCGGTGTCGCTGACTGAGTAACGCATGTAGCTCAAGCCGCCCCGGTAGAAGAGGTCGACGATGAGCTTGAGCTCGTGCATGCATTCGAAGTAGGCAACCTCAGGTTGGTAGCCCGCATTCACTAGCGTATCGAACGCGGACTTGACCAGCTCGCTAACCCCGCCACACAGGATAGACTGCTCACCAAAGAGGTCGGTCTCCGTCTCCTCGGCGAAAGTAGTCTTGAGCAGGCCGGCGCGGCCGCTGCCAATGGCGGCGCCGTAGGCAATGGCATCCTCCCAGGCGTGCCCACTGGCATCCTGGAACACGGCGATCAGGGCTGGCGTGCCCTGGCCATCCCGGTAGACCTCGCGCACCCGGTGGCCGGGGGCCTTTGGCGCGATCATGCTGACGTCGACGAAGTCCGGGGGTTGGATCTGGCCAAAGCGGATATTGAAACCATGGGCAAACATCAGCGCCTTCCCGGGCGTCAGGTTGGGTTCGATGCTCTCCTTGTACACCCGGGCCTGCACGGTATCGGGAATGACCATCATGATGATATCGGCGGTGGCGGCGGCCTGGTCCACAGGCAAGACCCTGAGTCCGTCGGCCTCTGCCTTGGCCCAGCTCTTGGAGTCCGGATACAGGCCAACCACCACGTCCATACCGCTGTCCCTGAGGTTGAGCGCGTGGGCGTGGCCCTGGCTGCCGTAGCCGAGCACGGCGATCTTGCGCCCCTGTAGCCGATTCAGATCGGCGTCCTTGTCGTAAAATAGCGTTGCCATGTCTTGCCTTTCCTGCTAAAGTCCCATCTTGCGGCCATTGGCCCTGGTGGCGGCACGTGGCCGGCCCTGGCCATCTGCGGCTACCTGGCCGCGGGTCATGGCCACGCGGCCTGTGCGCACCATCTCCATGATGCCGTAGTTGCCGAGCAGGTCGATCAGGCTCTCCACGCGGTCTTCGGTGCCCACAGCCTGCACCACAACCGAGTCCAGGGCCACGTCGACGATCTGGGCCCGGAAGATGTCGACGATCTGCATGATATCGGAGCGGCTCTGGGTATCGGTCTTGACCCGGATCAGGGCCAGCTCCCGAACCACAGCGGGTTGGTTGGTGACATCCTCGACGCGGGTCACGTCGACCTGTTTCTCCAGGTGTTTGACGGCCTGGTCGACCATGCGCTCATCGCCGGAGACCACAAAGGTCATGCGGCTGATGCCGGGAGTTTCGCTGTGACCGACGGCCAGGCTTTCGATATTGAAGCCGCGCCTCCGAAACAGGCTGGCGACTCGGGTGAGCACGCCGGGGCGGTCTTCCATCCAGGCCACGACGGTATGTTTCATGGACGTGTCTCCTTCATCCCTCGACTGATGTGGCTACCAGCTGGGCTGGACACCCGAGTAGCCTTGCACCACTGTGGGCTGGGGTCGGCGGATCATCTCGCCAACGGCGGCTCCGGGCGCCACCATAGGGTAGACATTGACCTCCTCCTTAACGCGGAACTCGACCAGGAAGGGGCCATCGTACTCGTTGGCCTGCTTGATGGCCGGGGCAACCTGGTCGTTCTCGGTGACCCGCAGGGCGGGGATACCGTAGGCATCGGCCAGCTTGACGTAGTCGGGGCTCAGCATGGGCGTGCCGGCGTAGCGCTTGTCATAGAAGAACTGCTGCCACTGGCGCACCATCCCCAGAAAGCCGTTGTTGATGATCCCGATCTTCAGTGGTATGTTCTCCTGGACCAGGGTGCCGAGCTCCTGCATGGTCTGCTGGAAGCCGCCGTCGCCAACCACCGCCCACACCAGCTCGTCAGGCTTGCCCAGCTTGGCGCCCATGGCGGCGGGCACACCAAAGCCCATGGTGCCCAGGCCGCCGCTGGTGAGCAGCTGGCCGGCGCGCAGGTGGGTGAAATACTGGGCCTCCCACATCTGGTGCTGGCCCACGTCAGTGACCACGGTGCATTCCCCCTTGGTGGTATGCCAGAGTTGGCGGATCACGAAGGGCGGGATCAGCTCATCCACCTCCTGGTCGGCGATATCCACGCTGCGGGTGGTACTCTGCCAGCCGTGGATCGTGTCCAGCCATTCCTGGTGTCGATTGGGCTGGATTAGGGGTAGCACAGCACCAAGGGTCTCCTTGCAGTCGCCCATGACGGCCACGGTGGGCCGGACGTTCTTGCCGACCTCCGAGGGATCCAGCTCGAAATGGACAACCTTGGCCTTGGGGGCAAATCTGTCCAGCCGGCCGGTCATGCGGTCGTCGAAGCGCATGCCGATGGCGATCAGGACATCGCACTCCTGCACGGCGTGGTTGGTGGCAGCCTCGCCGTGCATGCCGCCCATACCCATAGCCAGGGGGTGGGTCTCTGGGATGTTGCCCAGGCCCAGGAGCGTGGTCACCACAGGGATCTCGGCGCGCTCGGCTATCTCAATCAGCTCGCGCTCGGCGTGGCCCATCTGTACGCCGTGGCCGGCCAGGATCAGCGGGCGAGTGGCGCCATTGATCAGCTCAGCGGCGTAGGCCACGGCGTCGGGGTTGTGGCGTTGGGGCTTATGCAGGCCAGGGCGGTGGAGCTTCTCGGGGAACTGGAAATCGATCTTGGCGTTCTGGACGTCCTTGCAGATGTCCACCAGCACCGGGCCCGGGCGGCCGGTGCGGGCGATATAGAAGGCCTCGGCCATGGCCTCGGGCAGGTCCTTGATATCGGTCACCAGGTAGTTGTACTTGGTGATGGGCATGGTGACGCCGGTGACGTCGGTCTCCTGGAAGGCATCGCCGCCCAGCAGGTTGGTGGCAACCTGGCCGGTGATGGCTACCACCGGAATCGAGTCCATCATGGCGTTAGCCAGGCCGGTAACCAGGTTCGTGGCGCCAGGGCCGCTGGTGGCCATGCACACGCCCACCTTGCCGGTGACCCGCGACCAACCCTCGGCCATGTGGACGGCGGCCTGTTCGTGGCGCACCAGGACATGGCGCACCGGGTAGGCTGGCATGGCATCATAGGTGGGAAGGATCGCACCGCCCGGATAGCCGAAGACGATATCCACGCCCTCGTGTAGAATGCTTTCCCAGACAATCTGGGCACCTGTTCGTTCCATAGTTCTTTCACCTCATCTGATAAACATGACTGCATCACGACCGCCTGCCAAACAGAGAAGCCCCAGGCCTTCGCGCTGCACGGTCTAGCCGTGTCTGGCGCCATGAAGGCATTGGGGCCTCATTGCTTATTCCGGCCACATGGCCCGGACGGCGGCCACCCCGGCGCGCCGTCCATCGTTTATACCAAAAGACCCCTCCCATGGCTGGGAGGGGTCTTGCTACCTGCTTAAGGGCCTTCTAGGCCCGGCATCTCACAGGCATCCCAGCCATCGCCTGCTCCTGGCCAACGACCAGGAGCTCGATAATGACGATAACAAGAAGGCCAAGGAGGGAGAGGCCGGAAATCACCATCAGGGTATTGTCTCACCTCTACAAACGTGCAATCTGTCACTGATGCAACAGTGCGGCAAGTATAGCAGTATCCCTGGGCTTTGTCAACCCGTAATTTGGTAAATCAGGGTGAAAACGTGCCTAATGAATAATTTTAAGGTTGGGCAGCTGAAGTCATCGGAGGCTCTCTTTCAACACGGCGCCCAGTCGTCTTGCCCCTTCCTCCATGTCCTCCGGTGCCAGTAACGTGAACGCCAGCCGGATGTAGGCGTTACAGCCGCCATCAGCGCAGAAGCGCGATCCCGGCACAAAGGATACCCCGGCCGCTTCTGCCCGCGGCAGCAGCTCGGCACTGTCGATCCCCACAGGCAGCCGCACCCAGACGAAGAAGCCGCCGCCCGGCGTCTGCCAGCGGCAGCCAGGAGGGAGATGGCGCGCCAGCGCGGCGCAGAGCAGGTCGCACCGCGCCCGGTAGGCCGCACGCAACCGCTCCACATGCGCTTCGAAGCCACCTAGTTCCATGAAAGCTGCCACGGCGTGCGCCGCGAAATGGCTGGCCCCGCCGCCGCTGTCGAGCAGGCCGCTATCGGCACAGCGGCGCACGACTTCGGCCGGCGCGTGCAGCCAGCCGACGCGCAGGCCCGGCGCGAGGAGCTTGCTAAACGAGCCTAGCCGGATCACGCACTCCGGTGCGAGATCGGCGAGCGGCGGCGGAGGTGGCACGTCGAACCACAGGTGGCGATAGACGTCATCCTCCAAGATCGTCAGGCCAGCTTCCTGGGCCAGGGCAGCGATCGCCTGCCGGCGGTGGAAGGGCAACGTCGCGCCGCTGGGATTGCCGAAGTTGGGCACCAGGTAAAGAAAACGCGGGGGCCGCCCCTCCCGCCGTAGCTGCGCCAGGGCTGCGGCTACGGCATCCGGTCGCAGCCCATCCGCATCACCCGCGGCTGGGATCAGCTCCAGCCCATGATCCCGCAAGATGCGCAGGGCCAGGTGGTAGGTCGGCGCTTCGACCAGGATGGGATCGCCCGGCCGGGTGTACAGGGTGCAGAGCAGGTCGAGGGCCTGGGACAGGCCACCAGCGATGAAGACCTGCTCCGGCGGGATGGCTCGGCCCTCCGCTTGCGCCAGCCATGAGGCCAGCTGCTCGATCAGGCTACCCGGCCCCTGTGCGGCACCATAGCATAGCGCGGCCCGGTCAGCCCGGGCTAGAGCCGTGACCGCAGCGCGCGCCAGCCCCTCGGCCGGCAGCAGCGCCAGGTTGGGATGCCCCCAGGTGAACTCCACGATGCCGGGCCGCAGGAAGTGCTGGACGTCAGGGAGCATGCCTCTCCTCCAGAACGCACGCCACAGGCCGGGCGCCAACGCGGGTGGGTTCCGGCCCCCTAGTGGCGGAAGTGACGGGCTCCGGTGAAGGCCATAGCCAACCCCAGGCGATCGCACGCCTCGATCACCTCTTCGTCCCGGACCGAGCCGCCGGGCTGGACCACGGCCGTAACCCCGGCGGCGGCAGCCGTCTCCACGCCATCGGCGAAGGGGAAGAACGCGTCGGAGGCCATGACAGCCCCCTGGCTGCGGGAACCGGCCCGGCGGGCAGCCAGGTGCACGGAGTCGATGCGGCTCATCTGGCCCGCGCCCACGCCGACGGTAGCCCTTCCCTGGGCCAAGACGATGGCATTGGACTTGACATGCTTGGCCACACGCCAGGCGAAGTCCAGAGCCTCCAGTTCGGCCTTGGAGGGCTGGCGGTGGGTGACCACTTGCCAGGCAGCTGGCGGCTCGACCCCGCTATCGGGCACCTGGACCAACAGGCCCGCGCTAATGGTGCGCAGGGACAGGCTCTCTGGCACATCTGCAGCCGGCTGCAGCAGGCGCAGGTTGGACTTGCCGCGCAACCGGACCAGGGCGTCCTCGGCGTAGCCGGGGGCGACTATGACCTCTACGAAAAGGCTACCCACCGCCTCGACTAGGGCCAGGTCGACGGGCCGATTCACGGCAATGATACCTCCGAAGGCTGACACCGGATCGGAGGCCAGCGCCAGCGGGTAGGCTTCGGCCAGGCCATTCGCGCTGGCAACCCCGCACGGGTTGGTGTGCTTGATGATACAGACCGTCGGGTCGGTGAACTCCTGCGCCAGTGCCCATGCTGCGTCCATGTCCAGCCAGTTGTTGTAGCTCATCTCCTTGCCGCCGAGCTGCTCGAAGGCTGGAGGCTGGCCGCTAGGCCGGTAGAGGGCTGCGGCCTGGTGGGGGTTCTCGCCGTAGCGCAGAGGCTGGGCGCGCGCAAAGGCCAGGGTGAGGGTGTCGGGCAGGCCGTCAGCGGGTTCCTGCACAAAAGAGGGTGAACCGGCACAGCCGGCGAGATAGGTGCCGATAGTGGCGTCGTAGGCAGCGGTGTGCTGGAAGGCCTTGAGGGCCAGCTCTTGCCGCAGGCCGAGATCGGTGACGCCGGAGGCCAGTGCGGCCAGCGCGCGCGGATAGTCGCCCGAATCGCAGACCACCATAACACTCTCGAAGTTCTTGGCCGCGGCGCGCAACAACGCTACGCCGCCGATGTCGATCTGCTCCACAGCCTCGGCCACGGTTACGTTGGGTTGGGCCACGGTTTGAGCAAAGGGATAGAGGTTGCAGACCACCAAGTCAATGGGGGCCAGGCCGTGGGCTTCCAGCTCGGCCAGGTGCTCGGGGGTGCGGCGGGCCAGGATGCCGGCGTGTACGGCAGGGTGCAGGGTTTTTACCCTGCCATCCAACATTTCAGGGAAGCCGGTCAGCTGGCTGACCTCCGTGATGGGTAGCCCGGCCGCAGCCAGGGCCCTGGCTGTCCCCCCGCTGGCAATGAGCTCGATGTCCAGGGCGACCAGGCCGGCGGCCAATTCGACCAGGCCGGCCTTGTCGGCAACGCTGATCAGAGCTCGCTGGCCAGCCATGAATCTTCGTTCTCTTCCGGTGGCACGGGCACGATGGGGTTGGTACTGGCTGTCGGTACCTGGGTAATCAGCGGCTCCAGGGCCTCGGGAATGCCCCTGGTCATGATGACTCTTGCCCCTTCCCCTGATAGCAGCTCCCCGGGGCTCTCCATGTCGCCAGTGATGACGGCGAAGGCCGCAGCCTGGAGCAGGGTCCGATCCTGGCCGCCGGCGCCCACGGCCATGACCCGATTCGGTGGCACCTCAAGCTCGCCGGCCAACATCGACAGGGCCCAGCCCCGGGAGGCTGCAGCGGAGCGCAGGAGTACCCGGTCGGGGTCGCTGTAACGCATGAGAGCCAGGCCGGTCCGATCCAGGTCCGCCGACAGCTGGTCCATCAATTCGGTCTCGGCATCGATCCAGAGCTGGTAGATCGGTTCCTGCAGACAGGCGCGCAGGTTACCGACGGTCGAGGGCCAGGTGCCAGTCTGGGTGATGAGGGCCTGGGCAGCCGGGCCGAGGCGGTTAACCGCCCATGAGTCATGCAGGTCCAGACCCACGGCGGCCTTTGGTGCAATCTGGCGCACTTGCTGCAGCAATTCGGCCAACACATCTGCGGGCAGCGGCTGCCCAAAGATAGGCTTGTGGCTGGGGAAGTCGTACACCAGGGCTCCGTTGAAAGCGATGACCGGCACTCCGAGGCCCAGCTGGGCCCAGTAGCGGTGGATGGCCTGGGGACTGCGCGCGGATACCAGCACGATCTTGACGGCACTGGCGTGCGCCGCGCGAATAGCTGCTGCGTCCACGGCATGCAGGGAACCATCGGGCTGCACGACGCCGTCGATATCCAGCGCCACAAGCCGAAACTTCTCCCGGTCCTCCCCGGTCGGGGCTGCTGCAGGCCAGGAAGCTATGTTGGTGTCGTCGATCATAAGGTTAACTCGCTCCGCTCGTAACTCGACAGGTTGGGGACGGACGCCTTCAATGTACCACAGCGTGTGTTGGTTGTCAATGAGGCCAGGGGCTGGCGGGCTGCCAGCGCGCTAAGCCTTGACAGCCTGGCGGATGGAGCGGGCGAGCGCGCGGGCGCGGGTGGGAGCATCGCCCACGTAGTCGGTGGCGTCCAGCAGAGAGGCCACCTCCCCAGGCAGGAGCCACTGCAGAAGGCGCGGCTCGGTACGCAACAAGGCAGGCAGAGGGTTGGGCTCCCCGCGGCGCAGGGCCTCCCAGGCCGCCAGGCTATGCACGCGGATGACCTCGTGCAGCTCCTGGCGGTCGCCCCCAGCCTTGACGGCCTCCATCAACAGACGCTCGGTGGCGGCAAAGACGCCGTAGGTGCGCAGGTTGCGCGCAATGACATCCTCGCGGACGTCCAGCCCCTGCAGAACACGAAGGGCACGCGACAATAGCTCGTCGGCCAACAGGAAAGCCTCGGGCAGGAACAGGCGCCGGTTGGCAGAATCGTCCAGGGTGCGCTCCAGATGACTATGCGCAGCATTGTCCCAGGCCACGCGCGGCAGCGCAGCCAGCTGGCGGGCCAGGCTATCCAGGTTCTCGGCGTCGATGGGGTTGCGCTTGAAGGGCATCGCGCTGCTGCCCACCTGGCGCGCGCCAAAGGGCTCGCTCCACTCCCCGATGGACGGCGACTGCAGCAGCCGCAGGTCGTAGGCCAGCCGGTAGATGGACTGGGCCAGGCCAGACAACGCGCTGCTGATCAGCCAGTCCTGCTTGCGCGGGTAGACCTGGGTACTGACCGGGTGGGTGTCAATGCCCAGGAGCTCCATGACCCGCTCCTCCAGATCTAGCGGTGTCCACTCCGTGTCTTGAAGTAGTTGGCTATACGAAGCGGATGTACCCGTGGCCCCGCGCAAACCCTTGCCGAGGGTACTGGCCCGCACCTGCTGCAGGTGGTGCCAGTCCTGCAGCAGGTCATAGCCGTATTGGGCCAGGCGATAGCCCACCGTGGTGGGCTCGGCCGGCTGCAGGTGGGTGAAGCCGATGCAGGCCAGGCCGGCGTGTTGCTCGACAAGGCCGGCCAGTACGCCGAGCAGCTCGGCCAGGCGGCCCTGCACCAGGTCGAGGGCCTGCTGCAGGCGCATGACCTCCACATTGTCCAGCGCATCCATGCTGGTGGCGCCGAGGTGGATGATGCCGCCGCCCACGGGGCACTGCTCGGCGAAGGTGCGAATCTCGGCCATGAGGTCATGGCGGATTTCGGCCTCGATCTCGGCCGCGCGGGCCAGGTCGACCGCGTCCTGGTGTGCCACCAGGTCGGAGAGCTCCGCCGCGGTGACCAGGCCGGCCTCGTGCTGCCCCGTGGCCAGGGCTACCCAGAAGCGACGCAGCAGCAGGCGCTTATGCTGCTCGGACCAAACCTGGCGCATCTCCGCGGAGCCGTAACGCCAGGTCAGGGGGGAGAGGTAGGTATCGTAGGAATAGCTCATCATGATTGGTAAGGTCAGACCTGAAACATGCGCTCGCGCTCGGCACCCACGGATACCCAGCCGATGGGCACGCCAGCCAGCTGCTCGATCCGGCGCAGGTAGGCCTGAGCGGCGGCCGGCAGCTCGTCCCAGGACCGGCAGTGCTCGGTGGACTGCATCCAACCGGGCCAGGTCTCGTACTCTGCCGTCACCTGCTCCAGGATGGCCGTATCGGGCACAGAGGTGAGCACCTCCCGGCCCAGCCGATAGCCGGTGCAGATCTTGAGCTCAGGAAAGCCGTCCAGGATATCCAGCTTGGTGATGGCCAGCTCGGTGAAGCCGTTCAGCCAGGCCGCGAAGTCGATGGCTACGCCGTCGAACCAGCCTACCCGCCGCGGCCGTCCGGTGGTGGCGCCG